>JANOWE010000218.1:0-14462 GCA_031417735.1 Betaproteobacteria bacterium
GCCATCCTGCTCTGCGAGAGCGATGGCACGCCCGAAGAGGTGGCAGAAGAGATCGGCCGCATGACCACCGTGCTGCAGGCCAACGGCGCCACCCGCCTGGCGGTCAGCGAAAACGAGGCCCAGCGGCTGACCTTCTGGAGCGGGCGCAAGAACGCCTTCCCGGCCAGCGGGCGCATCAGCCCCGACTACATGTGCATGGACTCGACCATTCCGCGCAAGCGCCTGGCCGACATCCTGCTCGCCATCGCCGAGATGGAGAAGAAATACGGCCTGCGCTGCTGCAACGTCTTCCATGCCGGCGACGGCAACCTGCACCCACTGATCCTGTTCGACGCGAACGACCCCGACCAGCTGCACCGCTGTGAACTGTTCGGCGCCGAGATTCTGGAAACCAGCGTGGCCATGGGCGGCACGGTGACCGGTGAGCATGGCGTGGGGGTGGAAAAACTCAGCTCGATGTGCGTACAGTTCTCGCCCGAAGAACGGGCCCAGATGTTGGCGCTCAAGGCCGCCTTCGACCCCGCCGGCCTGCTCAACCCGGGCAAGGTCATCCCCACGCTGCAGCGCTGCGCCGAATACGGCCGCATGCATGTCAGGAGGGGCCTGCTGCCCTTTCCCGAACTGGAGCGTTTTTAAGTGGCGCCCGACCTCAGCGGCCTGCAGGCCGACCCGGCGCTGCAGGCACTCATCGACCAGGTTCGCCAAGCCAGGACCGCCAGGTCGCCGCTGAACATCCGGGGCGGCCTGAGCAAGGCCTTTTACGGCGAGGCGCCCGCGCGCGAACCGGCACGCTGGCTGGACGTGCGGCCCTTGTGCGGCATCAGCAGCTACGAGCCCAGTGAGCTGGTGGTGACCGCGCGCGCCGGCACACCGCTGGCCGAGCTGGAAGCCGCACTGGCCGAAAAAGGCCAGCACCTGCCCTTCGACCCGCCCCGGTTTTCCGCCGGCGGCACGGTGGGCGGCATGGTCGCGGCCGGCCTGGCCGGGCCGTCGCGCGCAGCAGTGGGCGGCGTGCGTGAACACCTGCTGGGCGCGACCCTGCTCAACGGCCGGGCCGAGCTGCTGAGCTTTGGCGGCCAGGTGATGAAAAACGTGGCCGGCTACGACGTGTCGCGTCTGCTGGCCGGCTCGATGGGCATGCTGGGCCTGATCTGCGAGGTCTCGCTCAAGGTGCTGCCCCAGCCCATGGCCAGCGCCACGCTGCGTTTCGAACTGGGCGAGGCGCTGGCCCTGCAGCGTCTGGGCCGCTGGCGCGGCCTGCCACTGCCGCTCAACGCCAGCGCCTGGTGGAGCGGCATGCTGGTGTTGCGCCTGGCTGGTGCCGACGCAGCGGTGCAGGCGGCCATCAAGGCGCTGGGCGGCGATGTCATAGCCGCCCCGCTGGCCGAGCAGTTCTGGACCGGGCTGCGTGACCACCGCGACGAGTTCTTTGCCACCGCCCAGCAGGCCATCGTGTCAGGCGCCACCCTGTGGCGGCTGTCGGTGCCGGCCACCACGCCGGCCATGGTGCTGCCCGGTGAGCATCTGGTCGAATGGGGCGGTGCCCAGCGCTGGGTGGTCACCACCGCGCCGGCCGCTTTGCTGCGTGAGGCGGCCTCAGCGGTGGGCGGCCATGCCACCGCATTCCGTGGCCACAAGGCCGGCGGAGCCATGACGCCGCTGTCGGCACCACTGGCGCGCATCCACCAGTCGCTGAAAACCGCCTTCGACCCCGACCGGGTGTTCAACCCCGGCCGGCTCTACCCCGGCTTGTGAGCATGAAAACTGCTGCGCAAGCCAGCGCCGCCAGCATGGCCGCCTATTACACCAAGCGAGCGGCCACCTACGAACGGGTGTATTTCAAACCCGAACGCCAGGCCGACCTGCGGGCCATGGAGGCCTGGCTGGCCGACCCGGCCGGGCCCTTTGCCGGCCGCCGGGTGCTGGAAGTCGCCTGCGGCACCGGCTGGTGGACCCCCCATGGCGCGGCCCATGCCCGACATTGGCGCGCCACCGACCTGAGCCCCGAAACCCTGGCCGTGGCCCGGGCCAAGCCCGGCATGCCGGCCTGCGTGCAATGGCAGACGGTGGACGCCTACACCCTGGCCGAGCTGCAGCAAGAACGCTTTGACGCCGCCTTCACCGGCTGCTGGTGGAGCCATGTGCCGCTGCGGCAGTTGCCGGACTGGCTGGCGCTGCTGCACGACCGGCTGGAACCTGGCGCGCGGGTGGTGATGCTGGACAACCGCTTTGTGCCCGGCAACAGCACGGCCATCAGCCGCACCGACGACGCCGGCAACAGCTACCAGCAGCGCCGGCTGGACGACGGCAGCAGCCATGAGGTGCTGAAGAACTTCCCCACGGCCGAGGCCGCCATCGCCATGCTGGGGCCGCGCGCCCATTCGCCGCAATGGCTGCAGTACGACCACTATTGGCTGCTTGCCTACCGCCTGCACTGACCTGCGCTGACCGACCTGAACTGAAACCCGCGATGCAAACCAAGCTAGCCCCCGCCCACCAGGGCACGGCCGATGGCCAGGCCGCCGAGGCCATTCTGCGCAAATGTGTGCATTGCGGCTTCTGCACCGCCACCTGCCCGACCTACCAGCTGCTGGGCGACGAGCTGGACGGACCGCGTGGGCGCATCTACCTGATCAAGCAGGTGCTCGAAGGTGCCACACCCACGCGCGCCACGCAGCTGCACCTGGACCGCTGCCTGACCTGCCGCAACTGCGAATCAACCTGCCCCAGTGGTGTCAACTATGGCGACCTGGTAGAGATTGGCCGCCGTGTGGTCGACGCCCAGGTGCCCAGGCCGGCCAGTGAACGGCTGCCGCGCTGGCTGCTCAAGGAAGGCCTGACCTCGCCGCTGTTCAATCCGGCCATGGCCCTGGGCAAGCTGGTCCGGCCCTTGCTGCCGGCGGCGCTGAAGGACAAGGTGCCCGGCGCCGCTCCAGCGCGCGCCCACGACTGGCCCAAGACCGAACATGCACGCAAGGTGCTGCTGCTGGCCGGCTGCGTGCAGCCGGCGATGATGCCCAACATCAATGCCGCCACCGCACGCGTGCTGGACGCCGCCGGCATCCAGACCCTGGTCGCCGCCAAGGCCGGCTGCTGTGGCGCCATTCGCGCCCATCTGGGCGACCAGGCCGGCGGCCTGGCCGACATGCGCCGCAACATCGACGCCTGGTGGCCGCAGGTCGAGGCCGGCCAGGTCGAAGCCATCGTCATGAACGCCTCGGGCTGCGGCGTGACGGTCAAGGCCTACGGCCATGCACTGGCCGCTGATGCGGCCTATGCCGACAAGGCCAGACTGATCAGCGCGCTCACCCGCGACCTGAGCGAACTGCTGCCCGAGCTGGTGGCGCTGCTCAAACCCAAGATCAAGACCCCGGGCGACGGCATGCTGGCCTTTCATCCACCTTGCACGCTGCAACATGGCCAGCAGTTGCGTGGCGGCGTTGAAGCCGCCCTGCGCGAGCTGGGCGCCACGGTGTCGGTGGCACCGAACGAAGCGCACCTGTGCTGCGGCTCAGCCGGCACTTACAGCGTACTGCAGCCGGTGCTCGCGCACCAGTTGCGTGACCGCAAGCTCGAACATCTCGGCCTGCTGCAGCCGACGGCGATTCTTTCGGCCAACATCGGCTGCATCGGCCATTTGCAAAGCGGCACGGCCACCCCGGTCAAACACTGGGTGGAATGGCTCGACGAGGCGCTGTAGCGCGGCCGCCAAGCTTTTCAGCGCTTGCTGCGGGCCGGCCTTGAACCCGGCTGCGGTGCCGACGCCGGCGCTGCCGGCAGCACCTGGTCCGGCGGCGGCTTCACCGGTGTGACCAGCGCTTTCAGCCGCTCAGCGTCCAGCCCGGGCGTGGCGTGCAGGTCGGTGTCGACCTGTCCGGCCTCCAGATCGCGCCGCGCCTGCTGCATCTTCTGCCGGGGCGCCACACCGGCCTGGCCCGGTGACTGGTCGATTTCATGCGGCCGCAGCAGAGGCGCCGGCGGCGCAGCGGATGCGCGGCCGGCGCCCGGCCCCGACCCCGGCCCCGGCCGGCCAGGCCCTTGGGCCATGCTCACCAACCCACGCCGTAATAGTCGTTGACGCGGCGGCCGTAGGCGGGGTCGTAGACCGGCACGTCGGCATCGGGGTAGCGCGGTGCGTCGTCGAGACTGGCCTTGTCCAGTGGCACCACATAGCCTTCCTTGGCGGTGTCGTACTTCAGCATGTTCCAGGGCATGGGGTAGCGGTCGGTGCCGATGCCCAGGAAGCCGCCGAACTCGAGCACGGCGTAGTGCACCCGGCCTGACAGCTTGTCGATGATCAGGTCGTCCACACTGCCGAGCTTGTCGCCGGCGCTGTTGTAGACCGAAGTGCCTTCGACTTTTTCCGACGAGATCAACTCGCCCGAGTAGGCGGTGGCGGTGCTGGTGCTGACGTTGACGGGATTGACGGTTTCGAGCATGAACATTCTCCTGAAGCGGCGGGCGAGGCGCCTGCCGGGTTGGCGGATCACCCACAACCGATGGCTGCGGGTGGTTTCGGCGTCGCAATGGCCGAGCCCCGTTTGTCCACCCTCCAGGCCAGCGCAGGGGTCGGCAGGCACGCCGATGCGGTGTAGGAATGATCCGCCTTGCCGCCGTGCCGAGCCTCGCCCCGCTCAGGCCACGTCGCGCAGTTCGCGGCGCAGGATCTTGCCCACCGTGCTCTTGGGCAGGGCGGCTATGAAGCGCACGATCTTGGGCACCTTGTAGGCCGTCATTTCCTTGCGGCAATGGGCGATGAGCTGTTCTTCGCTCAATTCGGCATCAGGACGCTTGACGACGAACAGCTTCAGCGCCTCGCCGGTCTTGTCGTCGGGCACGCCCACGCAGGCGCATTCGGCCACGCCGGGGCAGGCGCTGGCCACCGCCTCGATCTCGTTCGGGAAGACGTTGAAGCCCGAGACCAGCACCATGTCCTTCTTGCGGTCAACGATCTTCAGGTAACCCTCGTCGGTCAGCAGGCCGATGTCGCCAGTGCGGAAATAACCGTCGGCGGTGAAGGCCGCTGCATTGGCCTCGGGCTTTTCCCAGTAGCCCCGCATCACCTGCGGGCCTTTCACACACACCTCGCCCGACTGGCCAAGCGCCACCTCGGCGCCGGCGTCGTCGAGCAGCAAGATGTCGGTGCCCGGCATCGGCAGGCCGGTGGTGCCGTTGAAGTCTTGCGTGTTCAGCGGGTTGAAGCTGACGATGGGGCTGGTCTCGGACAGGCCGTAGCCCTCGCGGATGAAGGTGCCGGTGATGGCCTTCCAGCGGTCGGAAACGGTGCCGACGATGGCCGAACCGCCACCGCCGCACAGGCGCAGCGACTTGAGGTCGATGTCGGTGATGCGCGGGTGCATGGTCAGGCCGGCGTACAGCGTGTTCACGCCCATGAACACCGTGGGCTTGGCCTTTTCCATCACGCCGACAAAGGCGTCCATGTCGCGCGGGTTGGCCACCAGCCAGTTGTCGGCGCCGACCGAGAAGTAGGTGATGAAATTCACCATCAGCGCGAAGATGTGATACAGCGGAATCGCGGTGACGACCACCTCTTCGCCATCTTTGAGCGCGCCGGCCATCATGGCCTTGAACTGCTCGGTGTTGGCCACCAGGTTGCCGTGGCTCAGCGCCGCGCCCTTGCTCAGGCCGGTGGTGCCGCCGGTGTACTGCAGGAACAGCAGGTCGGCGTTGGTCAGCGCCACCGGCTGGCGCTTGAGCTTGGCGCCTGCGGCCAGTGCGTCGGCAAACGACACGGCGCCGGTCAGCCGTGCGTCCAGCGGCGGGCTGGGCAGGGCCGCAGCGCCACCGTCGCCAGGGGCCACGTTGACCACGTTCTTGATGCCGCTGTCGGCGATGATCTCGCCCAGCGTGGGCGTGGACCCGTTGAAGATGACGATGGTGTCGCTGCCCGAATCCTTCAACTGGTGCAGCAGTTCACGCGGGGTGTACAGCGGGTTGACATTGACCTGCACCGCACCGGCGCGGGCAATGCCCAGGAACGCGATCGGAAAGGCCAGCAGGTTGGGCAGCATCACCGCCACGCGGTCGCCCTTCTTCACGCCCAGGCTGTGCTGCAGCCAGGCGCAGAAGTCGCCCGACAGGCGGTCGACGTCGGCATAGCTCAGCGTTTGGCCAAACGAACGGAAGGCCGGCTTGTCGGCGAACTGCTTCATCGCCTGGTCCAGCATCGCCACCACCGAAGTGTGGGCCTGGGCGTTGATGTCCTCGGGCAGGCCGATCTTCTTGTAGGTGGCTAACCAGGGTTGATGGCTCATGGTGTGTCTCCTTTGCTTGTCAGGGAAAAGCGCCGCTGAAAGCGGCTTGGGGGTTCAGGTCTTGTAGCTGCTGTCCAGCCGGTGCAGCCGGCGCAGCATGGCCGGCCACATGAAGGCACCGCCCAGGCCGCCGCTCTGGATGCGGCTGGCCTCGGCCGTGGTGGCGATGATCGCCGGATCGACCTCGATCAGCGCGCCGCCGGCCTGGGCCGCGATCTGGATCTGGCAGGCGTTCTCGAAGGTGTACATGGCCAGGAAGGCGTCGGGCACCGTGCGGCCCACGGTGAGCAGGCCATGGTTGCGCAGCAGCAGAAAGTTCTTGTTGCCCAGATCAGCCTGCAGGCGCGGCTTCTCGTCCGGGCGGAAGGCCACGCCTTCATAGTCGTGGTAGGCCAGCGAGGCCAGCACGAAGGTGCTCTGCTGCGAGATCGGCAGCACGCCGCACTGCTGCGCCGACACGCCCACGCCGGCACGGGTGTGCACATGCAGCACGCAACCGGCGTCCTCACGCGCCTCGTGCACGGCGCTGTGGATGGTGAAGCCGGCCGGGTTGACCGGGAAATCGCTGTCCTGCTGCTTGTTGCCCTGCAGGTCGACGCGGATCAGCGATGACGCGGTGATCTCATCAAACGTCAGGCCATAGGGGTTGATCAGGAAGTGGTGCTCGGGCCCCGCGATGCGCGCGCTGATATGGGTGAAGATCAGGTCGCTCCAGCCATGCAGTGCCACCAGCCGGTAGGCCGCAGCCAGGTCGCAGCGCAGTTGCCATTCTTCGGCACTGACCTTGTCTTGCAGTGATGGGATGTTCATGCGGGGTCTCCATTCAGGGTGCATTGAGGGTGCTCGGACAGCCCGCCATCATGCCAGCCCGTGACCTGGCCAAACGTCTTCGGGCTGACGCCAAAGATGCTGCCGCAGCCGCCGACCGCTGCCCAGCCGCAGCATGGCGCGGGCGTACCATGCCCGACCATGAGCGTCATCACCGTCGCACTGAGCGCCACGCTGCTGATCCAGCTTGGCTACTTTCTATGGAAGGTGTCGGCCGAGCACCAGCCCCGCATTGGTCATGCCAAGGCCGGGGCGGTGGTGCTGGCGCTGGCCACCGACTGGCGCTGGGTGGGCGGCCTGCTGTGCACCATCGCTGGCTGGCTGCTGTTTGTGCAGGCCACGGCGATGGGCGACATCAGCCTGGTTCAACCGCTGATGTCAGCCGGCGACATGGTGCTGGTGCTGCTGGCGGTGGCCTTCCTGGGTGAACGACTGCACACCATGGAATGGCTGGGCGTGGTGGCCACGGTGCTGGGTGCGGTGGCCTTGTCGTGGCAAGCCGAAAGCACGGCGCAGGCCCAGTTCAGCCTGGGCCGCTTGTTCGTGCTGATTGGCCTGGCAGGCCTGGCCGCTGCCGTGCTGCTGCTGATGGGCCGGCGCCACCCCAGATCCGAACTGTTCCTGGCGGTTGTGGTGGGCCTGTGCTTCGGCGCCGGCGCGGCCTTGACCAAAGCCCTGACCATGCGCTCAGTCACGGCCGATCAATCCTGGCTGTCGTGGACGGTCGTGCTTGATCCGCTGCTGCTGGCCGTGGTGCTGGCCAATGTGTTCGGCCTGGTGCTGCTGCAGGCCGCGTTTCAACGCGGGCGGGCAGCGGTCATCGTGCCACTGCAACTGGCCCTGGCCAATATGCTGACCGTGGCCTGCGGCATTCTGGTGTTCGCCGAACAGGTCACGCCGCTGCGGGCCATGGGCATCGCCCTGGTCGTGCTGGGCGCGGTACTGCTGCATGTCCAGCCTGGTCAGCAGCAGCCAGCCTGAAACCGATTGCAGGCCGTTACAGCGCTTGCAACTTTGACCCCCCTGCTTGCAGGGCAAGACCCCGATTGCGGGGTGCCGGCCCGGCCCGCACTGCCTAGACTGGCCTGCAGGCGCTGCCCCCGGGTGCGCGCCTGCGTCAAGGGCGCAGGCCGCTGGACAAGGCGCCACTGTCGCAGTCGGAACGAAAGCAGGCCTTTGAATGAAAAGACGAAGCTTCATGATGCATGGCGCAGGCCTGGCCACGGCGGGTGCCTGGGCCTTGCCGGCATTGGCCAAGCCCAAGGACGGCAGCCGCAGTGACGATGGCCTGATCGCCGACTGGAACGAGCAGCTCACCGCGTCCATCGCTGCGGCGTCGGCCGCGCCCACCGTGACCGCGCGCGCGATCGCCATGGTCTACGAGGCGGTCTACAACGCCTGGGCCAGCTACGACGCACAGGCAGGATTTTCCTTGCCTTACCTGACGAAGTTGGGGCCGGCTAGCAGCTCCGTCGACAGCAAGGCCATCGCCGTCAGCCATGCCGCGCACGGCGTTCTGGTGAACCTGTTCCCGACCCGCAGCACGCTGTTCGCGCAAGCCCTGGACCGGGCCATGGCCGGCCGCCCCACCACCCTGTCGAGCGGACTGACCGCGATGGCGGTGGGCCAGTCGGCGGCCCAAGTGCAGATACTGTTGCGCGCGAACGACGGCAGCAACCAGCAGGCCGGCTATGCCGACACCAGCGGCTATGTGCCGGTGAACGGCCCGGATGTGCTGCTCTACCCGGAGCGCTGGCAACCCTTGCGCGTGACCGACAACGACGGCAGCAACCCCAGGGTGCAGCGGTTTATCACGCCGCACTGGGGCCAGGTGACGCCGTTTGCACTGCGCCATGGTGCCCAGTTTCGCCCTGTGCTGGGCCAGGCCATGCCTACCCGTGCCGAGATGGCGGAACTGATCAGCCTCAGCGCCAACCTCAGCGACGAGGACAAGGTGCAGATCGACTACTGGGCCGCCAACCCCGGCAGCGTGGCGCCTGCGGGCATGTGGACCCAGTTCGCGGCGCTGGTCTCCGAGCAGGACAAGCAGACCCTGGACGAGGATGTGAAGCTGTTCTTCACCTTGGGCCAGGCCGTGCACGACGCCGGCGTGGCAGCCTGGGACGCCAAGCGCGCCTACGACACCGGGCGCCCGATCACCGTCATCCGCTACGCCTACCGCGGCCAGATGATCCGCTCTTGGGCCGGCCCGGGTCTGGGCACGCAGTCGATCCCCGGCGAGCAGTGGCATCCCTACCAGCGCTTTGCGAGGCCGTCACCTGCGTTTTCCGAGTTCGTCTCGGGCCACAGCACCTTCAGCGCAGCTGCGGCCACCGTGATGACCGGCCTGCGGGGCGACAAGGTCAAGTTCAAGCTGGTGTTCCCGGCAGGCGGCATCGGCCCCGAGCCGAGCGCACCGGCCACCGACATCAAGATTCACTGGAAATCGCTGCAGGACATGGCCGACGCAGCAGGCTATTCACGCCGCCTGGGCGGCATCCACTTCGAGCGTGGCGACCTGCGCGGCCGTGCGCTGGGTCGTCAGGTCGGGCAGGTGGTGCTGGCACGCTGCCAGTCCTTGTTCAACGGCTGCGACATCGGGCGCTGATCCGACCGACCCGCCCGCCGCCCTCGCACCGGAGCGGCTGCCAGGTGCCCGCCAGCCGCTCCGGTGCGGGCGCGGCCAGCGGCCCCGGTTTCAGTCGCCGGCGCGGTTGCGGCGCAGGAAGCGCGGCAGCACCATCGCCGCCAGAGCCGCAGCCGAGGCAAACGCCAGCACCGCCGCACCCAGCATCAGGTAAAAGCTGGTACGCCCGCCGCCAACGTCCTTGGGCTGCGGCCGGGTGACCAGCAACTGCCCACTGCGGTCGCTGCCCTGCATCAGGTCGAAGACCTGTGCCGCGCCGGCCAGCGAGGCGGGTACGGTATCGCCGATGCGCGCACCGGTGGCCGCACCGGCGATGGCAATCACACGCTGGCGTGCGTTGGTCACCACCGCGCCGTCGAAATAGCCCAGGCTCTCGAACGAGGACAAGGTGGTCTGCACATCGCCGTAGTCGCCGGTGGCCAACATTGCCGACAGGTTCTGCGTCATCGTGCTGTCGGCCATGACCAGAAAGCGGCTGGACTCGGACTTCTGGTTGGCCGTCTGATCGCGCGCGGCAGGAATGGCCAGCAACGCCACACTCAGGGCCAGCAAGGCCGTCAGTCCGACCAGGATCACCGCCATCCGGCCCCGCGAGGCCCCAGCGCGCGCTGCGCGGCGGCGGTCCACCTGCGGCCACATCAGCTGCGGAATGTCGTCGGCAGCGGTGGTCGCGGCGATGGCAGAGTCGCCGTTGCCGGCGCGGATGCCGGTGTCGCAGATCAAACGCACCAGGGCGGTGTCGGCATCACTTTGCAGGTCGCGGCGGTCGCGGTAGCGGGCCTCGGCCACGGCCACGTGGCGCTCGTCGATGCGCCAGGCAAAAGCCCAGTGGCGAGGGCTGAGCTTGCGCACCACGGTGTGCACGGCCGAAGCCTGGCGCAGCTGCGCGATGGTGGCCATGGCGCCGGGGAAGGCGCTGTCCAGGCCACGCTCGGGATGGTCGTCGCTGACCTCGCCCTGCTCGGTGATGCTCCACACCGACTGGTAAGCCATCGACTCCAGGTCGACCACGGACGCGCGAAAGGACTGCACGCCGAGCTGGCCGAACATCAGCGCCATGTCGCGCGACAGCGCGGGTGACAGCGAAGTCGAGCTCACGCTGTCCGGCCCCGTTCCGGTGATGGAATTGCCCATGCTGCCGCCTTCGTCCCAGGGTTGTCGATTCATGCGCATGGCCATGGCTTCGGCGTTGAAATGTTTACTTGCTCAGGCCCATGGCCCGGCGAGTCTGGGGCACAAATGGGTCCAGGTCACGCATCTGGGCCTCGTCGACATCCACCACGGCGGTGAAACCGGTGGACCGGCCGAAGGGCACGCCGTCCTTGACGTCGGCCAGAAAGGCCTTGAGCTGGGTCTTGAGCTTGACCAGACGCTCACGCTCGATGCGCGGATGGGCCACGATGATGAAGTTCGGGATGCGCGCAAACACCTCGACGATCTTCAGCCGCGCATTTTCTTCCGGCGGGATCGAGCGGAATTCGCCGTTGCTCATGATCGCGGCCACCGCGTCGCCGACCAGCAACATGCGGCCGACGCCCAGGTCGGTGCGGGCCGCCTTGACCTCGAAATCGCGGCCGGGTTCGAGGTTGTTGCTGCGCAGCCATTGCTGGCCGTACATCGCCACCAGCGACTGCGGGTTGGCATAGGCCAGCGTACGCTCGCGAATGTCGGCCACCTTGCTGACACTGCCTTCGATGGGCGCCACGAACAGCGCGTTGATGCCGGGCTCGAACACCACCAGCGGAGCCAAGTTGCGGTCCACCTGGGCCAGCCGCGCGAAGTGCGGCGCCGCCACCGACAGGTCGTAGTCGCCGCGCACCATGGCGTCGAAGAAGGCCTTGAAGTTGGCCGGCACGACGATGCGTACCTTCTGGCCAGTCACGCGCTCCAGGTACTGCTTCATGTGCTCGTACTGTGTCAGCAGCGTCGCCGAGGCGATGTTGGGCAGCACGCCGATGACCAGTGCGTCGCCCGCAGGCGCGGCCAGCACGGGCTCGGGCGTGGCCACGGCAGCTGGCGCAGGCGCTGCGGTCACCACCGGGGCAGACGCAGGTGCTGCGGTCACCGCCGGCGCAGGCGCCGGGGCAGGCCTGGGCGGCGCCGCGACGGGGGCGGCCACCACAGCCGGCCGCGCAGCAACCTGGGCTTGTGACGCGGCCGCCGACCCTGCGGCACCGGCTTCCAGCAGGCGCAGGTACTGGGCGCCGCCGGGGTCGGTGGCCAACTCGAAGCGCATACCCACGGTGATCAGGTTAGGGTTGGGCAGCTTGCTCAGATCGGCGCGGTAGACCTTGCGCCAGGAGCCCGGCCCACCCGTGAAGCGCGCGGCGATGGCCGAGAAGGTGTCGCCCGACTGGACTTCGATCACCGTGGCCGCGCGCGCTGCCAAGGGCATGGCCAGCATGGCCGCCAGGTTCACCAGCGCGGCCACGGCGACTCGCCTGCACCAGGTGGCGGCGGCAGCGTGGCGAACGGGTCGGATCGATCGTTTCATGGAGCAGGCCTTTACAGTGAATTCAGCTTCGGTCTGAAGGCACGCCAGGACCCTGCGCGGGGGCAGGTGGCGACATCTCAGCGGGCAGACCGAGGGGCCAGCGCGCGCGGTGGCGCCACGCCAGAGCGGGCCAGAATGGCCCGCCGAGACCAGTATAGAAGCGCGTTGCCCGGCTTCATGGGGGGGCGATCGTGATCAACCCCACGAATGCAGTGCTCAAGCGCGGACAGGGTGGCGGTCACACAACAGCCAAGGCGATCACGCGTCGGGCTGCCTTGGCCGCACAATTCTGGCCATGACGACCCAAACCTCGGGGGCCACTGCCCCCACCTCGGCCCAGGCCGAGCTCTTGCGCAGCCTGTTCGACGCCGCGATCGCCTCGGCGCAGCCCGCCCTGTGCCTGCCGCCCCACCTGCCCACGCCGGACATGCTGGGCTCAGGTCGCCTCATCGTCATCGGCGCCGGCAAGGCCTCGGCCGAGATGGCACGCGTGGTCGAGGCCCATTGGGCCGGCCCGCAGGACCGCCTGGAGGGCTTGGTCGTGACCCGCTACGGCCATGCCGCGCCCTGCCAGCGCATCCGCATCGTCGAAGCCGCGCACCCGGTGCCCGACGCGGCGGGTCTGGCCGCAGCGCACGACATGCTGCAGCTGGTGCAGGGCCTGCACGCCGACGACCTGGTGCTGTGCCTGATCTCGGGTGGCGGCTCGTCGCTGCTGCCGCTGCCGGCACCGGGTCTGACCCTGGCCCACAAGCAGGCGTTGAACCGCGCGCTGCTGGCCAGCGGCGCCACCATCAGCGAGATGAACTGCGTGCGCCGCCACCTGTCGGCGATCAAGGGTGGCCGGCTGGCTGCGGCCTGCCACCCGGCGCGGGTGCTGACCTTGCTGATTTCCGACGTACCGGGCGACGACCCGGTCAACATCGCCTCCGGCCCCACCGTGGCCGACGCCAGCACCTGTGCCGACGCCCTGGCCATCGTGCACCGCCATGGCATCGACCTGCCGGTCGACGTGCGCGAGGTGCTGGAAAGCGGCCGAGGTGAGTCGGTCAAGCCCGGCGACCCGCGCCTGGCCGGCGCCCGCACGGTGATGGTGGCCACGCCGCAGGCGGCGCTGGAGGCGGCCGCGTCGGTGGCACGCCAGGCCGGTGTGACGCCGGTGATTCTGGGCGACGCCATCGAAGGCGAATCACGCGACGTGGCCAAGGTGCTGGCGGCCATGGCGCTGCAGGTGGCCGGCCGCGACCAGCCGGTGCCCGCGCCCTGCGTGTTGCTGTCCGGCGGCGAAACCACGGTGACCCTCCGAGGCAACGGCCGGGGCGGACGCAATGTGGAATTTCTGCTCGCGCTGGGCCTGGCGCTGAACGGCCACCCACGCATCCATGCCCTGGCCGGCGACACCGACGGCGTGGACGGCCAGGAAGAGATCGCCGGCGCACGGCTGGGTCCCGACTCGCTGGCCCGGGCCTGGGCGCTGGGCCTGCGGCCGCAGGACAGCCTGGCCAACAACGACGGCCATGGCTTTTTTGGCGCGCTGGGCGATGCGGTGGTCACCGGGCCCACACTGACCAACGTCAACGACTTCCGCGCCATCCTGGTCGACGCCGGCCAGGCCGGCGCCTGATGCGGCGGCCGGCGCTTCAGCGCTGGCGCATCACATCCAGCTCGGTCAATGGCCCGGCCTGGTTGCCCCAGGACTGGCGCAGGTGGCTGAGTACGGCCGCCAGTTCGGCGTCGGACAGCGCCTGCGGCGGCATGCCATAGGGCCGCGGGTTGTTGCGGCTGACCGGCGTGAAACCGCCATGAACCAGGCTTTGCACCAGGTTGCCGGTATAGGGCGACAGCACCGTGGCGTTGCCGGCCAGTGCCGGGTAGGCACCCGCCGCGCCCTGGCCCTGTGCGCCATGGCAGGCCGCGCAATGCTCGGTGTACAGCGCCGCGCCCAGCTCGCGCTGCAGGGCCGGCGCGGCCACCGCGCGTGAGGCGGGCCGGTCCACTGGTGTCAGGCTGCGCAGGTACAGCGCGGCGGCCTGAAGGTCGTCATCGGTCCAGAAGCGGGTGCTGCCGGCCACCACCTCGGCCATCGGCCCGCTGGCCGAACCATGGCGCCACAGCCCGGTCTTGAGCGCTTGCACCAGCACATCGCCCTGCGGCTGACCGGGTGACGGCGGCTGCGTGGGTGCCAGTGGCGGCGCGAACCAAGGCTGCTCGGGCAGCT
>JANOWE010000219.1:0-5382 GCA_031417735.1 Betaproteobacteria bacterium
CAGCGATACCCGTAGGTATCGCGAGGATTTGCAACGACGCCCTCGGGTCGAAGACGCGGTTTCATGTCTCGATATCTCCGGGTCGCAGTACTAGACGCCGCGTGCCCGGTCGGTGTGGAATTGGCGGCGAAAGGCCTCGAACTGGCCCAAGTCCAGCGCTTGCCGCACTTCGCGCATCAGGTTCAGGTAGTAGTGCAGGTTGTGGATGCTGGTCAGCATCGGGCCCAGCATTTCGCCGCAGCGGTCGAGGTGGTGCAGGTAGGCGCGGCTGACCGGGGCGGCGTCGCCGTTCGCACCGCTGCTGCCGGCGCAGGCCATGCAAGCACAGCCGAGCTCGATGGGCTGGGGGTCGGTCTTGTGGCGGGCGTTGCGGATGCGCAGGTCGCCGAAGCGGGTGAACAAATGGCCGTTGCGGGCGTTGCGGGTGGGCATCACGCAATCGAACATGTCGACGCCGCAGGCCACGCCCTCGACCAGGTCTTCGGGTGTGCCCACGCCCATCAGGTAGCGTGGCTTGTTCGCCGGCAGGCGGTGCGGCGTGTGGGCCATGATGGCCAGCATCTCGTCCTTGGGCTCGCCCACGCTGACGCCACCGACGGCGTAGCCAGGCAGGTCCATCTCGACCAGCGCTTCCAGCGACTCTTCGCGCAGGCTGGTGAACATGCCGCCCTGGACGATGCCGAACAGCGCGTTGCGGTTGCCCAGGCGCTCGAATTCGCTGATGCAGCGCCGGGCCCAGCGCTGGCTCAGCTCCATCGAGCTGCGGGCCTGGGCTTCGGTGGTCAGCGCGCCGGCGGTCTGGTAGGGCGTGCATTCGTCGAACTGCATCACGATGTCGCTGTCCAGCGCGGTCTGCACCTGCATGCTGACCTCGGGCGTGAGCAGCAGCTTGTCGCCGTTGACGGGCGAAGAAAAGCGCACGCCTTCTTCGCTGATCTTGCGGCCACGGCCGTCGGCGCCGCCCAGGCTCCAGACCTGGAAGCCACCCGAATCGGTGAGCATGGGTTTGTGCCAGCCCTCGAAGCCATGCAGGCCGCCGAAGCGCTCGATCACCTCCAGCCCCGGCCGCAGCCAGAGGTGGAAAGTGTTGCCCAGAATGATTTGCGCGCCCATGTCGTGCAGCGACTGCGCCATCACGCCCTTGACCGTGCCATAGGTGCCCACCGGCATGAACACCGGCGTCTCGACCGCGCCATGGTTGAGCGTCAAGCGGCCTCGGCGGGCCTGGCCTTCGGTGGCCAGCAGTTCAAAACGGAGCATGGGCGGGATTGTCTCAGCCGGCGGTGGCCAGCATGGCGCGGATATGGTCGATGCGCTGGCGGTTGACGCCAAAGTCCTTGCGGCCCAGGCGCGAGGCCGAGCGCACCTGGATCAGGTGCCCCGTCGGGTCGAGCCAGAACTCGGCGTCGTCGACAAAGCCCAGCAGCCGGGAGGTGAAGCGGGCATAGAGGTAGTCGGCGCGCTGCTCCACCAACACGGCGCGGGGCATGCTGGCGATGACCCCTGCCAATGTGGGCATGGCCGCAGCCGGCGCGCCCGGCCAAGCCAGCGGCGCGATGGCGGCTGCGGCCTGCGCCGGGTTCTCGGCATACAGCCCGGCCTGGCTGGACACGCTGTTGGGCGTTCTGGACGGTGGTTTGAGCCGGCCGCCCGCCACGCCAAGGTGGGTCGGCGGCGTGCCCTGCAGCAGGCCGGCCTGGCCGGCGATCAGCAGCAGCGCTGCCAGCACGGCCAGGCCGATCGCCAGCCACTTGATCAATGACATCAGCATCAGGCTTGTCTCCGGGTCAGCCAGGGGGGGGATGGACCATGCTCAGCGCTTGCCCGTCGCGCCGGGGCCGGGCGCCAGCAGCGTGCTGCGCAGGAACTCGACCGTGGTGTAGAACTGGAAATCGGCATTGTCCTTGCGCGCAAAGCCATGGCCTTCGTTGTCGGCCAGCAGGTACCACACCGGCGTGCCGCTCTCGCGCACGCGGGCCACGATCTGCTCGGCCTCGGTGTAGGGCACGCGCGGGTCATTCTTGCCCTGTACCACCAGCAGCGGTTTGCTGATGCGCTGCGCATTGTTCAGCGGCGCGATGCGCTCGTGAAAGGCGCGCATCGCCGGGTCGCGCTCGTCGCCATATTCGACCCGGCGCAGGTCGCGGCGGTAGCTCTCGGTGCGCTGCAAGAAGGTCGAGAAATGCGAGATGCCGACCACGTCGATGGCGCCGGCAATGCGCGGCGCATAGGCCGCAGCCACGGCCAGGCTCATGTAGCCGCCGTAGCTGCCGCCGGCCACCACCACGCGCTGCGGGTCGAGGTCGGGCTGGGTTGCAATCCAGTCCAGCAGGGCGCCGATGTCCTTCACCGCGTCTTCGCGTTGGAAGCCGTTGTCCAGCGCCAGAAAGGTCTTGCCGTAGCCGCTGGAGCCGCGCACATTGGGCTGCAGGATGGCCACGCCCAGCGCTTGCAGCAGGTAGTTGTTGCGGCCGGCAAAGCCGACCCGGGCCTGCGCCTCAGGCCCGCCGTGGATGTTGATCAGCACCGGCCGGCGGCCGGCAAAGCGTGCCGGCGGGCGGTTCAGCAGGCCGGAGATGCTGCGGCCGTCAAAACTGGTCCAGCGCACGATCTGCTGCTCGGTCAGTGCGGCGGTGTCCAGTGCGGGGTGCAGCCGGGGCCGGGTCCAGGGCTCATGACGCCCGCTGGCCAGGTCCAGGCTGAAGACCTGGTTCGGGCCTTGCGCGCTGCTCAGGCTGAAGGCCAGTTCCTGGCGCTGGCGGTGAAAGGCCAGCCGGGTCAGGCTGCCAGGCGGCAGTGCGGGCGCGGTGGTTTCGCGCAGGCTGCTGGCGTTGACCATTCGCAGCTCGCTGCGGCCTTCGACATTGAGCCGCAGGGCCAGGGTGCCACCGCCGGCGGCGACGGCTGTGTCTTCGACGTCCCAGTTCAGGTGGGCGCTGATGGGCCTGACCTGCCCGCTGTCCAGCGCCAGGCGGTTCAGGGTCCGGAACTCGCCCGCAGCGTCGCTGCTGAAGTAGAGGTGGCGGCCGTCGGCCGTGAACTCGTCCGGCTCATGGCTGGCCGGCGCTGTACCTGGCGCTGGCAGCAGTTGGCGGCGCTGGCCGCTGGCCAGGTCGAGCAGCCAGACCTCGGACTCATTGGCCGACAGGTGGCGCCGCAGCGCGGCCTGGCGGTCGTCGGGCGAGACCGCGCCCACCGCCCAGCCGCCGCCGGGCAGACTGACCAGCGGCTGGCCCTGGCCGGGTCGGGCCGGGTCCATCAGCCACAGCCGGGTGCTGACCTCGTTGCGGCTGCCGCCGGTAGCCGTGCGGTCCAGCGGCAGCGAGGCCACGATGGCCCGGCTGCTGTGGTGCAGCCAGGCCTGCAGGCTGTGGCGCTGGCCGGGCTCGGTCAGCTGGACGGCCTGGCGTGAGGGCGGGTCCAGGCGGTAGAGCTGGTAGGCCTCGTCGCCGCCGCTGCCACGCATGAAGACCACGCTGCGGCCCTGGCGCGGCTCGAACCAGGCCTGGCTGACCGGCTCCACGCCATCGGTCAGCGGCTCGGCTGTGGCCAGCGGAGCGGTCAGGTGGAACAGCTGGTTGACGCCACTGCCCTCGGCGCGGTGGCTGACCAGCATTTCACGGCGCTGCGGGTGCCAGTCGACGAAGACATGGCCTGCCACGTCGGCGAAGGGCGCCACATCGTCGGCCAGGCGACGGTGCAGGGCTGGCACGCCCTGCAAGCGCAGCGCAGCGGGCGGGCTGATCCAGGCCTCGGTGGCCAGGACGGCGTCTGGCCCGGGCCGCGCCGTGCCACACCCGGCCGTCACGGCCAGGGCCGCAGCGCACCACAGGGCTTTGAGCAGGGGCACGGGTTTCATGGTGGGCAGGGGGCGGTGGCCAAGGTCGGCGATTCTGGCCCAGCGGCACAATGCGGGCCCAGGTGAGCCGCCGCCACACCGCGCCCGTGCGGCTGTCGATACCTCCGCCTGCCCCCCAACCATGCGTCTAGCCCAGATCAGCCAACGTCTGGCCGCGCTGGGCGCCACGCCGGCGCACCAGCAGCGGCTGCTGCGGCAATGGGTCAACGCCAGGCCGCTGGACGGTGGCGCGCGGCCGGTCGAGCATTGGCTGCCACGCGCCGCGCGCGACGACCTGCCGGCCCTGGCCGCCGATCTCGCCGCGCTGGCCACGCTGCAGCAGGTGCACCTGTCCGAAGACGGTGCCGAGCGCCTGCTGCTGGCCCTGGCCGACGGCCTGACAGTGGAGACGGTGCTGCTGCCACGCGACGGCTTGTGCGTGTCGAGCCAGGTCGGCTGCGCGGTGGGCTGCCGCTTCTGCATGACCGGCCAGAGCGGCCTGCTGCGCCAGGTCGGCAGTGCCGAGATCGTGGCCCAGGTGGTGTTGGCGCGGACCCGGCGGCCGGTGAAGAAAGTGGTGTTCATGGGCATGGGTGAGCCGGCGCACAACCTGGACAACGTGATGGACGCGATGACGCTGCTGGGCACGGCGGGTGGCATCGGCCACAAGAACCTGGTGTTTTCCACCGTGGGTGACGCGCGGGTGTTCGAGCGCCTGCCGCAAGGGCCGGTCAAGCCGGCGCTGGCGCTCTCACTTCACACCACCAAGCCCGCGCTGCGCGAACAGCTGCTGCCCAACGCGCCGCGCCTGAGCCCGGCCGAGCTGGTGGCCGCAGCCGACGCCTACGCCCGCGCCACCGGCTACCCCGTGCAGTACCAGTGGACGCTGCTGGCCGGGGTGAACGACGGCGACGACGAGGTCGACGCCCTGGCCACACTGCTGGCCGGCCGCCACGGCGTGCTGAACCTGATTCCCTACAACCGGGTCGACGGGCTGGACTATGAGCGCCCGGCCTGGGCACACGCGGCGGCCATGGCGCGCCGCCTGCACCAGCGCGGCGTGTTGACCAAGCTGCGCCGGTCGGCCGGGCAGGACGTGGACGGCGGCTGTGGGCAGCTGCGGGCGCGGGCGCTGCCGGGGGCCGGCATGTCGGTGGTCAGGGTCGTGCCGCGCACGCACTTGCCTGCCCATACCGATCGGCCCTGAGCCGTTTCTGTCTGCGCTGTGCGGTTCGGCAGCAGCGCTGCCGATGGCGGGATTTCCCGTACTTGCAATCGATTGCATTTGAACGATGATCGCGCCTGTCCGAGAGCCCCGACCTCCGACGTCCGGCGGCCGCCGCGTCCGAGTCCGTGTCCGTCACCCAGCCCAAAGCCCCCGCGTGATCACCTCCACTTCCATTCCTGCTGCCCAGGCGCCAGCCGCCGGTCTGCATGCCGTCAAGCCCCACCTGTCGTTCTGGCAGGTGGTGAACATGAACGTCGGCTTCTTCGGCATCCAGTTCAGCTTTGGCCTGCAGCAAAGCAACATGAGCCCGATCTAC
>JANOWE010000220.1:0-5871 GCA_031417735.1 Betaproteobacteria bacterium
GCCAGTACGCCTCGCTGGCGACCGCCCAGATCACCGCGCTGAGCAGCGGCCAGATCGCCGCGATGGAGGTCGCCGACGTGATCGGGCTGGGCACCGCCCAGTTCGCCGCGCTGACCACCACGCAGATCGCCGCGCTGCAGCCTGAGCAGTGGATCGCCCTGCAGACCGACGACCTGGCGGCGCTGTCGGCCGCACAGACCGTGGCCATCAGCACCAGCGGCATCGCCGCGCTGACGCAGACCCTGGTCACCGCGCTGTCCACGGCCCAGATCGCCGCGCTGACGACCAGCCAGATCCGGGCCATCGAGCAGGGCGACATCGCCGCGCTGGAGACCCGCGACCTCAATGTGATGAGCGCGGCACAGATCGCTGCCTTCGGCACCAGCCAGATCGCCAATCTGAGCACGACGCAGCTCGCCAGCCTGGAGTCGACCCAGCTCACCGCGCTGACGACGGTGCAGCTGCGCATGATCACCCCGACCGATCTGGCCGAGCTGACCAGCAGCCAGTTCGCCACGCTGACCACCGGCCAGGTGGCCGGGCTGTCGGCCGAGCAATGGGCCGCCATGCAGACGGTGGACCTGGTGGCCCTGGGCACGGCCCAGGTGCTGGCCATCAGCACGGCCGGCATCACCGCGCTGAGCAGCACCCAGCTCGCCGCCTTGGGCAGCGAGCAGTACGCCGCCATGACCAGCGCCCAGCTGCGGGCCATCGACGTGGCCGACATTGCCGGCCTGCAAACGCTGGACCTGAGCGTTCTCAGCGCCAGCCAGATGCAGGCCTTCAACGGCGGCCACATGGCGGCCTTCACCACGCTGCAGCTGGCCGCGCTGAGCACCGGCCAATTGGCCGCGCTGAGCACCAGCCAGCTGTCAGCCATCAGTGCCACCAGCCTGGCCAGCCTGAGCAGCAGCCAGCTCGACGGCCTGTCCAGCGGCCAGATCGCCGGCCTGTCGACCAGCCAGGTGGCCGGCTTCGAAACCGCCGACCTGGCCGCGCTGGGCACCGGCGCGGTGGCAGCGATCTCGGCCGCCGGCATCACCGCGCTCGACGCCGGCCAGCTGCGGACGCTGACCAGCAGCCAGCTCGGTGCCCTGCGCAGCAGCCAGCTGCGCGCCATCGAAACCGCTGACCTGGAAGCGCTGGGCACGGCCTCGATCAACGCGCTCAGCGCAGTGCAGCTCAATGCGCTGAGCACGACGCAGATCGGGGCTTTGACAACGACCCAGCTCGCCGGCCTGGATACCGGCCTGCTGTCCGCCCTGGCCACCAGCCAGCTCGCGGCCATCAGCGCCGAGCACCTGGCCGAACTCGGCACCAGCCAGTGGGCCTCGCTCACCGGCAACCAGATCGGCAAACTCTCGGCCAGCCAGATTGGCGCCATGGAGACCGGTGACCTGGTCGTGCTCGACGCCAACCAGGTGCGCGCCATCAGCACCGCAGGCATCGCTGCGCTGGGCACGGCCCAACTTGCGGCCATGACCACCAGCCAGGTCGTGGCCCTGGGCACCAGCCAGCTGGCGGCGATCGAGACCGGCGACATGGCCGGACTGCAGACCGACGACCTGGCCGTGCTGACCGCGACGCAGCTGCGCGCCTTCCATGTAGGCCAGCTCAATGCCCTGACCAGCGGCCAGATCGTGACCCTGTCCGACAGCCAGATTGCGGGTCTGAGCAGCAGCCAGGTCAGCGGCCTGGACTCGGTCAAGCTCAATGCCCTGACCACCAGCCAGGTGCTGGCGCTGACCAGCAGCCAGCTCTACGGCCTGACCAGCGCGCAAGTGGCGGCGCTGGAAACCGACGACCTGGCCGCGATGTCGACCGGCCAGATCCGGGCCTTCGGCACCCTGGCCATCGCCGCGCTCACCGCAACCCAGCTGCAGGCGCTGACCACCAGCCAGATGGCCGCGCTTTCCACACGCCAGGTGCAGGCCATCGACACCGCCGACCTGGTCACGCTCAACACGACCAGCCTGGTCGCGCTGAGCAGCCAGCACATCCGCGTGCTCGAAGACGCCCAGGTCCAGGCGCTGACCAGCAGCCAGCTGGCCGGCCTGACCACCGGCCAGGTGGCCGCGTTCACCACCGGCCAGATCGCGCTGATCGATGGCGCCAGGCTCAATGCCATGGACGCCAGCCAGTTCGGCGCACTGCGCACGGCGCAGATCGCGGCACTGACCACGGCCCAGGTCGCCGGGCTGGAAACGGCCGATCTGGCCGCGCTCGACACGGCACAGATCCGCGCCCTGACCGCAGCCGGCATCGCCGCGCTGACCACCGCCGAGCTGGTGGCGCTGAGCACGGCCCAGGTCGCCGCGCTGAGCACCGGGCAGATCGCCGCCATCACCACCGCCGGCATGGCGGCGATGGAAAGCGGCGACCTGCGCTCGCTGGGCACGACCCAGCTGGTGGCCCTGAGCAGCAGGCAGCTCGAGGCCCTGGGCGACGCGCAATGGGCCGGCCTGGGCACGCATCAGGTCGCCGCATTGACCACCGCCCAGCTCAGCAGCCTGGGCAGCAGCGACCTCCATGCGCTGAGCACGGCCCAGTTCGCCGCCATGAGCACCGGCCAGATCGCCGCGCTGACCACGGCGCAGATCGCGACGCTGGAGGTGGCCGACGTGGCCGCTCTGGGCGCCGCACAGGTCCGTGCCCTGGGCACGGCGGGCATTGCCGCGCTGAGCACCGAAGCGGTGGTGGCACTGACCACGGCCCAGTTCGTGGCGCTGAGCACCAGCCAGATCCGCGCCATCGAGACCGGTGACGTGGTGGTGATGGAGACCGCCGACCTGGCCGCGCTGAGCGTCAGCCAGATCGCCGCCTTCAGCACCGCCCAGCTGCATGCGATGAGCAGCGAGCAGCTCAACAGCTTCGGTGCGCTGCAGGTGGCCGCGTTCACCACCAGCCAGCTGGCCGGCCTGACGGCGGGCGAGCTGGCCTCGATGAGCACCGGCCAGTGGGCCGCGTTGAGCACGGGCCAGATCGCGTCGCTGTCGTTCGACCAGGTCGCAGGCATCGAGTCGGCCGACCTGGCCGCGCTGTCCACCGCCAGCGTGCGGGCCTTCACCGTCGACCAGCTGACGGCCTTTGATGCCGCCGACATCCAGGCCCTGACCACCGGCCAGATCGCGGCCTTGAGCACCGGCCAGCTGGCAAGCCTGAGCAGCAGCCAGATCGCCGCCTTCGAAACCGCCGACATCGCCGCGCTGACCACGGCCCAGGTGCAGGTGCTAACGGTCGAGCAGATCGAAGCGCTGTCCACGACCCAGGTCGTGGCCTTCGAGACCGGCGACCTGGCGGCGATGACCATGGCCCAGTACAACGCCTTCACGGTCGACCAGCTGGCGCACATGACGACGAGCCAGGTCGTCGCCCTGCAGGCCGCCACACCGATCGTGCTGGACCTGGACGGCAACGGCGTGAAAACGCTGTCGGCGGCCGAGGGTGTGCAGTTCGACCTCACCGCCACCGGCCACCGGGCTCAGGTCGGCTGGGTCGACAAGGGCGACGGCCTGCTGGTGCGCGACATCAACGGCGACGGCATCATCAACAACGGGACCGAGCTCTTCGGCGGCGCCACCCGGCTGACCAATGGCCAGCGTGCGGGTACCGGCTTCAACGCCATGGCCGACCTGGACGGCAACCACGACGGCAAGCTCAGCGTCAGCGATGCCGACTGGGGCGAGCTCAAGCTCTGGGTCGACGCCAACGGCAACGGCATCACCGACGCCGGCGAACTGCATGGCCTGGCCGACTTCGGCGTCACCGAGCTGAACCTGGACTTCAGCAAGGCCAGCACCATGGACCAGGGCAACCTGCTGGGCATGGTCGGCAGCTACGGCAGCAGCGACGGTCAGCGTCATGAGATGGTCGACGTCTGGTTTGCCAAGCAAGCCGTCCCGGCGCCGGAGCTTGGCGAGTTGCTGACCGAGCCTGCGCCCGACCTTCTGGGCGGCGCAGCCACAGGCGCTGCCAACGGCCATGCAGGCAGCGCAGCCGCAGCGGCACAGGCAGGCGTCGAGCAGCTTGCCGCCACCGGCCATCTCAACCTGAGCGCGCGCAGCAGCGTCGAAGAAGAACTGATGCGCCTGCAGCAGCAGAACCTGCTTTAAAGGCTTGCCGGGACCGGCCCGCAGCGAACAGCCACCATCCGGTGGCCCTGTTCGCTGCATGGCCGGCCGCCCGCCTGCCTAGACTGGGGCCATGACCACCCTGCCCGACCCGGCCGCGCATATTGCACCCTTCACCCCCGGCGCCAGCCCGGCGCCGACGGTGGCCGTGCACCTGTACCAGATTGCCTATTCGCCTGAAAGCCTGGCCGGCATACCGGACGGCTGGCTCATTCTGGACAACCAGGACAACGCCCGCCCCGACTGGTTCGAGTACTGGCCGATCCGGCGCCACCTGCTTGAGCAGACATTGGACGAACAGGCCTTCTACGGCTTCTTCTCGCCCAAGTTCTGCAGCAAGACCAGCCTGGACCATGGCCAGGTGCAGCAGTTCGTGCGGCAGCATGCGGCACAGGCCGACGTGCTGCTGTTCTCGCCCCAGCCCGACATGGGCGCCTTTTTCCTCAATGTGTTCGAGCAGGGCGAGGCCTTCGATCCCGGCCTGATCGACGCCTACGACCAGTTCCTGCACCACAGCGGCCGCCCGGTGCCGCTGCGCCAGTTGGTGATGGACGCCAGGCAGGTGGTCTTCTCGAACTACTTCGTCGCCCGGCCCGCGTTCTGGCGTGAATGGCTAGGCCTGAACGAAGCTCTGTTTGCGCTGTGTGAAGGCCCTGCCGATGGCCCCGATGCCGCGCTGCGCGCCCGCCTGGTGCAGCCCACCAGCTACCCCGGCCCCGGGGGCGCCGCGCAGCGCAAGGTGTTTCTGCAGGAACGCGCCGCGTCGCTGCTGCTGGCGACCCAGCCGCAGTGGCGCAGCCAGGCCCACAACCCCTACGGCTTCGGCTGGTCGATGTCGCGCTTTCGCCAGCACCCGACCGAAGCGGTGATCAGCGACGCGCTGAAGATGGCCTGGCGCGAGCACCGCTTCCCACAGTACCTGCAGGCCTACCTCACCGTGCGTGAGCGGTTTCGGCAGGGGGCGACGACGGGCGCGGCCTGAACAGACAGCGGCAGCCCGACGGTCAGCCCCGCCTTGTTCTGGACAAGCGCTTGGCATTGGCCACTGCCTTGCGGTGCACCGGATCCAGACCCTTGCTGAGCACGGACGTCGCCGCCCGGCTCAACTGCGAGCCCAACGCGGAAGCCGTTTTCCGACCCCCGCCCAACGGCCAGAGCGACTGAAACATCGACCTGACAATGGCCTGGTTGGCCACCGCAGCCTGCACCGCCATGGCCTGCCAGGACTGCGTGAAGGCGACGCTCTTCTCATCGACCATCTGCTTGAATTCCTTCTTGTCCCGCTTCGACGGCGATTGCCCGGCCATCAGCATGCGGGCCGTGCGGTGCGCCACCACCTGAGGAACGGCCCACGACAGTTCGGCAAATTGGGTCAAGAGCGATGACGACCGGGCACGACGGGGCGATGGCATGTTTCTCCTTGGGCTGCCTGCGCACGGTAGCGCCGATCGCGGGTCCTGGCTGTAGGACCGGGCGACGAAATCGACGCAAGGTTCGGGCGCGGCACCGCGCAAGGGCAGCCCGACGGCGGCTTCGGGCTCGTTGCGGCTGTTGGAGTTGTTGCTCGGCAGCTGACACTCATCGGTTGGCGGGTGAGCGGCGGGGCGGGCTGCCCTGTTCTTCTGCGTGTCACCCGACAACGCCCTGCCAGGGCGCTGTCTCCGTCTTTACCTCCGCAGAACAGGGCAACCCACCCCACCGCTCCTGTCACCACGGTGGCATGCGGTGTTGAATTCCAAGG
>JANOWE010000221.1:0-9916 GCA_031417735.1 Betaproteobacteria bacterium
CTACATGCCCATGGGCCTGCGGGTGATCCGCAAGGTCGAAGCCATCATCCGCGAAGAAATGGTGCGCGCCGGCGCGGTGGAACTGCTGATGCCGGTGGTGCAGCCGGCCGAGCTGTGGCGCGAGACCGGCCGCTTCGAGAAGATGGGGCCCGAGTTGCTGCGCGTCAAAGACCGCCATGACCGCGACTTCATCATTCAGCCCACCAGCGAAGAGGTGGTGACCGACATCGCCCGGCAAGAGCTGCGCAGCTACAAGCAGCTGCCGAAGAACTTCTTCCACATCCAGACCAAGTTCCGCGACGAGCGCCGGCCACGCTTCGGCATCATGCGGGGGCGCGAGTTCACGATGAAGGATGCCTATTCCTTCGACCGTGACGCCGAAGCCGCGGGCAAGAGCTACCAATCGATGTTTGCCGCCTACGGCCGCATCTTCGACCGCTTCGGCCTGCGGTACCGCGCGGTGGCGGCCGACACCGGCGCGATTGGCGGTGACCTGTCGCATGAGTTCCAGGTCATTGCCGACACCGGTGAAGACGCCATCGTGT
Organism: Betaproteobacteria bacterium; assembly: GCA_031417735.1. Lineage (GTDB taxonomy): Bacteria > Pseudomonadota > Gammaproteobacteria > Burkholderiales > Burkholderiaceae_C > Pseudaquabacterium. The sequence goes on from JANOWE010000221.1 coordinate 546, forward strand.
ACTGCCCCGACAGCGACTACGCAGCCAACATCGAGCTGGCCGAAGCGCTGGCCCCTGGTGAGCGCAGGGCTGCCACACAGCCCATGGTGGCCACGCCCACGCCGGGCAAGGCCACCTGCGCCGACGTGGCCGAGCTGCTGGGCCTGCCCTTGCAGAGCACGGTGAAGTCGCTGGTGCTGGCCAGCGATGAGCTCGATGACAAGGGCGCCATCGTCAAGACCACCGTCTGGCTGCTGCTGGTGCGCGGTGACCATTCACTGAACGAGGTCAAGGCCGGCAAAGTGCCAGGCTTGACGGCGGGCTGGCGGTTTGCCACCGCAGCCGAGATCGAAGAGCATTTCGGCTGCAAGCCCGGCTACCTGGGCCCGGTGGGCCTGCTCAAGCCGGTGACGGTGGTGGCCGACCGCACGGTGGCGGCCATGGCCGACTTTGTCTGCGGTGCCAACGAGGTCGACGTGCATTTCACCGGCGTGAACTGGGGCCGCGACCTGCCCGAGCCCAGCCTGGTGGTCGACCTGCGCAACGTGGTCGCGGGTGACCCGTCGCCCGACGGCCGCGGTGTGCTGGCGATCCAGCGTGGCATCGAAGTCGGCCATGTGTTCTACCTCGGTACCAAGTACTCGCTGGCGATGAATGCCAACTTCCTGGACGAGACCGGCAAGCCCAAACCCTTCGAGATGGGTTGCTACGGCATCGGGGTCACTCGCATCGTGGCTGCAGCCATCGAGCAGAGCCACGACGCCAAGGGCATCGTCTGGCCGGCCTCGATCGCGCCCTTCGAGGTCGTGATCTGCGCCATCGGCTACGACCGGTCCGACCTCGTGCGCGAGGCCGCCGACCAGTTGCACGACGCACTGGCCGCGCTGGGTGTGGACGTGCTGCTCGACGACCGCGGCGAGCGCCCGGGCGCGATGTTTGCCGACTGGGAGCTGATCGGCATTCCGCAGCGCGTGGTGATTTCTGATCGGGGCCTGAAATCAGGCACGGTCGAACTGCAGGGCCGGCGGGACGAGCAGGCGGCGGTGGCGCCGCTGGCCGACGCGGCCGCGTTGATCAAGGGCCTGCTGGCGGCATGACCGGTCGCCGGCGGGTGCTGCAGGCGGCCGCGGCCGCTGTGGCGGCCAGCGCCTGGCCGGCGGCGCAGGCCGGCAACCAGGCCGAAGAGGCCTTGTCCGACGCGGTGCGCACCGCACTCAGCGCGGCGGTGGCCAGCGACGAGCCGCCGCGCCCGGCGTTTCCCGATACCGAGGCCAGGTTGGCCTATCTGCGCTGGCTGGGCATGGCCAGCGACCGATTGAAGCGGCGCAAGAGCGAGCATGCGACCCGCATCGACTTCCTGCAGACGCTTTGGTACGAGAGCGCCCGCGCCGGGCTGGAACCCGCCCTGGTGCTGGGCCTGGTGCAGGTCGAAAGCGGCTTTCGCAAATACGCCGTCAGTTCAGCCGGCGCGCGCGGCTATATGCAGGTGATGCCGTTCTGGGCTCGGCTGATCGGGGACGGCGACGCGTCGCGCTTGTTCCACCTGCAGACCAATCTGCGCTTTGGCTGCGTCATCCTGCGCCACTACCTGGCGGCCGAGCGCGGCGACATGTTCATGGCCCTGGGCCGCTACAACGGCAGCCGGGGCAAGGCGCCGTACCCGGACGCAGTGTTGGCGTCGCGCCGGCAGTGGCTGGTTTAGTCTACTGCGGCCGCAGGCCTGGCCAGGTCTTGGGCCGTGCGTCGGCGGCACCAGCCAGTTGCAACACGCGCTCCACCGTGTCGTCGACCATCTCGTCGATGCTGGCCGGCTTGTTGTAGAAGGCCGGCAGCGGCGGAAAGATGATGCCGCCCATCTCGGTCACCGCCGTCATGTTGCGCAGATGGGCCAGGTTGAACGGGGTTTCGCGCACCAGCAGCAGCAGGCGGCGGCGCTCCTTGAGCGTGACGTCGGCAGCGCGGGTCAGCAGGTTGTCGCCAAAGCCATGGGCAATGGCGGCCAGCGTTTTCATCGAGCAGGGCGCGACCACCATGGCGGCAGTGTCGAAACTGCCGCTGGCCACGCAGGCGCCGATGTCGCCGGGGGCATGGTGGTGGTCGGCCATTGCGGCCAGCGCCTGGCGGTCCAGGCCCAGTTCATGGTGGGCGTTGAGCACGCCCGAAGCGCTGACCACCAGATGTGTTTCCAGGCCCAGCGTACGGGCGCGGGCCAGAAGCCGCACGCCGTAGATGCTGCCGCTGGCGCCGGTGATGCCCACCACCAGCCTCCTCGGGGCGCCGCTCACGACCCGCCCCAGCCCGGGCACCGGGCCTGGCCAGGAATCACTTGCTCAGCAGTTGCTGCAGTTCACCCGACTCGTACATCTCCATCATGATGTCCGAGCCGCCGACGAACTCGCCGTCGATGTAGAGCTGGGGAATGGTCGGCCAGTTGGCGTAGTCTTTGATGCCCTGGCGGATGGCGTCGTCTTCGAGCACGTTCACCGTGGTCAGTGACGGCGCGCCGCTGGCTTTGAGGAGTTGGATTGCACGGCCGGAGAAGCCGCATTGCGGGAACTGGGCCGTGCCCTTCATGAACAGCACGACGGGGTTGCCCTTGACGATGCTGTCGATGCGCTGTTGAGTGTCGGTCATGGTGTGTTTGGCGCCTTCTGAACGGCGCGTGCAGGTGTCTGGAACAGCCGCACTTTATACGCCAATGAGGCTGCGCCCCGGGTGCCGGCCCAACAAGGCCCCGCTGTTGCTGGCGCTTTGGGCGCTTGCCCGGCGCTGTTCCGACCCTGGGCCGAGTCAGAACGCCATGTTCACGCCGAGCCGGATCACCGGTTGGCCGCGCAGCTCGCGCGGTGGGCCGGCGTCGCCGGCGCCGTTGCCCAGGGCCAGGCCCGTCAGGCCCAGGTCGGCCGTGAAGCCCCAGCCACGCTGGCTGCCAAAGGCATAGCCCACGCCGGCGTAGCCCATCGCGCCCTGGGCCAGCACGCGCTGGTCTTGCGCCGTGCTGCCCTGGCTGGGACGCAGGCTGATCAGCACGCCGCCGGTCAGGCGCAGGCCGCCGGTTTCACCCAGGCGCAGCAGGTTGAACTGGTAGTCACCCAGCAGGCGCAGGGTGCCAGGCATCGCCCCGAGCAAAGGCTCCGGCCGGCCCTGACCAAGCGAGAGCAGCGGCAATTCACTTTCGAACCGGGCCTGCCAGCGCGGACCACCCAAGGCCTCGGCGGTGGCGGTGAGACCACGATCCTGGGCCATCGACGGCGCGCCGAACGCCAGGCCAAGGATCACGAGCAGGGTCTTGCGCATGGTGTTCTCCTGGGGTGCGGTGCGCTGCGGCTTGGGCAGGGGCGGTGGACTGGGTGAAGCCTGGCTGTCGATACTACGCTGCGGCGCTGCCCGCAGGGGCGCCTTGATGCGCGGGCGAGACAGGGCAGAAGGGGTGCAATTTCACCGATCAGCCGGCAGGCCTTGGTGCATCGTTGGCCCGAGGGTGTCTGTTCAGGCTTGCCTGGCGCCGCTGCAGCGGTCCTGGCCGGCCAGGTCGCGACGCATCTGCGGCTGTTCCAGGCCGGCGGCCCGCAACAAGGCAGCCACGGCGGGCGCCTGGTCATGGCCATGCTCCAGCAGCAGCCAGCCGCCGGGCCGCAGGCGTTGAGGTGCGCCCTGGATGATGGCGCGCAGCGCGTCCAGGCCGTCGCCGCCCGGGCTCAGCGCCAGCAGGGGCTCATGCACCAGCGCAGCCAGATGTGGGTCTCCGGCGGCGATGTAGGGCGGGTTACTCAACACCAGATCGAAGGTTTCACCGCCCGGCCAGGCCTGCCACCATGAGCCCTGGCGCCAGTTCAGCGCCAGGCCCAGCCGTTGTGCGTTGGCCTGGGCCACGGCCAGCGCCTGGGCGCTGACATCACTGGCGCAGACATCGGCAACCGGATGGCCATGGGCCACGGCCAGCGCAATCGCACCGCTGCCGGTGCCCAGGTCCAGCACGCGGGGCCGGTCAGTCGCCAGCATGGGCAGCAGGTCCAGCGCCCAGTCGACCAGAGTTTCGGTATCGGGCCGGGGTACCAGCACCGCCGGGCTGACCTGCAGCAGCAAGCCATGAAATTCGCGCTGGCCCACCAGATAGGCCACCGGCATGCCGCGCTGGCGCTCGGCGCAGACCGCTTCGAAGGCCGCCCACTGCGGTGCCGTCAACGCCGCCTCGTCATGCGCAATCAACCAGGCCCGGGGCCGGCCCAGCACATGGCCCAGCAGCACGAAGGCGTCGACCCGGTCCAGACCCTGTGCGCCGGCATGGGCCAGCGCCCGGGCGACATGGACCTGCGCCTGTGCCGAAGGAACCAGGCTCACGCCTTGCCCTCCAGCGCCGCCAGCTGGTCTTGCGCCTGGGCCGTCTGCAAGGCGGCCAGCACCTCGGCCAGATCGCCCTCCATCACCTTGTCCAGCTTGTACAGCGTGAGGTTGATGCGGTGGTCGGTGAGCCGGCCCTGCGGAAAGTTGTAGGTGCGGATGCGGTCACTGCGGTCGCCACTGCCGACCAGGCCCTTGCGCAGGGCAGCGTCCTTGGCCTCGCGTTCGATGCGCTCGCGGTCGCGCAGCCGGGCCTGCAGCACGGCCATGGCCTTGGCCTTGTTGCGGTGCTGGCTGCGGTCGTCCTGGCATTCGGCGACCAGGCCGCTGGGCACATGGGTGATGCGCACCGCCGAATCGGTCTTGTTGATGTGCTGGCCACCGGCGCCGCTGGCGCGGTAGGTGTCGATGCGCAGATCGGCCGGGTTCAGCGTGACCTCTTGCGCCTCGTCCGGCTCGGGCAGCACCACCACGGTGCAGGCACTGGTGTGAATGCGGCCCTGGGCCTCGGTGGCCGGTACGCGCTGCACACGGTGGCCGCCGGATTCGAATTTGAGCTGGCCGTAGACGCCGTCGCCTTCGATGCGCAGCACCAGGTCCTTGTAGCCGCCCAGGTCGGACAGGCTCTCGCTCATGACCTCGCTGCGCCAGCCCCGGCGTTCGACGTAGCGCAAATACATGCGCGCGATGTCGGCGGCAAACAGCGCCGATTCATCCCCACCGGCGCCGGCGCGGATTTCCAGGAAGGCGTTGCGCGCGTCGTCGGGGTCCTGCGGCAGCAGGGCGGTCTGCATCTCGGCCAGCATGCGGCTGAGGTCGGCCTCGGCGGCGCCGATCTCTTCGCGAGCCAGCTCAGCCATCTCGGGTTCGTCCAGCAGCCCGCGCGCGCCGGCCAGGTCGGCTTCGCGCTGCTCGTAGGCCTGGTGGCGTGCGACCAGGCCCGACACCTCGGCCTGCTCCTTGGCCACGGCGCGAAAGCGCGTCATGTCCTGACCCAGCGTGGGGTCGGCGAGATGGGCGTCGAGCTCGTCCAGCCGCATGGCCAGGCGCTGCAGCTGTTGTCTGAGGGAGGGGCTCATGGGGCGGGGGCGACGGTCGGTAGATCACCGCGTGGTGCACGCGGACGGCGGGCGGGCGCAGGCCCGCTAAAGCTCGTCGGCGGCCGGGTTGCGGCTGGTCTGGCGCAGGAACAACCGCGACACGGTCTGCGCCACCTGCAGGCGCTGCTCGCCGTCGCTGCCGTGCAGTTCGGCCAGCGTGCCGTGCAGCAGCTTTTGGGTCAGGCCCCGCGACAGCGCGTCCAGCACGGTGTCGATGTCGGCGCCCTTGGCCAGCAACTTGCGGGCGCGGGCCATCTCGATCGCGCGCCATTCGTCGGTCTGGGCATGCAGGGCCTGGATCAGCGGCACGCTGGCGCGCTGGTCAAGCCAGTGCGAAAAGCTCTGCACACCGGCGTCGATGATGGCCTCGGCCTGGGCCACGGCGGCCTGGCGTTTTGCGCCGCCGGTCTGCACCAGGGCCGACAGGTCGTCGACGGTGTAGAGATAGATGTCGCTCAATTCGGCGATCTGCGGCTCGATGTCGCGCGGCACGGCCAGGTCGACCATGAACATCGGCCGGTGGCGGCGGGCCTTCAGCGCGGTCTTGACGGCGCCCAGGCCGATGATGGGCAGGCTGCTGGCGGTGCAGGAAACGATGGCATCAAATTCATGCAGGCGATTGGGCAGGTCGGACAGGCGCAGCGCCTGGGCGCCGAAGCGGCTGGCCAGCTTTTCACCGCGCTCCAGCGTTCGGTTGGCAATGGCCATGGACTTGGGCGCACGCGCCGCAAAGTGGGTGGCCACCAGTTCCACCATTTCACCGGCGCCAACAAACAGCACATGGATGTCGGCCAGGTCTTCAAACAACTGCGCCGCCAGCCGCACCGCTGCGGCGGCCATGCTGACCGAATGAGCGCCGATCTCGGTCGAACTGCGCACGTCCTTGGCCACCGCGAACGAGCGCTGGAACAGCTGGTGCAGCGTGCTGCCCAGGGTGCCGGCGGCGTCGGCTTCGCGCACGGCCAGCTTCATCTGACCCAGGATCTGCGGCTCGCCCAGCACCATCGAATCAAGCCCCGAGGCGACGCGGAAGGCATGGCGCGCGGCCTCGCGGTGCTCCAGCACATAGGTGTGGGCGCTGAGCTGCTCGCCGCTGACCCGGCCCTGCACGGCAAGCCAGTCCAGCGCCGGGGTGATCAGTTCGCGCACCTGCTGCGGGTTGGCCGCCACATACAGCTCGGTGCGGTTGCAGGTCGACAGCAGAGCCGCCTCGGGCAAGGCCTTGGCCAGGCGTTCACGCAGGCCGCGCAGCGCGGGCGAGAGCTGTTCGGGCGCGAACGCAAAACGACCGCGCAGGTCCAGCGGCGCGGTCAGGTGGTTCAGGCCCAGGGTGAACACCGACATCAGGCGTCGATTATAGAATTTGAACGGGTGGTCGCAGCTGATCGTTGCGCCCACCCTGTGCAGGTGGCTTGACGCAGGTCAAGCGTGCCGCGCGGCCAGCACCGCCGGCAGCCTGATCGCCTCCACCTTGCCTTGTGATTGGCCTCATCGATGGGACCCCTGGACGCTTTCTGGCATCTGTGCAATCTGTTCGCCCCGGCGCTGGGCCTGGGCCTGATCGCGACCAGTCTGGCCAAGCTGCTGTGGCGCCAAGACCTGGCCGGCATGGCCTGGCGCAACACCGTGGCCTGGGTCAGCGGCGGCGCCGCGGTGGTCACGCTGGCCGGACTGATCGGCTTTGGCCGCGATGGCCGCATGGCAAGCTATGCCGGCATGGTGGTGGTCGCTGCGGCCACGCTGTGGTGGCGCGGCTGGGGTCGGCGCTGATCCCAAGCCCGACAAGGCGCCTAGACGGGCATCGCGCTGTCCTGCAGCACCAGTTCACCGCGCAGCGAATGTGGCAGCGCCGCGCCGATGCGCACATCGATCATCTGGCCGACCAGGCGCGATGCCAGTGGCCCGCCGTCAAAGTTGACGATGCGGTTGCACTCGGTGCGGCCCATCAGCTCGGGTGTGCCCTTGGGGCCGAGTCGGCGGCTGGGGCCTTCGACCAGGATGCGCTGCACGGTGTCCACACGTGAGGCGCTGATGCGCTGCACGTTGACCTCCAGCAGCGCCTGCAGCTCTTGCAGGCGTTCGAGCTTGCGCGGCTGCGGCGTGTCGTCGGGCAGGGCCGCGGCCGGCGTGCCGGGGCGGGCGCTGAAGACAAAGCTGAATGAGGCGTCGTAGCCCAGGTCTTCGATCAGGCGCAGCGAGCGCTGGTGATCGTCCTCGGTCTCGCCGGGGAAGCCGACGATGAAGTCGGTGGACAGGCTGATGTCGGGCCGGATCGCGCGCAGCTTGCGAATCGAGCTCTTGTACTCCATCGCCGTGTACCCCCGCTTCATCGCCATCAGGATGCGGTCGGCGCCATGCTGCACCGGCAGGTGCAGGTGGTTGACCAGCTTGGGCAGCCGGGCATAGGCCTCGATCAGCCGGCTGCCGAACTCGTTCGGGTGGCTGGTGGTGTAGCGCATGCGCTCGATGCCAGGGATCTCGTGCACATGGTCGAGCAGCATCGCGAAGTCGGCGATGTCTGCGCCATCACCGATGCGACCTCGGTAGCCATTGACGTTCTGGCCCAGCAGCGTGACCTCTTTCACGCCCTGTTCGGCCAGGCCTGCCACCTCGACCAGCACGTCCTCGAACGGGCGGCTGACCTCTTCGCCCCGGGTGTAGGGCACGACGCAGTACGAGCAGTATTTGCTGCAGCCCTCCATGATCGAGACGAAGGCCGAGACGCCGTCGACCCGCGCCGGCGGCAGGTGGTCGAACTTCTCGATTTCCGGGAAGCTGATGTCGACCTGGGGCTGGCCCAGTTGCTTGCGGCTGGCCAGCAACTGCGGCAGGCGGTGCAGGGTCTGCGGGCCGAAGACCACGTCGACATAGGGCGCGCGGTCCAGGATCGCCGCGCCTTCCTGGCTGGCCACGCAGCCACCGACGCCGATCAACACGCCCCTGGCCTTGAGGTGCTTGACGCGGCCCAGGTCGGAAAACACTTTTTCCTGCGCCTTTTCGCGCACCGAGCAGGTGTTGAACAGGATCAGGTCGGCCAGCTCGGGGTCGGAGGTGGTCTCGTAGCCTTCGGCGGCGTGCATCACGTCGGCCATCTTGCCGGCGTCGTAGGCGTTCATCTGGCAGCCAAAGCTGCGGATGTAGACTTTTTTGCTCATCGTGTGTCTCGTGTGGGCGCCGGTGGGCGCCGGTGGGCGCCGGTAGGCGCTTCAGCGCCGCGTCCAGGTTTGCGCTGCGGGGTTGAACAGCCAGCGTTCGGCCTGCTCGGGCTTGTGCGGCCAGGGTTTGTTGGCCGCCTCCTCGGGCGTGAGGATCCAGATGTTGAACAACAGGCCCTGCGGCTCGCGGGTGTAGTGCACCAGCAGGTCCTGGCCAGCAAGGGCGGCCGACATCTGCATCATGTTGTTGGCGCCACGGATGCGGGCGCCGGGCGCCAGCCGCACCGGATCACCATTGAGCAGCGCCTCAGGCGGCTGGGTGATCTGCAGTTCGCCGCGCAGCGCGTTGGCAGGGAAGGGGCGGCCGGTTTGCGCAGCGGCGGGCAGGGCTGCCAGGGCCAGCGCAGACAACAAGGGGCAGGTCCAGGCCGTCAGGGCCTGCGGGACACAGCGGTTCATGGTGTGGATCCAGGGGCTGTGGAACAAGGGGCGCATGCAGCCACACGCCGGCCCAGGAGTGTAGTGGGCGGCCGGTAGCCCATGCCATGACGAGGAAGGCGGGACCCGCTGCGGGCCGGCGCGTCGTCCGATCCTGCCGTCATGGAAAGGAATGACGCCGCTGGCGGGAAGCTGCCCCGCATGGCGACGGACCTGATGGAGCGGTTGCAGCGCCAGTCGCCCATTTCAGGGAGACCCGCATGCTGCAGACCGTCCACCCGCCCACCCGCCCACCCGCCCACCCGCCCACCCGCCCACCACTGCGCCGCGCTAGCCGATTCATCCCCACCCGGCCGCA
>JANOWE010000222.1:0-20214 GCA_031417735.1 Betaproteobacteria bacterium
GCCCGCCCCTCCGCTCAAGCGCAAGACATCAACCGTCAGCTACCTGGCTGGTCAGAGAAGGTCAGCAACGAGCCCCAAGCCGCCTGCCATTCATGGACAGGGCAAGGCCTGCGCAGGTCAGTCCCAGGCCCGGCGCAGCCCTGCCGCGATGTCCACCGCTGCCATGTCCAGGCCCACGCCCCATGCGGCCACGGCCGCTGGCGGGGCCGGCGCAACGCGCTCAAAACAGGCCGCTACGGCGGGCGCAATGAAGCGCGACAGCCCGCCATAAAGGTGGCGATCGCCATGGCGGTGCTGCTGGCTGACGTGAAAGCGCAGCGGCACCATCAGCGTGAGCTGGTGGCGGGCACGGGTCATGCCGACGTAGAGCAAGCGGCGTTCTTCCTCGATCTGTGCCGCCGAGCCGGTGGCCATGTCGGCCGGCATGCAGCCGTCGACGACGTTCAGGATCGTCACCGCACTCCATTCCTGGCCCTTGGCCGAGTGCAGGGTGGACAGGATCAGGTAGTCCTCGTCCAGGTGCGGCACGCCTGACTCGTCGCTGCTGGCCTCGGGCGGGTCGAGCGTGAGCTCGGTCAGAAAGCGTTCACGGTTGCGGTAGCCGTTGGCAATGCGTTGCAACTGCTCCAGGTCGGCCAGCCGTACCGCCGCGTCGTCGGGGTGCAGGCGCTGCAGATGCGGCAGGTACCAGGCCTGCACGGCGGCAAGCTCGTCTGGCCAGGGTGATTGCGGCAGGGCCAGTTGCGCCAGCAGCGCGGCCAAGGCCTGCCATTCACTTTGGGCGTTGGGCGGGGGTGTGAAGGCCTGCAGAGCGGCGTGCGGGTCGGGTGCAGCGGCCATCGCATCGAGCAGTCGGCGCACACCGGCCGGGCCGATGCCCGGCACCAGCTGCGCCACGCGAAAGCCCGCCAGCCGGCTGCGCGGGTTCTGGGCCCAGCGCAGCACGGCCAACAGGTCTTTGAGGTGCGCAGCCTCGAGAAACTTCAGCCCGCCGTATTTGACGAAGGGGATGTTGCGCCGCACCAGCTCCAGCTCCAGCGCGGCGCTGTGGCTGCCGGTGCGGAACAGCACGGCCTGCTGCTTCAAGGCCAGGCCTTGTTCGCGTTGCGCCAGCACCTGGTCGGCCACGCTGCGGGCCTGGTCGAGTTCGTCCTCCACGGTGACCAGACGCGGCCGCTGCGACGAGATGCGGTCGGTCCACAGCGACTTGGCATGGCGCTCGGGCGACAGCGCGATCACCGCGTTGGCCGCGTCGAGAATGGCTTGGGTGCTGCGGTAGTTGCGCTCCAGCGCCACCACCCGCGCGGGTGGGTCAAAGCGCTGCGCAAAGCCAAGGATGTTGCCCACTTCGGCGGCGCGAAAGCTGTAGATGGCCTGCGCGTCGTCGCCCACCACGGTCAGGCCCTGGCCATCGGGTTTGAGCGCGTGCAGGATGTCGGCCTGCAGGCGGTTGGTGTCCTGGTATTCGTCGACCAGCACATCGTCAAAGCGCGCGCCCAGGTGGGCGGCCAGCGTGGGCTGCTGCATCAGCCGGTGCCAGGCCAGCAGCAGGTCGTCATAGTCCAGCGTGACCTGGTCGAGTTTGTCGGACACAAAGGCGGCGAACAGGGCTTTGAGCCCGGCCGCATTGCCGGCGCACCACGGAAAATCTTCCACCAGCACCTGGGCCAGCGGCGCCTGGCGGTTGACGCAGCGCGAATAGATGGCCATGCAGGTGGCCTTGAGCGGAAAGCGCTGCGTGCTGGCAGCCAGGCCCAGGCGCTCACGGGCCAGGCCCATCTGGTCTTCGGCGTCGGTGCGGTCGATGATGGAGAACTGCGGCGCCAGGCCGATGTGCGGCGCCAGTTCGCGCAGCAGGCGCGCGGCCACGCTGTGGAAGGTGCCGGCCCAGGGCAGTTGCGGTGCAGGCTGGCCGGCGCGCAGGCCCAGCGCCTGGTGCAGCAGCCGGCCGGCGCGCTGCTGCATCTGCTGCGCGGCGCGGCGTGAAAAGGTCAGCAGCAGCAGGCGTTGCGGGTCGGCGCCGTCCAGCACGCGCTGCACCACCCGGGCGGCCAGGGTCAGGGTCTTGCCCGAGCCGGCGCCGGCCAGCACCAGCAGCGGGCCGCCCTGGTGCTCTACCGCCTGGCGTTGCTGGGGGTTCAGCGTGGCGAAAGGGTCGGCCCGGGTCGGCTTGCCCACGTGCGGCGTTGCCGCCGCCAGGGCCTGCGCCTCAGCCATGGCCGGGCAGGCCGGCGGCCAGGCCGGCGGTGATCTGCGCCGCAGGCAGGGGCTGGCAGCCCCGGGTGTTCTGGCCCGCCCACAGCGGCGAAAAGTCGCCCGAACCCATCGCCTCGGCCTGGGCGCGCAGCGCGGCCAGCGCGCTTGCGGCCAGCGGAAACGCCGGCGCGGCCGGGTTCATCGCGCCCAGCTCACGCATCAGCCGGTTGACGATGCCGCGCGCCGGGCGGCCGGTATACAGCCGGGTCAGCGCCGTGTGCTGGGCGGCGCGGCTGGCCAGGGCGGCGCGGTGCACATCGCTGGTGGTGGCCTCGGGGCACAGCAGATAGGCCGTGCCCACCTGCACGCCGGCCGCGCCCAGTGCCATCGCGGCGGCCACGCCGGCGGCATGGGTGATGCCGCCGGCGGCGACGACCGGCAGTCGCAACGCAGCCACCATCTGCGGCACCAGGGCCAGGGTGCCCATCTGCTCGCTCAGGTCGTCGGACAAGAAGTGGCCGCGGTGGCCACCGGCCTCCAGGCCCTGGGCAATGACCACATCGGCGCCACGCTCCTGCAGCCACAGGCCTTCGGCCACGGTAGTGGCGCTGGCCATCACCTTGGCGCCCCAGGACTTGACCTGGGCCAGCAGCGCCGGCTCGGGCAGGCCGAAGTGAAAACTCAGCACCGGTGGCCGGTGTGGTGCCAGCAGCGCGGCGGTCTCGGCGCTGAAGGGCGCGCGGGATGCAGCCGGGCTGCGTTGCGCCGGGTCCAGGCCCAGCTCCTGAAAGTAGGGCGCGAGCAACTCACGCCACTGCAGCTCGGCCTGCGCATCAGATGCGGGGGGCTGGTGGCAGAAAAAATTGAGGTTGAACGGGCGCACCGTGCCGGCCTGCAGCGCGGCCAGTTCCTGCTGCAAGAGGCCGGGGCTGAGCATGGCGCAGGGCAGCGAGCCCAGAGCGCCGGCATGGCACACCGCCAGCGCCAGGGCGCTGCCCTGCACGCCGGCCATGGGTGCCTGGACAATGGGCAGGGTGATGCCCAGCAAAGCCTGCAAAGTCATGGGAGATCGTCCTTCCATGGCCGACACAGGATGGCCAAGTGGGTCGAGAATACTGTATAAACCATCAGCTCAAGCCTTTCTTCGGCCCAGGCCTGCGGCGCATCAAGTCCGACTGCTGTGTCAGCTGCGGGCGCCAGCGCGCAGGCCGATGGCCGTCTCAGACCCGTAGCAAGCCGGCGTGCCGCACCGCTCAACGCCCCATCGGCACACCCCGCAGCACACCCGGCCGCACCCCGGCCGCACCCCGGCCGCACACCCGCTGCGACCTCCGCCGAGATCGATCTCAAAGCATCTTCACCATGAACTCTCAATCCACGCCGTCCCGTTCCAACCCGGTCACCGTGACCGCCGCCGACGAACACGCCAGCGCGGCCACCCTGGCCAACCTGCCGCCCCAGCCCATCAGCGCCGAGGTGCTGGCCGAGAAGTACGCCAAGGGTGACGAAACCAGCATCGACGACGTGCGCCGGCGCGTGGCCCGCGCGCTGGCCGCGCCCGAGGCGCCTGATCAGCGCGCACTATGGGAGCAGCGCTTTGTCGACGCCCAGCGCCGTGGCTTCATCCCCGCCGGGCGCATCAATTCGGCCGCCGGCACGCCGCTGGCGGCCACGCTGATCAACTGCTTCGTGCAGCCGGTGGGCGACTCGATCTCGCAGGCCGAAGAAGGCTTCGCCGGCATCTACACCGCGCTGACCGAGGCCGCCGAGACCATGCGCCGTGGTGGCGGTGTGGGCTACGATTTTTCGCGCATTCGCCCGGCCGGAGCATGGGTCGCGCCCACACGCAGCAGCGCATCGGGCCCGGTCAGCTACATGCGCGTGTTTGACCGCAGCTGCGAGACGGTGGAATCGGCTGGCAGCCGACGCGGCGCGCAGATGGCCGTGCTGCGCTGCGACCACCCCGATGTGTCGGCCTTCATCCGCGCCAAGGACTCGGGCGACCTGCGCAACTTCAACATCTCGGTGGGCGTCACCGACGCCTTCATGCAGGCAGTGCAGGCCGATGCCGCGTTCGAGCTGGTGCACAAGGCCGAGCCCGGCCCGGCGCTCAAGGCCGCCGGTGCCCACCAGCGCGCTGACGGCCAATGGGTCTACCGCAGCGTGCCCGCACGCCAGCTGTGGGACCAGGTCATGCGCAGCACCTACGACCATGCCGAGCCCGGCGTGCTGTTTCTGGACCGCATCAACCAGGACAACAACCTGGGTTACTGCGAGTCGATTTCGGCGACCAATCCGTGCGTCACCGACGACAGCTGGGTGATGACCGGCAAGGGCCCGAGGCAGGTCCGAGACCTGATCGGCCAACGCTTCACCGCCATCGTCGACGGCAAGCCCTTTCGCACCGAGTCCGAGGGCTTTTTTGCCACCGGCCACAAGGCGGTCTTGCGGCTGAAGATGCGTGAAGGCCAGGCACTGCGCCTGACCCCCGACCACCCGGTGCGCCGGGTCAGCCGAAAGACACGCTACCTGGTCGAGAGCGAATGGGTGGCGGCCGGCGAACTGCGTCCGGGCGATGAGCTGGTGCTGCACGACCATCGTGCCTCAGCCGGCTGGGAGGGCGCCCACACCGAGGCCGAGGGCTACCTGATCGGGCTGCTGATCGGTGATGGCACGCTGAACATCGACAAGGCCGTGTTGTCGGTCTGGGCGCCCGAGCTGCGGGCGGTGTCCGCAGGCCATGCGCTGCCCGAGCCGCATGGCGCCAGCGGCATCATGCGTGCGGCCGAAGCGGCGGCGCGCAGCCTGCCGCACCGATCCGACTTTGCCGGCTGGCAGCGCGTGGTCGCGGGGCGAGGCGAATGCCGGATGTCGCTGGCAGCCATCAGAAACCTGGCGCTCGAGCTCGGCATGGCGCCGGGACACAAGACCCTCACTCCTGCGATCGAGGCCGCTTCGTCGGCGTTCAGCTGCGGCGTGCTGCGCGGCCTGTTCGACGCCGATGGCTCGGTGCAGGGTGACCAGGGCAAGGGTGTGAGCGTGCGCCTGACGCAAAGCGATGTGCCACTGCTGCAGGCGGCGCAGCGCATGCTGGCGCGTCTGGGCATGGTTGCCACGATCTACACCGAGCGTCGGCCCCAGGGCCTGGCGCTGCTGCCGGACGGGCGGGGTGGCCAGCCTGCCTACCCCCAGCAGGCCTCACATGAATTGGTCATCGGTGGCGACAACCTGGCATTGTTTGCCGACCGCATAGGCTTCGAGGACGAGGCCAAATCGAGTCGGTTGACGGAATTGCTGGGCCGCTACCGGCGCCAGCTCAACCGCGAGCGCTTCACGGCCACCGTGGACAGCCTGGAGCCCGATGGTGATGCGCCGGTGTTCGATGTCACCGTCGAGCAAGTGCACGCCTTTGACGCCAACGGCCTGTACGTGCACAACTGCGCCGAGCAACCCTTGCCGCCCTACGGCTGCTGCTGCCTGGGCAGCGTCGACTTGACCCGCTTCGTGCAGCGCCCCTTCGAGCCCGACGCCGACTTTGACGACACCGGTTTCGCCGAGGTCTGCGCGGTGGCCACGCGCATGCTCGACCGGGTGCTGGACGTGACCGTCTGGCCGCTACCGCAGCAGCAGGCCGAGGCGATGGCCAAGCGCCGTGTCGGCCTGGGCTTCACCGGCCTGGGCGACGCGCTGGTGATGCTGGGCCTGCGCTACGACAGCGAGCCCGCACGCGCGATGGCGCGGCGCATCTCGGCCGTGATGCGCGACGCGGCCTACGGCGCCAGCGCCGACATGGCGGCCGAGCTGGGCGCGTTTCCGCTCTTCAACGCCGACCTGTATTTGTCCGGCCGGACGGCGGGCAGTTCAGGCAGCTTTGCCTCGCGTCTGCCGGTGGCGCTGAAGGACAAGATCCGCGCCCAGGGCCTGCGCAATTCGCATCTGCTGTCGATCGCGCCCACCGGCACCATCAGCCTGGCCTTTGCCGACAACGCCAGCAACGGCATCGAACCCGCCTTCAGCTGGCACTACAAGCGCAAGAAGCGTGAGCCCGACAACAGCTTCAAGCAGTACCAGGTGCAAGACCATGCCTGGCGCTTGTACCGCCACCTCAAGGGCGAAGACGCGCCGCTGACCGAGGCCTTTGTCACCGCGCTGGAAATGAGCGCGCAGGACCATGCGGCGATGGTGGCGGCGGTGGCGCCGTTCATCGACACGTCCATCTCCAAGACCGTGAACGTGCCGGTCGACTACCCCTATGAAGACTTTCAGGGCCTGTACCTGCAGGCCTGGCAGCAGGGCCTGAAGGGCCTGGCCACCTACCGGCCCAACAGCGTGCTGGGCGCGGTACTGAGCGTGGACGCGCCGGCATCCGATGCCCCAGCCGCCGCCGTGCCGACGCCGCGCCTGGCCCTGCCCGCAGCCGACCTGGCCAACCAGCGCCTGCGACTCGATCGCCTGCCCACGGCCGTGACCGCCAGCCTGCGCTGGCCTGGCCGGCCCGAGCTGCCGGGTGGCAACCCGGCCTGGAGCTACCTGATTGCGCACCCCTTCGGTGACTTCTCGCTCTTCGTCGGTGAACTGCCGGCCGAGGCCGGACCCGACGGCGGCCTGTTCGGCCGCAACCTGCCGTTTGAGGTCTGGGTCAACGGCGCCGAGCAGCCGCGCGGCCTGGGCGCGCTGGCCAAGACCCTGTCGATGGACATGCGCACCAACGACGCCGCCTGGCTGCGCCTGAAGCTGGACGCGCTGGCCACGGTGGCCGAAGAGCGCGCCTTCGAGATGCCGTTCCCGCCCAACGGCGACAAGCGCTTGTTCCCCGGCGTGGTGGCGGCCACCGCAGCGGTGATCCGCTGGCGCTGCGAGCAGCTGGGCGCGCTGCAAGAGAGCGGCCCGACACCGGTGATCGACGCGATGTTTTCCCGCAGCGAGCCGCGCACCGGCACCGCCGGCACCCTGGCCTGGTCGGTCGACGTGGACAACCCGGCCACCGGTGAATCCTTCACCGTCACGCTCAAGGAAGTGGCCCTGCCCAGGCCCGACGGCGGCAGCATGACCCTGCCCTGTGCCATCGGCTTTTCAGGCAACTACCCGCGCGCCTTCGACGGCCTGGCCCGGCTGCTGTCGCTGGACATGCGGGTGATGGACCCGGCCTGGATCGGCATGAAGCTGCGCAAGCTGCTCAACGTGGGTGAACCGCTGGGCCACTTCATGGCCCCGGTGCCTGGCCAGCGCCGCCAGATGACCTGGCCCAGCACCGTGGCCTACATCGCCCGCCTGGTCATCCACCGCTACGCGATGCTCGGCGTGCTGGACGAAGCAGGCCAGCCGCTGCAGGCGCTGGGCATCCTGGCAGCGCCCTCGGCCAGGTCTGGCGCCGCGTTGGCGGCTGGCGACTCTGCGGCGCCCGCGCCCGTGACCGCATCCACAGGCCTGGCCAGCATGGCCGGCAAGGCCTGCCCGGAATGCGGCAACCACACGCTGATCCACAAGGATGGCTGCGAGTTCTGCACCGCCTGCGGCTTCGTGGGGCAATGTGGCTGAGATTGAGGCTGGGGCGGCGGCAGGCCATGTCCGACCTGCGCGCCGCCATTCTCAAGGCTTGGCCACCGACACGACGAAGCTGCTGCCCAAGGGGGTGGTCCCCGGAAGCACGACAGCTGTCATTCCGGTGCCGCGCAGCGACAGGGTCACGAACTCGGACACATTGACGATGGCCCCGTCGCGGGTGCTCACGCCCACGTCCGGCCGCCGCCAGCCGTAGCCGGGGCGGGTGTTGCCGGCCACGGCGTTGATGTAGAGCGTCTCGGGCCGCGTCACGGGCCCGGTGAAGTTGACGATGGCATTGCGCGTGGTCAGCTTGTTCACTGCATCGACCGAGGTGATGGTGTTGCCGCTTTCCGATATCGATTGTGCCGTCGGGCCGTAGACCGTGTCGGTCAGCAGCTTGACCGCACCGAGCTTCCACGTCGCGCCGACCGTGCCGACGGCGGGCAGGGTATGGGTCCGGACATGGGTGGCGCTGGCCCAGGTGCCGTCTTCGCCAGCCGCCATCAGCATCAGTTCACCGCCGCCGGCGCGGAAGGCGTCGCAGGTGGCGGCCTTGGGCTGCAGCGCCACCTCCAGTGCCACCGAGGGCGTGCCGCTGGGGGTGGCCGCCGGTCGGTTCTGCAACAGGGTGGTGGTCAGCTGCGCCAGCGTCACGCCCGAACTTGCGAGCTTGGCGTTGAGCGTGTCGAGCGACTGGTCAAGCGCATTGCCGGCCGTGCTGCCACTGGTCGCGACCAGGGTGCCCGTGATCGGGTTGCCCAGAGCCGTGGCGTCGATACCATTGCCCTTCAACGCAGCCAGCACCGTGGCCTGCGCGGCACTGACCGCTGTGGTGGTCAGCGCAGCGATGTCGCTTGCGGCGAAGGTCGTGTGCTAGTCCGACGGGTCTTTGCCTGCCAGACTGGCCACGATCAACTGCGTGATCGTCGTGATGTTGGCGGTGGCCGTGCTGCCACTGCCCACGGCGACCGAGACCAGATCGCCGCCAGTGGCCGTGGCCTTGAGCGTACAGGGCAGGCTGCCGGCGGCGAGCGCGATGCTGTAGGCGCCGGTGGCCGAGCTTGTGGCGGTGCCGGTGCCGCCATTGCACTTGGCGGTCACGCTGGCGTTGGCCACTGCGGCGCCTCGGGCCACCACGCCGCTCAAGGTCAAGCTGGGTGCGGGCGGCGACGCCGAGGCGGGCGCCGGGCTGTCAGACCCGCCGCAGCCGCAGAGCAATGCGGTGGCAGCAAACAGGGCACTCAGTTGGCGCAGGCGGTCGGTCTTGGATTCGGGCGGCATGATCTCGGACTCCTGCAGGTTTTGGGCTCTTGACCCGCGCGATGCTGGAGGACCGCAGCAGGCCGCGCATCGCCACAAGTTGCGACGGGTTTTTCCGCCCCGCCCGAACTGCAGGCCGAGGTACGCCTGGCGATGGATGAGCTTCGCGACGTGGTGGACGCGATGTCGCCCTTCGACGGCAATCTGTCGACCATGCTCGATGTGCGCAAACCAGGGGCGGTGCACCGTCATTTGGCCAAGCGATGCCCCGCGTTGATCAGCTTCAAGGGCCGGTGGCGCGAGACGAGGCGATCCTGGCCGAGCATGGCCAGTACGCGCGCAGCGACCCCGACCGCTTCATGTCGCAGTCGATGGCCAAGACAGTGATCGGCCTGCTGGTCGGCATCGAGGTGTCAGAAGGCGCGATTCGGTCGATCGACGAGCCCGCTGCAGCCGATGTGCCTGAACTGGCCGGGCCCGCCTATGGCACCCCACCAATCCGCGCCGTGCTGCAGATGTCGTCGGGGCTGAACTTTCCCGAGTCCTGCCAGGCTGGCGACGATATTTTCAATCTCGGCAAGGCGCTGTTTCCGCCGGATTCACCTGTTGCGGTCGCGGCCTTGAGCCAGTTCAATGACCGCCGCGCGCCAGCGGGCAAGCGCTTCAACCATTCCAGCGCCGACACCGAAGTGCTGGGCCTGGCGCTGTCGCGTGCGATCAAGACCAGCGTGGCCGACTACTTCAGTTCGCGCATCTGGCAGAAGCTGGGTGCCCAAGCCGATGCCGCCTGGGCCGTCGATGCCAGCGCGCCGGAGATTGCCCCTTGCTGCATGGTGGCAACGCTGCGCGACTGGGCCCGGCTGGGCCCGGCTGGGCCTGGCTGGGCCTGGTGCTGGCCAACGATGGCCTCTGGAATGGCCAGCAGATCGTTCCCCGGCAATGGCTGCTTGACGCCACCACGGTCGATTCGCGCAGCGCCTGGCGGCAGCCGGCCTGCGCCAGGTGGGCGATGGTCTGACGGTAGGCGGCGGCCACATCGGCCCAGAACTCGGCCATGTCGGGGTAGACCCGGGCATTGATCGCCGCGCGGCCACCGCGCAAATGCAGCATCGACGGTGAGGGCATGGTGAACTTGGCCACCCGTGTGGTGCTGGCCTTCAGGTACGCAAAGTGGTCGACCTGATCGGCCCGCTGCAGCCCAGCTTGCCGGTGACGGTGGCCATCGGGGGCTGCTCGGACGCGCCGGCCACGCCAAACTTCGGGCCCTGCGGCTGCAGCAGTTGCACGCCGTCGAGCTGGCCCAGAAAGTCCAGATGCCACCAGTCGCGGCGAAACTCGCCGTTGGTCACCGCCTGCAGGCCCAGCGACTCCTGCCGGGCCACGGCCTCGGTGATGGCCTGGTCTTCGGCGGCGGCCAGTTGGCTGGCGTCCAACTGGCCGCTGCGCCAGGCGTTGCGGGTCCGCGTCAGGCCGGACGGACGCAGCAGGCTGCCGACATGGTCGGCGCGGAAGGGGGCATGGCTCATCGTGGGGTCGCAATCAGATGCTGCACAGGAGACGCAGCCGTCAAGACTGCGATAGGCTTGATCATGCACAAGCCCGAACTGCCCGTCGATCAGCCATCCGCTCAAGCCACGGATTTCGTCCCTGTGGACGCGCCGCCCGGCCGCCAGTCGGTGGACATGCGCAACGTGTCTCTGGAGGTGCTGGCCGTGCTCGCATCGGTCTTCATGTTGCACTGGGCCAGCGCGGTGTTTGTGCCACTGATGCTGGGCCTGACCTGCAGCTATGCGCTCAGGCCGCTGGTGGACCGGCTGCAGCGCCTGCGCCTGCCGCGCGCGGCGGCCGCCGCGCTGGTGCTGCTGGCCATCGTCGGTGGGCTGGGCTGGACGGGTTACAGACTCAGCGACGATGCCACCAAGCTGGTCGAGGGCCTGCCCGATGCGGCGCAAAAGGTGCGCCAGGCCCTGCGCGGCAGCGGCAGCCCGCTGGCGCCCGAGTCGACCCTGGACAAGGTGCAGAAGGCCGCCACCCAGATCGAGGAGGCGGCCAAGGAAAGTGCCACCGCCGCGCCCAAGGCCCCGCGCGGCGTCACACGGGTGCAGATCGAGAAGCCCGGCTTCAACCTGAAGGACTATTTGCTGGGCGTGATGCCCACGCTGGCGGTCGGTCTGGGCCAGGTCACCCTGGTGTTGTTCATCACCTTCTTCTTGCTCGCTGCCGGCGACACCTTCCGCCGCAAGATGGTCAAGCTGGCCGGGCCCACGCTGACCAGCAAGAAGATCACGCTGCAGGCGCTGGACGAGGTCACGGCGCAGATCCAGCGCTACCTGCTGGTGCAGGTGCTGGTCAGCGTGCTGGTGGGTCTGGCCACCTGGGCCGCGTTTGCCGCCGTCGGCCTGGAGCATGCGGCGGTGTGGGGCGCGCTGGCCTGCTTGCTCAACTTCATCCCCTACATCGGCTCACTGGTGCTTACTGCGGGCTCGGCCTTGGTCGGCTTTGTGCAGTTCGGCAACGTGGACATGGCCCTGGCGGTGGCCGGCATCTCCATGCTGGTGCATGCGGTGTCGGGCAACCTGCTCACGCCCTGGTTGACCAGCCGCAGCAGCCGGATGAACGCGGTGGCGGTGTTTGTCGGCGTGCTGGCCTTCGGCTGGCTGTGGGGCGTGTGGGGCCTGCTGCTGGGCGTGCCCATTCTGCTGATGGTCAAGGCCGTGTGCGACCGGGTCGATGACTTCAAGCCGATCGGTGAACTGCTGGGCGACTAGCGCCTGCCGTGCAATACGCACTGTGCAAGTTCACACGCTTTGCCCAAGCGCTGGCGTCCGGTCGCCGCCCGACACGCTCGGTTGAGGGTTGAGGGTTGTGGCTGGCCGGGCCGCTCTTGTTGCAATGGTTTGTCGCCGTTCATCGCGGCGTGATCGGCTTGGCCCCGGTTTGGTGGCCAACCGGCCGGCGAACCAGAGCTTACGGTTTTCTACAGCTTGTCGCCCCTGGGCCGGCCGGTTCATGACTTGATGAAGGTCAACCCATCATGAGGAGGCCAGACCATGCAATTCATCCGAACCCGACTGCTCAAGGCCTGGCGCACCGCCGCCGCCTTGGCGCTGCTCGGCAGCCTGGCCATGGCCATCCAGGCGCAGACCGCCGCAGGCTGCGCGCCAGCCGCCTTTGCCAACTTGCCGGTCGTCGACACCGGCCTGCCGGTGGTGCAGATCTGGACCAATGCCGCCGCGCCGGTGCTCAACCGTGACGACTATGTGCTGGCCTGCATGCGCGTCACCGACGGCAGCTTGAACAGCTACAAGGCCGGCCTGTTCCACGGCACGATCAAGATCAAGGGCCGAGGCAATTCGACCTGGAGTCTGCCGAAAAAGGGCTACCGGCTGAAACTGGATGCGGCCGCCGAAGTGCTGGACATGCCCGCGCACAAGGACTGGGTGCTGCTGGCCAACCATTTCGACAAGAGCCTGCTGCGCAACGACGTGGGCATGGAACTGAGCCGCCGGGTGGGCCTGCCCTGGACGCCCCGGTTGCGCTTTGCCGAGTTCTACCTGAACAACCAGTTCCTGGGCAACTACCAGATTGGCGAGAAGGTCGAGATCGCGCCGCAGCGGGTGGCCATCAGGCCGATGGCCAAGACCGATCTGACGCTGCCCAACCTGAGTGGCGGCTACCTGATCGAGGCTGACTTCGAGGTCCGCATCGACAAGCTCAAGGACAGCTGGTTCAAGACCGACGAGCCGCTGAACTTTGTGCTGCAGGACCCGTCGGGACTGACCGTGCCACTTGCCCAATACAACTACATCAGCGCCTACACCCGCAACGCCGAGAACGCGCTTCGGGCACGCTCCGGCGCGGCCGAGCTGATCGACATCGACTCCTTCATCGACTGGTGGATCGTGATGGAGGTGATGAAGAACGCCGATGCGGCGATGGCCTCGAGCGTCTATGTGGTGAAGGACCGCGACAAGAAGATGGCGATGGGGCCGGTATGGGACTTCGACATCGGCGCGGGCAACATGGTCTTGAATGCACCCACGCTGTACCCCAAGGGCTGGTACCTGCGCGACTACTCTTCCTGGCACGACTTTCTGCTGCATGACCCGGCGAACTGGAAGCGGGCCAAGGACCGGTGGACCAAGGTGCGCGCGAGCCTCAAGGACATCACCAGGTACATCGACGAGCGCGAGAGGCTGATCCAGAAATCGCAGCAGCTGAACTTTGAAGTCTGGCCGATCCTGAACAAACGCTACTGGCCCAACCCGGCCGCGCTGGGCAGCCACCAGGCCGAGGTCAAGTACCTGAAGGAATGGCTGAAGGACCGCATCGACTGGATGGACAAGAACATTGGCAGGTAATGCCGAGTGATGTGATGGGGTGGCGCAGCAGGCCTGAAGTTCAGGCGGGCTGCGCCAGCGCCCGAAGCAGCAGGCTCAAGCCCCCGGCCAACAGCAGCCACCACATGCCCTGCACCACGCGCTGGGGTGGCAACGTGGCGTGCAGGCGGTTGCCGGCCAGATAGCCGAGCAGGGCGCAGGGCAACATCGTGAAGCCCAGTTGCAGCAGCCCAGGCTGCGCGTACAGGCCGCTGCTGCTGAACAGCAGCACACGCACCAGGGCCGTGCCCAGGATCAGCACGCCCACGCTGGCGCGCAACACGTTCTTGTCGGGCAGGCGGCGCAGCAAATAGCTGGTGTAGATCACGCCGCCCACCCCATACAGCGCGCTGAAGGCACCGCCCACCAGGCCGGTGGGCAGGGCCCAGACCGGGCCAGCTGGCTGCGGCGCGCTGCGCCGGGTCAGGCTGTACGCCGCATGGCAGAAGACGAAGCCGCCCAGCAGCAGCAGCAGCAGCGCCTCGGGTGCCTGTACCAGCAGCGTCACGCCCAGGCCCATGCCCAGCAGCAGCCAGGGCAGCAGGCGCAGCAGCTCGCGCCAGTTCACCAGGCGGTGGTTGCGCCAGCCCAGCAGCAGCCCGGCGCCGATGTCGAACACCAGCATCATCGGCACCGCGAAGCGCAGCGGGTACAAATGCGCCAACAGCGGCATGGCCACGATGGTGGAGCCGAAGCCGGTCAGGCCGTACACCGTGTAGGCACCGAACAGGATCAGCGCGGTGGCCAGCAGCATGGCCCAGGGCAGGTCGGTCAAGGGCTCATCCGGTCACTTGACCACTGGGGCCGGCAGGCCTTCGATCATCACGTTGATGCAGGCGGGTTGGCCACTGGCCAGCGCAGACTGGATCGCCGGCGCCATCTGCGCGGCCTGGTCGACCAGAGCGCCATGGCCACCAAAGGCTTCGACCACACGGTCGTAGCGGCTGGGCAGCAGTTCGCAGCCCAGCAGCCGTTCGGCGCCATAGTCGCGCAGCTGGATCTGGTACTCGGCATTCCAGCGCGCGTCATTGCCCACCACCACCAGCAGCGGCAATCGGTAGCGCACCGCGGTGTCGAACTCGGCGATGTGAAAGCCCACCGTGCCGTCGCCCATCACCGCCACCACCGGCGCTTCAGGCACCACACAGCGAGCGGCCAGCGCAAAGGGAAGTCCGGCGCCAATGGCACCGGCCACGCCGTTGACGATGCGGTGCGGCGCGCTCAGGCAGGCCATGGCCCATTGGCCGATCTCGCCGCCGTCGGCCACCAGCACCGCGTCGGGGTGGCTGTCCAGCACGGCCTGCAGCGGCGCCAGCATCTGCACCGGGTGCAGCCGGCCGGACCGTTGGCTGCTGGCGCTGGCCCATGCGGCGGGGCGGTGGTCGCGCGCGGTCCGGACCTGAGCCAGCCAGGCGGCGTTGGGGTGGGCTGTGGCGGCGGCGGTCAGCGCCTGCAGCGCGCTGGCGGCATCGGCCCGCGCGGTCAGCACCAGGCGCTGGGCCAAGGCGGCGCGGCTGCGCTCGATTTCAGCCCCGTCGGCATCGACCTGCAGCACGGCGGCATCGGCCGGAAAAGCCGGCGCCTGGCCAAACTTCAGCGTGAAGTCCAGCCGCTTGCCCAGCAGCAGCACGCAGTCGGCCTGCGCCAGCACCGGGCCGAAGGCGCCCAGGCTGCCGTCGGCAATGCCGCGCGGGCTTTCCATGCCCAGCACCGGCACGCCGCTGGCGGACTGCAGCGCGGCCAGCAGCGCACGGCCGCCGCGGGTCATGCTGGCCGGGCCGGCCAGAACCAGCGGGCGTTTGGCCTGTGTCAGGTGTTGCAGGATGTCTTGCGCGGCGGCCTTGTCCAGCGCCATGGCCTCGGGTGCGAAGGCCTCCGCACCCGGCAGCGGTGCGCTGGTCAAGGCCTGCAGCACGTCGGTGGGCAGGCTCAGGTGGACCGGTCCGGGCCGACCCGAGCGGGCGATGCGCATGGCCTTGGCCAGGTCGGCCGCCAGGTGGTCGACATGGCCGCAGGTGAAGGCCGCCTTGCACACCGGCTCGGCCATGTCGGCCTGGCGCATTTCCTGGAACGCGCCTTTGCCCAGTTGGTCCAGCGGCGCATGGCCGGACAGCAGCAGCACCGGCGACTCGGCCATCAGCGCGGTGTACAGCGCCGACACCGCATTGGCATGGCCGGGCCCGCCGGTGACCAGGGCCACGCCGACCTCGCCGGTCAGCCGGGCATGGGCGTCGGCCATGTGCACCGCGCTGGCCTCATGGCGGGTGTGCACCAGCGGCATGCCGGCGGCAAAGGCGGCGTCGAACACCGGCATGATGTGGTTGCCCGACAGCGTGTAGATGCGCGGCACGCCAGCGGCCTGCAGGGTCTGCAGCAGCACGTCGGCGCCACGTCGGTGGGCGGCCTGGGTCATGGTCGATGGCATGTCACGGCGGCAGGATCGTCGCACCAGGCTGCACGCGTGTGAACTGCACCGGTGCGTGCTGCACCTGCAGGCCCCCCGCCTGCTGGCTGACGACGGTGTAGGTGGAGCCGGGCAGGCTGCCGGTGCCAGGGTGGTCTTCACGGAAATGCGCGCCGCGCGAATCTTCGCGCGCCAGCGCCGAGGTGGCGATGGCCAGGCTGACTGCGACCAGGTTCTTCAGGTTCAGCCAGTCATGCCAGCTGAGGTTGAAGCCCCGGTCGCCATCGGCCACGCCGGTGTGGTTGAGTTCATCGTCCAGCGCCTGCAAGCGCAGCAGCGCCTGCTGCAGGCCGGCCGCGTCGCGCAGGATGCCGACCTGCTGCCACATGGTGTCGAACAGCGCCTCCCGGATCGGCTCCAGCTGGCCCGCAGGCTGCTGAAACGGCGCCTGCACGGCGGCCATGGCGGCGGCCAGCGCCGCTTCGTCCGGCACCCGCCACTGGCCATGCTGCGGCACCCAGGCCGCCATGGTGTCGCCGGCAATGCCGCCGAAGACGGTGGAATTGGCCACGCCGTTGCCGCCCAGGCGGTTGGCGCCATGCACACCGCCCGTGTCCTCACCAGCGGCGAACAGCCCAGGCAGTTCGGTCTGGCAGTCGGGCTGGAAGACCACGCCGCCCATCATGTAGTGCGCGGTGGGCACCACCTCGACCAGCCCGCCGGCCAGGTCGAAGCCGCAGTCGGCGCAGCGCTCGACCATGCCCTTGAACTGCTGGCGCACCTTGTCGGGCCCCAGGTGCGACATGGCGATGTAGACGCCGCCATGCGGCGAGGTGCGGCCGGCGCGCATTTCGGCGTAGATGCCGCGCGAGACGATGTCGCGCGTGGCGCGCTCGCCGCGTTCGTCGTAGGCGGTCATGAAGCGCTGCTGATCGCCGTTGAGCAAGTGGCCACCCGCGCCGCGCAGGCCTTCTTCCAGCACCGTGCCGGTCATGCGCGTGCCGGTTCCGGCCAGCAGGCCGGTGGGGTGGAACTGCACCATCTCCATGTCGCGCAGGGCCAGGCCGGAGCGCAGCGCCATCGCCAGTCCGTCGCAGCTCTTGTCGCCCGACGGCGTGTGGTACTTGTACATGGTCGGCCCGCCGCCGGTGGCCAGCAGTACGGCCTTGGCCTGCACGAAGACAAAGCCACCGCTGCGCATGTCGACCATCAGCACGCCGGCCAGGGCATGGCCGTCGGCGGTCTTGACCAAGGCCACCGCGCGGTGTTCTTCCAGCCGGTGCATGCCCCGGGCCCAGACCTGCTCGGCCAGGCGGTTGATGATCTCGATGCCGGTCAGGTCGCCCTTGTGCACCGTGCGGTCGAAGGTCTGCCCGGCAAAGGCTTTCTGGTGGATGCTGCCGTCGGGGTTGCGGTCGAAGAAGCAGCCCAGTTCGTTTTCCAGTTCACGCACCCGCTCCACCGCGGTGCTGACCAGGGTCCAGGCCAGGTCCTGGTCGGCCAGCCATTTGCTGCCCTCGATGGTGTCCATGAAATGCCGCTCGACCGAATCGCCCGGCGCCAGCGCCACGTTGTAGCCGCCTTGCACCATGCGCGTGCAGCCGCTCTTGCCCAGCAGGCCCTTCACCGCCACGGTGATGTGCAGCTGCGGCGCGGCCTGGTGGGCATGCAGCGCGGCAAACAGGCCGGCACCGCCCGAGCCCAGGATCAGGATGTCGGTCTGCTGGCGCTGCAGTGGCGGCGGTGCGTATTCACTCATGGTTTCGCGCCGCCCACACCCAGTCCGGCCAGCACCGCCGCGCGGCGCGACATCGCGTCGTCGCGCACCACATCGAACAGGCTGCCACCATGGCTGTCCATGGCCACCAGCAGCGGACCGAAGTCCTTGATGCGAAAGCGCCAGAGCGACTCGGGGTTCAGATCAATCAGGTCGACCGCCTCGATCTGTTCGATCCAGGTCGTCTCCAGCGCGGCCGTGCCGCCCACGATGGCCAGGTAGGCGCCGCCGTGGTGGGCAAACGCGGCCAGGCTGTCATCGCGCAGACCGCCTTTGCCGATGACCAGGCGCACGCCCATCTGCTGCATCAGCGGCCGGGTGAAGCGTTCCATGCGGTCGGACGTGGTGGTGCCCACGCACACGGCGGCATAACCGGCAGGATGGGCGGCGTCGACGGGCACTTTCTTCACGTTGGGTGCGGTGTGGATCACCGCATGGCCCTGCAGGTCGAAGCTGGTGGTGCGGCCACGGTCGAACAAATGGATCTGCGTCGCGTCCCGGATGCCGTACAGCGTGCGCTGCAGCGTCACCGTGTCGTTCACGCGCAAGGCGCGGGCCTGCGCCTCGGTGATGGGCATCGTCAAGTTGTGGTGGGCCATGCTCAGTAGCCGTAGGCGATGCCATCGGGCGTGAGCGTGGCGCGCGCACGGCGCGCCGAATGGCATTGCATGTTCACCGCCACCGGGTTCATGGTGATGTGGGTGGCGGCCAGCTCGATGTGCACCGCAAAGGCGGTGCCGTCGCCGCCCAGGCCTTGCGGGCCCACGCCCAGTTGATTCACCGCCGCGCTGAGCTGGGCTTCCAGCTCGGCACCGGCCGCATCAGTACAGCGGCTGCCCAGCGGCCGGGTGGCGGCGCGCTTGGCCAGCGCCACCACCAGGTCCGACGTGCCGCCGATGCCCACGCCCACGATGGTGGGCGGGCAGGTCTTGCCGCCGGCGGCCAGCACGCAGTCAATGACGAAGGTCTTGATGGCGTTGATGCCTTCGGCGGGAATGGCCATCTTCAGAAAGGAGTTGTTCTCCGAGCCGCTGCCCTTGGGGATCATCTCGATGTCCAGCCGCTGCGGCGCGTCCTGAAAGTCGAGGTGGATCACCGGCACCTCGGCGCCGCAGGAACTGTGCTCGTTGTGGCGTGTGAGTGGATGCACCACCGAGCTGCGCAGCGGGTGTTCTCGCGTGGCGCGCTCGCAGCCCCGGCGGATGGCGGCCTTCAGTGCCTGGCCGTCGATGGCCACATCGCGGCCGATCCACACGTTGTAGATCGGGATGCCGGTGTCCTGGCAGAGCAGGTTGTCGGTGGCCTCGGCCACGACGATGTTGTGCACCATGGTCGCCAGCACCCGCTGCGCGGTGGCGCCGGTCTCGGCCGCCTGCAGGCGCTCGAAGCCCTGCTTGATGTCGGGCGGCAGCATCTTCAGTGCGCGGATGTACAACGTCTTGGCGGCTTCTTCCACCGCTTGCAGGTCGATCAGCATGGCTGTCCTGGGTGCTGCCCGGCCGCGCTGGCCGGGCATCGGGTCAACAAATGCCCAGCGCTGGCTGGGCTTGTTCAATTCGTGGCCAGCTTGCGGTTGGCCACCACCGCGCCCCAGCGCAGCAGCTCGGCGTCCATCTGCTTGACGAAGTCGGCCGTGCTGTTGGCCACCGGGCTCATGCCCATCACGTACAGCCGGGCCTTCATCTCGGTGCTGGCCATCACCTTGGCGGTGTCGCGCTGCACCTTGGCCAGAATGTCGGGCGGCGTGCCAGCCGGTGCCAGCAGACCGAACCAGCCCGAATTCTCAAAGCCCGGCAGGCCGCTCTCCGCCACCGTGGGCAGGTCGGGCAGCTGCGGCGAGCGCTGCTTGCCGGTGACCGCCAGCGCGCGCAGCCGGTTGTTGCCCAGCAGGGCTGAGGCGGCTGCAAAGTTGCCCACCATCAGCTGCACCTGGCCACCGATCAGGTCGGTATAGCCCGGCGCCTCGCCCTTGTAGGGCACATGGGTGATGTCGATCTTGGCCGCGTCGGCAAAGTTCTCGCCCGCCAGGTGCACCTGGCTGCCCACGCCGGCCGAGCCGAAATTGAGCTTGCCGGGGTTGGCCTTGGCCATGGCGATCAGGTCCTTGATGTTCCTGGCCGGTGAGTTCTCCGGCACCACCACCAGCATCGGCCCGCTGGCCACGTTGGTGATCGGTGCCAGGTCCTTCCTGGTGTCAAACGGCAGCTTCTTGTAGAGGTGCGGGTTGATGGTGATGCTGCCCGAGCCCATCAGCAGCGTGTAGCCGTCGGGCGCGGCCTTGGCCACCATGTCGACGCCCAGGTTTCCGCCGGCGCCGGCGCGGTTCTCGATCACGATGGTCTGGCCCCACAGCGTGCCCAGCTGCTGCGCCAGCAGGCGAGCCACCACGTCGGTGGAGCCACCGGGCGAGAACGGCACGACCATGCGCACCGGCTTGTTGGGCCAGTCGGACTGGGCGGCGGCGGGCAGGGCGGCAAGCAGCGTCAGGCTGGCGGCGCAGGCCAGGGCCAGGCGGCGGCGGCGGATGGGGTGCGCGTGGGTCATTCGGTGTCTCCGGTCTTGAAGAAAGTTCAGGGCCATCATCGCGGCCGAGGCCGGCCAGGGCCATCGGGTCAGTCCAGCAGCGCCAGCGCAAAGGCCAGGCTGCACAGCAG
>JANOWE010000223.1:0-2137 GCA_031417735.1 Betaproteobacteria bacterium
CTCAGGAAGGCAGGCATTCACGGCTGTGGGCCCCAGGGCGCGGAAAGCAGCAGTTGCACCTGCTGGCGCAGCAGCAAGGGGCGCAGCTGGCGGGCAAAGGCCATGAAGGGCTCGTCGGCAAACAGCCGGGCCCAGAAGTCGCGTCGGTCGGCGTCGCTGTCGAAGCGCCACAGGTGCACCAGCTGGTGCAGATCACCGCTGTCGCTGATGAAGTAGCCGATCAGGTGGCGGTCAAAGCCGCCGGCCTGCAGCGCCGGCCAGCCCAGGCTGCTGTACAGGCGTTTGACCTCGGCCATCTCGCCGACCTTGACCGCGTAGGTGCGTTGCTCATAGACCTTGCTCATGACGACTCCGAAAGGTGAACGGGCTGCGACGCAGCCTGCGTCGCAGGTCTGACCGCGATGGCCGCTTCGCGCAGCACCACCAGCGCCTGCGCCGGCACGGCCAGCACGCCGCGCGCTGCATGCGTGCCGGCCTCGGCCAGTTCGCTGCTGCTGTCCAGCAGCAGCGCCCAGGGGCCGGGGTTGGGCAGGTGAAAGTCCAGTGCCTGCGGCTCGGGGTTGAACAGCAGCAGCACGGCGGCCGGATGCGGCCCACCGGGTGGCGCGCCGTCGATGCGGCAGGCCAGCGCATGCTGGCTGCTGTCGTGCCAGTCGTTGACCTGCATGGCCGCGCCGCCGGGGCTGAACCAGTCCACGGCGCGCTCTTGCGCCGAGTTGACCTGGGTCTGGAACCAGCGGTCGTGGTGCAGCGCGGGCTCGGCCGCACGCAGCGCCAGCACGCGGGCGACAAAGCCGGTCAGGTCGTCGTCGGCCTGGCCCGCTGCCCAGCCCAGCCAGCCGCTGGGGTTGTCCTGCACATAGGCGTTGTTGTTGCCCTGCTGGCTGTTGCCGATCTCGTCGCCCGCGCACAGCATGGGCGTGCCCTGGGCCAGCAGCAGCGTGGCCAGCAACGCACGCTGCAGCCGGCTGCGCCGTGCCGCGATGCCCGGGTTCAGGCTGTGGCCCTCGACACCGAAGTTCGCGCAGGGCTCGTCGTTGCGGCCGTCGCGGTTGTCTTCGCCATTGGCCTGGTTGTGCTTGTGGCTGTAGCTCAGCACATCGGCCAGCGTGAAGCCGTCGTGAACGGCGATGAAATTCACGCTGGCGGCGGGCCGGCGCTGGCCATGGTGGAACAAGTCGCTGCTGGCGGTGAAGCGCCGCGCCAGTTCGCCCCGGCCCACACCACGCTGCAGCCAGTAGCGGCGCACGCTGTCGCGAAACTTGTCGTTCCATTCCAGCCAGTGGCCGGGAAAGCGGCCCAGCTGGTAGCCGTCACCGCCCGCGTCCCAGGGCTCGGCGATCAGGTGCACGTTGCGCAGCACCGGGTCTTGCTTGAGCGCGGTGAAGAACGCCGCATTCGGATCGAAGCCCTGGCGGCTGCGGCCGAGCACCGGCGCCAGGTCGAAGCGGAAGCCGTCCACGCCCATGGCCTGCACCCAGTAGCGCAGTGAGTCGAGCACGAACTGGGTCACCCGCGGGTGCTGCACGTTCAGCGTGTTGCCGCAGCCGCTGAGGTTCTCGCAGTGGGTCTTGTCAGCCGGCTGCAAGCGGTACCAGGCGGCATGGTCCAGGCCACGCATGCTCAGCGTGGGGCCATCAGCCCCGGCCTCGGCGCTGTGGTTGTAGACCACGTCCAGCACCACCTCCAGCCCCGCATCGTGCAGCGTGGCCACCATCTGGCGGAATTCTTCGACCGCAGCACCGGGGTCGTCCGGCTGCTGGGCGTAGCGCGGGCTCAGCGCGAAAAACCCCAGCGTGTTGTAGCCCCAGTAATTGACCGCGCCACGCGCGGCCAGCGCCGGTTCGTCCAGAAAATAGTGCACCGGCAGCAGCGACAGGGTGGTCACGCCGAGGCGCTTGAAGTGGGCGATCGCCGCCGGATGCGCCAGCGCAGCGTAACGGCCACGCAGCGCTTCGGGGATGCCCGGGTGCTGCATCGAGAAGCCCTTGACGTGCAGCTCGTACAGCACACGGGGGCCCAGGCCTGCCGACGCTGCAGCGGCCTGGCGGCGCGGCGCGTTGTGCCAGCCCGGCGCCAGCGTGGGCGGCGGCGGCACGCGGGCCTTCAGCGCGGCGGTGGCGTTGTCGCGGCGGTC
>JANOWE010000224.1:0-24623 GCA_031417735.1 Betaproteobacteria bacterium
GACAACACCCAGCCCCGGCCCCGCGAGCGCGCCCCCCGGACCGAACCCGACGAAGTCCTCCGCACTCTGGCCCGGCAACGCGCCCCGCTGGATCCCGCCACGCTCGATCGCGTCCGCGCCTCGAGTCGGCAACGACGCCTGGCGCCGAAAATCTCCCCGGCCCTTCGGGTTGACCCTGGAAATGGGCTGATCCGTCGTTGCAAATGCTCGCCATACCCCATGTTTTGGCTGTGCTTTGCGCCTAGGCTGAGCCCATTTTCTGGGTCAACGAGGACCCGACCCCAAGCCCGACAGGCTCCTAGGATGCGAACCGGGCCAGGCCACCACGCGGTCCTTGCCGACAACCCTGGGAGAACTTGCCGATGCGATGGATCTGGCCGTTGGCGGTGGCACTGTTCTGGGCGCTGACCGCCCCCGTGGCCGCAGCCGATGCTCAGGACGACCTGAGCCCGCTTCCCGCTGCGCAATGGGGCCCGGCGCAGGCTGCGCACCTGTTGCGCCGTGCCGGTTTTGGTGGCCGGCCCGACGAGATCGCCGCGCTGGCCGCGCTGGGCCCGCAGCAGGCGGTGCGCCGTCTGGTGCGCTGGCAGCAGGTGCCGGAAGTCTTTGTGCCCTTCGACGAGTCGGGCCTGCACGATCCGGGGCTGGAGCCCTTTCCGGCCTCGCGGCCGGCCACCACCCAGGCCGCCAAGCGCGACGGTCAGGCGCTGGGCGTGGTGGCCAAGCCGGCCGGCAACCGCCGCCTGCAGCCGGTGACCAACATGTTTTTCTACTGGCTGCGCGCCAGCCGGCTGGAGACGCATCGCCTGGCCCAGTGGTGGGCGCAGCGCATGCTGCTCAGCCCGCGCCCGCTGCAGGAAAAGATGGCGCTGTTCTGGCATGGCCACTTCACCAGCAGTGAAGACAAGGTGCGCGACTACCGCAAGCTGCTGCAGCAGAACATGCTGTTCCGGGCCCAGGGCAACGGCAGTTTCCGCGAGCTGCTGATCGGTGTGGCGCAAGACCCGGCGATGCTGGCCTACCTGGACGCCGGCGCCAACGTCAAGGGTGCACCGAACGAGAATTTCGCGCGCGAAATCCGCGAGATGTTAACACAGGGAGAGGGCCACTACAGCGAGCAGGACATCCGCGAGGCCGCACGCGCCTTCACCGGCTGGAACGCGCAAGGTTTGCGCTTTGCCATCGACGCCGAACGCCACGACGACGGCGTCAAGCGCCTCTTCGGCCAGCAAGGCCCGTTCGGCGGTGTCGAGCTCATCGACCTGCTGCTGGCGCAACCGGCGGCGGCCGAGTTCATCGCCGCCAAGGTCTACGGTTTCTTCGTCCGGGACGAGATCTCGCCGGCGCTGCGCAAGGCGCTGGGTGATGGCTTCCGGGCCAGCGGCTACGACATCGCCGCGCTGCTGGAAACCATCTTCCTGTCGCGCGATTTTTACGCCCCGGCCACGCTGGACGGCCACATCAAGTCGCCGGTCGAACTGGTGGTGGGCACCTGGCGCCTGGCCGGCCTGACCGAGGTGCCCGGCGTGCCCGACTTCAACACCGTCACCGAATCGCTGGGCCAGCAGCTGTTCTACCCGCCCACGGTGGCCGGCTGGGCCGGTGGGCGCAGCTGGGTCACACCGGGCCTGCTGCTGGCGCGCGGCAACTTTGCCTATGACCTGGTCTACCCCGACATCAACTTCCTGCCGCCTGACCGCTACCCCGCTGGCGAGTACAAGATCAGTGAACTGGGCGACAAGCTCGCGCGCGGCATGGACGTGGGCCGCGCCACACGGCTGGAAGGCATCGAGATGAGCTCGGCGTCGATGCAGATGGCCGACCGCGACGAAGAGTTCAACACCCGCCTGGCCAGCTACCGAGGCTGGCAGATGGCGCTGGAACGGGTCAAGCCGATTCCGCGCACGGTGGCCCGCCTGCGGCTGGCTGACATGGTGCTGGACGCAGGAAGCCGCGACGCCGGCCAGGCGGTGGACCTGCTGTTGCAGCGCTTCATCGCGCTGCCGGTGGCACCGGCCAGCCGTGCCAGGCTGGTCGATTTTCTGCACCAGGCGCTGGGCACCACCGACCTGCAGTCCGCACGCAGCTACCTCGAAGAACCGTTGCGCCAGACCCTGCACCTGATCCTGGCCCTGCCCGAATACCAGTTGGGATGAAAACAGCATGACCGATGAGCTTTCCGCCCACGCAGGCCTGCACCGACGCCAGGCGCTGCGCACAGCCCTGGCTGGCGCCGCCGGTCTGGCGCTGGGCCCGGCCGCCTGGCCGCTGGCGAGCGCTGCGCCGGCCGGCCTGGTCAACCCGGCCCAGCGCATCCTGGTGGTGCTGGAGCTGTCGGGCGGCAACGACGGGCTGAACACCCTGGTGCCCTATGGCGACGACGCCTACTACCGCCATCGGCCCAGGCTGGGCATCCCGCGTGCCAAGCTCAGGCTGATCGATGACCACCATGGCTTCAACCCCGGCATGGCCGGCTTCGAGCGGCTGTACAAGGACGGACAGCTCGCGGTGGTGCATGGCTGCGGCTACGCCCAGCCCTCGTTCTCGCATTTCACCTCGATGGCCTATTGGCACACGGCCATGCCGCACAGTGGCCAGCGCCATGGCTGGGTCGGCCGGCTGGCCGATGGGCTCAACCCCCAGGGTCGGCCCGAGTTTGTCGTCAACATCGACGAGACCGAGTCGCTGGCGGTGCGTTCACGCGCGCAGCTGACCGTGTCCTTCGACGACCCGGCGCACTTCGTGCGCAAGGGCTTGTTCGAGCAGCGCAGCGTGCTCGATGCGGCGCCCGAGGTGCTGGCCCAGGGCCGGCCCGGGCTGGCCTATGTGCGCGACGTGGCACGCAGTGCGCAGGCCTCGTCGCAGCGCGTGCGCGAGGCCTGGGCGCGCTACAAGACGCCGGTGGACTACGGCATCGTGCCGCTGGACCTGCCCAAGATCGCCGCGCTGATTGCCGCCGACATGCCGACCCGGCTGTACTACAGCGCCTACCGCCGCAACGCCTTCGACACCCATGTCCAGCAGGCCGATCTGCACCAGCGCCTGCTGACCTACACCGCCGACGCCATTGCCGGCTTCCAGGCCGACCTGGCACGCATCGGCCGCGCGCAGGACGTGGTGCTGCTGGTGTTCTCTGAATTCGGCCGCCGCGTGCCCGAGAACACCGGCGGCGGCACCGACCACGGCACGGCCAACCAGATGTACGTCATCGGCCAGCCGGTACGCGGTGGCCAGTACGGCGCGCTGCCCAGCCTGAGCGCGCTGGACGCGGGCGACAACCTGATCCACACGACCGACTTCCGCCGCGTCTACGCCAGCCTGATCGACGGCTGGCTGGGCGGCGACGCCGCGCAGGTGCTGGGCGGGCGCTTCGAGCCGTTCGCGCTGTTCGGCTGATCAGCCGATGACCTCGGGCCAGTCGGTGTGGAAGCACTGGCCGGCCGGCTTGTCGATGCGCTCGTAGGTGTGGGCGCCGAAGAAGTCGCGCTGGGCCTGCAGCAAATTGGCCGACAGCCGTGCGCTGCGCAGGCTGTCGTAGTAGGCCAGTGAGGCGCCAAAGGCCGGCACCGGGATGCCGGCACCTACCGCCAGCGCCACCACCTCGCGCCAGTTCTGCTGGCTGCTGTTGAGCAGGGCGCGGAAAAACGGCGCCAGCATCAGGTTGGCCAGCGAGGGGTCTTCGCGGTACGCGTCGGTGATGTGGTTCAGAAAGCGGGCGCGGATGATGCAGCCGCCGCGCCAGATGCTGGCGATGGCGCCCAGGTCCAGGCCCCATTGCTTCTTCTGGTCCATCGTGCGCATCAGGTCCAGGCCCTGGGCGTAGCTGACCACCTTGCTGGCATACAGCGCGTCGTGCACCTGGGCCACCAGCAGGGCCTTGTCAACGCTGAGCATCGCCACCGGGCCCTGCAGCAGTTCACTGGCGGCTACCCGCTGGGCCTTTTGCGACGACAGCACGCGCGCTTCTACCGCGGCGTTGATGGTGCTGATGACGACCGCGTTTTCTGCGGCGTTGAGCTGCGTCCACTGGCCCGTGCCCTTCTGGCCGGCCTTGTCCAGGATCAGCTCGACCAGCGGCGTGCCGGTCTCGGCGTCGATCTGTTCCAGCGCCTTGGCGGTGATCTGGATCAGGTAGCTCTGCAGGTCGCCCTCGTTCCAGCGGCTGAACACAGCGGCCATCTCGGCGCTGGAAAAGCCGGCCGCCTTGAACAGGCTGTAGGCCTCGCAGATCAGTTGCATGTCGCCGTACTCGATGCCGTTGTGGATCATCTTGACGTAGTGGCCGGCGCCACCCGGGCCGATGTGCACCACGCAGGGCTGGCCGTCGACCTTGGCGGCAATGGCCTCGAAGATCGGCTGCATCACGGCCCAGGTTGAAGCCGGCCCGCCGGGCATGATGGCCGGGCCCTTGCGGGCGCCTTCTTCACCGCCGGAAACGCCCGCGCCGATGAAGCGCAGGCCCAGTGGCGTCAACCAGGCGTCTCGGCGTTCGGTGTCGGTGTACAGGCTGTTGCCGCCGTCGATGATGATGTCGTCGGCCTCCAGCAGCGGGATCAGCTGCTCGATCACCGCGTCCACCGCCGCGCCGGCCTTGACCATCACCATCAGCTTGCGCGGCCGGGCCAGGCTTTGCACAAAGTCTTTCAGCTCGTGGTGAGCTTGCAGCCGTTTGCCCACGTGGCGGGCCAGAAACTCGTCGGTGGCTGCCGCTGTGCGGTTGTAGACGCTGACCGAAAAACCCCGGCTTTCAACGTTGAGCACCAGGTTCTGGCCCATCACAGCCAGGCCGATCAGGCCGAAATCGCTCAAGGGGGTCATGGCAGTGCGGTCACGTTGACGCGGGCGGTGGCAATGCCTGCATTGTGCAGAAGGCTGCATCCAAGGCCCGTGCCCAGCGTATGAAGGATTCTGCGATGCTGTTCGAATGAACCCACTGGCCAGCCTGCCGTGCGCAAGCGCCAGGCCATGCAACCGGAGCCGCCTGATGACCCGACGTCAACTGATGGGATTTTTGTCCAGCCTGGGTCTGGCCCGCCAGGCCGGGGCCGCCAGCACGGCCAACAAGACCGCCGCACCTGTCGCTGCCGGCACGCCAGAAACCTGGCACCTGAGCGAGGCACAGTGGCGTGAACGGCTGGACGCGGCGCAATTCCGGGTACTGCGCGAGGAAGCTACCGAGCGCGCCGGCAGCAGCCCGCTGAACCAGGAAAAGCGCGCCGGCAGCTACCACTGCGCCGGCTGTGAACTGCCCTTGTTCGCGTCCACCGCCAAGTACGAAAGCGGCACCGGCTGGCCGAGTTTCCATACCCCGCTGGCCAGGGCGCTGGGCACCAGAACCGATTTCAAGATGCTCATCCCCCGCACCGAGTACCACTGTGCCCGTTGCGAGGGCCACCAGGGCCATGTCTTCTCCGACGGTCCGCAACCCAGCGGCAAGCGCTATTGCAACAACGGCGTGGCGCTGCGTTTTGTGCCGGCGCCAGCATGAGCCGCGCGACGACGGGAACCGCGGCAGCGTTGTTGCTGCTGGCCGCGGGTTGGCTGTGGTGGGGCCCGTCTGGCGGACCGACACCTGGCCTGGCCCAAGCCGCGGGTCCGGCCGCTGCCGCCGCGCCCACCACCGCCAACGCTGCCAAGGCCACCTTCGCCGGTGGCTGCTTCTGGTGCACCGAGGCCGATTTCGACAAAGTGCCGGGCGTGCTGTCCACCACCTCGGGCTACATCGGCGGCACGGTGGACAACCCGACCTACCAGCAGGTCTCGGCCCAGCAGACGGGCCATGCCGAGGCGGTGGAAATCGCCTTCGACCCGGCCAAGGTCAGCTATGAGCAATTGCTGGCGGTGTACTGGCGCAGCATCGATCCCACCACGCGTGACCGCCAGTTCTGCGACAGCGGCACGCCTTACCGCACGGCCATCTTTGCCCATGGGCCCGAGCAACTCGTGGCGGCGCAAAAGTCCCTGCAGGCATTGGAAAAAAGCAAGCCCTTTGCCGCACCCATCGTCACCACCATCCAGCCCGCGCCCAGCTTCTACCCGGCCGAGGACTACCACCAGAACTACCACCAGAAGAACCCGCTGCGCTACAACTATTACCGCTCGGGCTGCGGCCGTGATGCCCGGCTGGAGCAGCTCTGGGGCAAGCATTGAACCGGGGTCGAGACAGGCCGGCCGGCCTGGCTGCTGGCTGAACAGCCGCCTGCTCCGCTCCTTTCAGCGGCACCTGGCCTGGACGGATGCGGGGCTGGCTTTGCTCGGCGCCAGGCGGGTGGCTGCCTATCCCCCATGCGGGGGCCCCCACCAAACCCACCGCCGGGGGAATGCCAAGACCAGGAAGTGTCTTCAGAATTTGAACCAGCCCGACAGCCATCCCGTTGCGGGCCAGTTCCTTCAACCTCAACTTCTGGAGAACACCATGGTCCGCCAACTCATCACCCACTTCATCGCCGCCCTGCTGGCGGCATTGGCCTTGAGCGTCGCTGCCGCCCCGGCGGTGGACGCCAACCAGGCCAGCCAGGCCGAGCTGGAAACGGTCAAGGGCATCGGCCCGGCGATGTCGGGCAAGATCCTCGCTGCCCGTCAGCAGGCCAAGTTCAAGGACTGGCCCGACCTGTTGACCCGCGTGTCGGGCCTGGGCGACAAAAACGCCCAGCGCATTTCAGGCGCGGGCCTGACAGTGGGCGGCGCAGCCTATGCCGCGATGGCCGCAGCGCCTGCGGCAGACAAGCCGGCCAAGGCCGTGCGGGCGCCGAAGTCCGAACAGGTCAGCAGCAGCGGCCGGCCGTCCAAGGCCGAGCCCAAGTGAGGGTGACAGGCGTTGCCATGTCGCAGCGCCCTTCCACATCATTCAGCTCAGGCCCGGTGCCGCTGAGGTCGGCGCGTGCGGCGGGCTGGAAAGCACCGCTGCGCTCGCCGCACGTCGCATACCTGCACTTCAGCGTCCTCGGTCACTTGTCACCTCTCACCCGTCATGCCGGGTCAGCCTGCCGGCTTGCGCCGCCTCGCGGCCCGGCTCGAGCCAGAGCGCAGGTCCTGCGGCCTGTCGGCGCCCACCCTCCTACGGCAGTTGATAGTCGAACTCGTAGAGGTGCTGGCCTTCGCTGCGGATGATCCTGAACTCACCCGTCAGGCCCAGCAAACCATCAGTGCCGGAATCGGGCACCACCGTCACCGTCAGGCTGGGCTGGCCCTGGTTCATGCTGCCGGAATGCTGCAACACAAAGCCGCCCTCGCGGCCGCCCAGCCTGCCCTGCACCTGCTCGATCGCGACATAACCGGCCGAACCCGCCACCTGCCCGATGGCGCTGAGCATCTGGCCCTGCGTGGTGGCCACCAGGTCGCCTGAAATCGTCTTGGTGATGGACATGCGACCCAGCTTGCTGGCTTCGGCCTGGCCCTCGAACGCCAGCGGAAGAATCGTCACCTCAAAACTGCCTTTGGCGGTCTGTGTCATGGCGCGGGTCCTTGGTTTGGGCTGTTGAGATCAGGCCGTAGACGCCGCCTCAGCGGCAATGCGGCGCAGCGCCTGCTCGAACACCGCCGCCGGCTGGCCGCCGGAAATCAGATGCCGGTCGTTGATGACCACCGCCGGCACCGAGTGGATGCCCTGGCCTTGATAAAAGGCCTCGGCCTGGCGCACCGCTTCGGCAAAGCGGTCGCCTGCCAGCAGCGTGCGGGCCTGGTCTGCATCCAGCCCGACCTGTTCGGCCAGGCGCTGCAGCAGGGCATGGTCACTGGGGTTCAGGCCATCGGTGAAGTAGGCCTTCAACAGCGCATGCTTGAGGGCGCGCTGAACGCCGGCCCCCTCCAGCCCGGCCCAGTGCAGCAGGCGGTGGGCGTCAAAGGTGTTGTAGGTGCGGCCGCGCTTGCCCAGGCCGAACTCGAAGCCTACCAACGCACCACGCTGGCGGATGGCCTCGGTGTTCACGGCCACCTGCTCGGCGCTGATGCCGTATTTCTGCGTCAGGTGTTCGACGATTTCCTGGCCCTCGGGCGCCATCTGCGGGTTCAGCTCAAAGGGCTGGAAATGCAGGCTGGCCTGCAACTCAGGGCCGATGTTGTGCAGGGCCTGCTCCAGGGCGTTCAGGCCGATGGCGCACCAGGGGCAGGACACGTCGGAAACAAAGT
The DNA here is from genome assembly GCA_031417735.1 of Betaproteobacteria bacterium. GTDB lineage: Bacteria > Pseudomonadota > Gammaproteobacteria > Burkholderiales > Burkholderiaceae_C > Pseudaquabacterium. The sequence continues at coordinate 8,128 of JANOWE010000224.1, forward strand.
CGATCTTCATGGCAGGGCGTGGGCAAGTGGGGCCGGAACACAGTCTAGGAGCCTGTCGGGCTGGGTGACCCCAGGGGAATTGCGCGGGCGCGGTTCAGCGCGCTTCCAGCGCCTGGTCAATGCGTTGCAGCCAGGCGGCGGGCACCTGCTTGTTGCAGTACAGGTGGCGGTTGGGGCCCGGGCCCACGCCATGCAAGGCCTGTTGGCGCAGCGGGCGGGCCAGGTCGGTGATGCTGGCGAGCAGCAGTTCGGCTTCCTCGGGCGAGAGGATCATCCAGCTGGCCCGTCCGGCGGCCAGCATGCGCGCCATCTGGGCGTTCTCGGCGCTGGTGCTGTGCCAGGCGCTGCGGTGCTGCTGCAGCAGTGCGTCGATCTGCACGCCGTAGGAATAGGCCTGTTTGACCAGCAGCACCTGGGCCGGGTCGGTGAGCAGGCTGGCCACGCTGGGCGGGCTGCCGGCCGGTTTGTCGGCGCGGACCAGGGCCACGAAGGGCCGGTCCTGGTAAATCGGGCGGCTGAAACGGCCCAGGGCTTCGCGCTCGGCACTGCGGAACCAGCCCACGCCGCATTCCAGGCCCGCGCCGGACTGGATCAGGCCGAGCTGGCGCTGGCCAGGCGTCAGCTCCCAATAGGCACCTATATCCGCGCGCCGCAGGGCTGCCACCAGCGGCGTGATCAGCAGGCCCCGTGGCAGCCCGTCCGGGCCCAGGCTGGAGTAGGGCGGGCGGTCCTGGTAGTGCAGTGTCAGGGCCGCCGGTTCGCTCGCTGCGGGCGCCTGCTTGTCGGCGCCGGCGCCGTGGGCGGCGGCGCACAGCCACAGCGCCATGGCCAGCGTGGCGGCCCAGAACTTGGTCGCCACCCAGGCTGTCATGCGTGGCTGCGCAGCGTCAGCATGTGGCCCAGACGGGGGTTGCCGCCGCCGGCCAGCACCATGGCATAGGCGGCCCGCACAGCGGCGGGGCCCTCATGCCGCTGCACCACCAGCCAGGGCTTTGCCGGGTCGGTGGCCTGGGGCAGAAAGGCCTGCCAGGCCGTGACCAGGCGCCGGCCCAGGCCGTCCGGCCCCCAGTTGGCGCTGCGCTTCTTGACCTGGGCCGGCGCGAAGAACAGCGTGGCCTTGGGGCCGGGCAGGTCACGTGCGCTGCCCAATTGGTCGACATGGGTGCCGCCGACCGAGCAGCTGTAGGCCAGGGCGGTAAAGCGCTGGTGCACGGCCAGGCGCAGGCCGGCGTTGCCCGCCATGTCGACATAGACGCAGGCCATGCCGGGCGGCAGTTGCTCAAGCTGGCCATAGGCCAGCACCCGGTGGTAGCAGCCCAGGCCGGTGCAGAAGTCCAGGTTGGCGGCCGAGGTCAGGCCCACCACCTCGATGCCCTCGCGCTTGGCCAGCAGTGCGGCGGTGCTGTAGGCGGTTTTGCTCGATGCGCTGGACAGCATGACCCGCAGCGGCTGGCCCGCCGCGCTTGCGGCCTGCTGCGCTCCGAAGTACCGGTTGTCGGCCAGAAAGTCGTCGATCAGCCAGGCGGTGAGAAACAGCGGCCGCAGCAGCGCCTGCTCGGCCTCGGTGTGGGCGCTGTAGAAGGCGTCAGTGCCGCAGCGCAGGTATCGGTTGTAGACGGCATGCAGCTCAGCGCGGTGCTCGGCCATGTCGCTGAAGCCCTCAGGCGACAAGCGGCCTGGCTGCAGCACCGCATGGCTGGCCATCGGCCAGTAGCCGTACAGCCGCTCGCCCACGGCCACGCCGGAGTGCAGCGACTGCACCACCGTCGCAAAGCCCCAGACCGGGATGCAGCCCCAGGGCTGGCCATCGTCGCTGGTGATCGGGAAGAACCGCCAGTACTGCATGGCCTGGCCGAAGGCGGCGTAGGTGATGTTGTTGGCGGTGAGCGCGAAATGCTCGATCTGCAGCCGCACCTGGCCATCGGCCAACGCAGCCTGGCGCTGTTCACGCAGTCGCGTGGTGGCCAGTTCGGTCTGGTGGACCAGCAGTTCGGTGGTGTTCATGGTCTTCGGGCAAGCCCGCGCAGGGTGGACGACAGCGGCAATGGTATGCCTGTGCCAGCGCCGATGGCCTGCGCCGCGAAGGACTCCCGGCTGGCGCTGGGAGATGAGAAAGTTGTCGGTTATCGTATAAGTATCCGGATTGGAGGGCAGCCTGCCCGGCGCCCGGCCGCTGATCTCGGGAGGGGCCAGACCATGAAACACATCGTCGCCGTGACCACGACCGTGGTCGACACCGCCGCCGCCGGCGCCCAGGGCCGGCGCCGACCCCGCAATCTGGCGCTGGCGCTGGTCGATGACCTGAGCCGGCGCATGCGCGACGGCCGACTGGCCGCTGGCGACAAGCTGCCCTCCGAGTCAACCATCATGGCCGAGTTCGGCGTCAGCCGAACCGTGGTGCGAGAGGCCATCAGCAAGCTGCAGGCCGCCGGCACGGTCGACACCCGCCATGGCATTGGCAGCTTTGTGCTGGCGCCGGCGCCCTTGTCCGCACCGCCTGAAGGCTTTCGCATCGGGCCCGAACAAACGGCCACGCTGCGTGACGTGGTGGCGGTGCTGGAGTTGCGCATCGGTGTCGAGACCGAAGCCGCCAGCCTGGCCGCCATGCGCCGCCAGCCCGAGAATCTGGCCGCCATGCGCGCCGCGCTGGACGCGATGGCCACTGCGGTGGAGGCCGGGCAGGACGCGGTGGCGGCGGACTTCCGCTTTCACCTTGAGGTCGCCCACGCCAGCCAGAACCCGCACTTTGCGCGGCTGATGGGCAACCTGGGCCACGCGGTGATTCCACGCGCCCGGCTCGACAGCGACGCCCGGCCCGACCCGCAGCGCCAGACCTACCTGCGCCGGGTGCAGATCGAGCATGAAAGCATCTTCGACGCCATTGCGGCGCAAGACACCGACGCCGCCCGCGCCGCCATGCGCACCCATCTGGCCAACAGCCGCGAGCGTCGGCGCAAGGCGGCTTTGGCGGCCGCTTCGGCCCTGGCGGCTGGCCATGAGGCGGCAGCCGCGCCGCCGCCAGGATGATCAAACGGGCCCAGGTTCGAGGCTGAATTGCTCGTTTCTACTTATACGATGTCATATAACATCTGCACTGTGAGCCGCTTGGCCAATCGGTCTCGGCCATCCCCATTCACCCCAAGGAGCACCCATGAGAGAAAACCGTTTGCGCACCCTATGGGCGGCCGACCAGGCCGCGGTCAATGGCTGGCTGGCCATTCCCAACGCCTTCAGCGCCGAAGTCATGGCCCACCAGGGCTGGGACACGCTGACCATCGACCTGCAGCATGGCGTGATCGACTACCAGGCCATGGTGGGCATGCTGCAGGCCATCAGCACCACCGCCACCGTGCCGATCGTGCGCGTGCCCTGGCTGGACCCGGCCGCGCTGATGAAGGCCCTGGACGCCGGTGCCTACGGCGTGATCTGCCCGATGGTCAACACCCGCGACGACGCGGCCAAGCTCGTCGCCTACACCCGCTATGCGCCGCAGGGCACGCGCAGCTTCGGCCCGGTGCGGGCGCTGCTGTATGGCGGCGCCGACTACCCCCAGCATGCCAATGACACGGTGGTGGCTTTTGCGATGATCGAAACCACGCAGGCGCTGGACAACCTGGACGAGATCCTGTCGGTCGAGGGCCTGGAAGCCATCTACATCGGCCCGTCCGACCTGTCGCTGTCGATGGGCTGCACGCCCACCTTCGACGATGTGGACACCCCGGTGGCCCAGGCCATCGAGCACATCGCCCAGCGCTGCAAGGCCCATGGCGTGCAGTGCGGCATCCACAACGGCCGCGCCGACGTGGCGCTGGCCCGGCGCGAACTGGGCTTTCGCTTCCTCACCGTGGGTTCGGACGCTCGGCTCATCGCCGCCGGTGCACAGCAGATCCTGGGCGCGATGCGCGGCTGATCGAACCGAACCCTTCGGAGACTTCAACATGAAACTCGGATTCATCGGCCTGGGCATCATGGGCGCGCCCATGGCCGGCCATCTGCTGGCCGCCGGCCACAGCCTGTTTGTTCACACCCGCAGCCAGGTGCCCGCCGCGCTGCTGGAGGCCGGTGCCACCGCCTGCGCCAACGCGGCCGAGGTGGCGGCACAGGCCGACACCGTCTTCCTGATGCTGCCCGACACGCCAGACGTGCAGCGCGTGCTGTTCGGCGCCAAGGGCGTGGCCGATGGCCTGTGCCAGGCGGCTGCTGCCGGCAAACGGGTGGTCGACATGAGTTCGATCTCGCCGATCGAGACCAAGGTCTTTGCCCAGCGCCTGGCTGAGAAGGGCGTGGGCTACGTCGACGCGCCGGTGTCGGGTGGCGAGGTCGGCGCCAAGGCCGCCAGCCTGACCATCATGGTCGGCGCGGCAGACGAAGACTTCGCCGCCGTGCAGCCGCTGCTGGCGCTGATGGGCAAGAACATCACCCATGTCGGCCCGGTCGGCGCCGGCCAGGTCACCAAGGTGGCCAACCAGATCATCGTGGCGCTGAACATCGCCGCCGTGGGCGAGGCCCTGGTCTTTGCCAGCAAGGCCGGCGCCGACCCGGCCAAGGTCCGCCAGGCGCTGATGGGCGGTTTTGCCAGCAGCCGCATCCTGGAGGTGCATGGCCAGCGCATGATCGACCGCAGCTTCAAGCCGGGATTCCGCATCGGCCTGCACCAGAAAGACCTGAACCTGGCGCTGCAGGGCGCCAAGGCGCTGGGCGTGGCGCTGCCGCAGACGGCCGGCGCGGCGCAGCTGATGCAGACCTGCGCCGCCCAGGGCTGGGACCAGCTCGACCATTCGGCGCTGGTCAAGGCGCTGGAGCTGATGGCCGCCCATCCGGTGGCGCCCGAGCCGCCGGGCTGATTCGCCGCAGTTTGGCCGGCTGGCCGGCCGTTGATCCATCGCAAGGCGGCGCCGTGGGCGCTGGCCGACGGTTGACGCATCGGGCCCGGATCTGCCAGCCCATGTGGCTGGCAGGCCGCAAGCCCCACCTGCCTCGACGTCAACACGGCCAATGACCTGCACGCCATGGAACACCTCAGCAACGCCCGGACGGGGGCTTTGACCTCAATTGACGGCAGGCCCGTGCGGCTGCCGCGCCGTGGTGCCGACACTGCCCGGCCAGGCGGCCAGGCCATCGCCGCGCCCGACGCCAGCCTGTGGCGGGCCCTGCTGGATGGGCAGCGGCTGACCGAGGTCGAAGTACAGGCGCTGGACCAGCCGGCGCAGGCGCAGGTGGTGGCCGCCGGCCAAGAGGTGCTCAACCGGTCCGACTACGGCGCCAGCCTGGTGGCCTTGCAGCGCGGCGACGTGGCGCTCGGCCTGGCTGAATGCGAACCTTGCCATGGACGCGCTGGACCTGGGTTCGTGCCGGCTGCGGGTGCTGCCCCAGCGTGCGCTGGCGCAAGGACTGGCCCGGTTACCTGCGCTGGCAAAAGGGCTGATCGACGGCCTGGCACGCGCAGTCCAGGCCCTGGCCAGTCATACCCACGAACCGATGCACAAAGACGCACCGGCCCGCCTGGCGCAGTGGCTGCGCCAGCGCAGCGAACCCCTGGCCGGCGCGCCGGGCCAAGCCCTGGTGCGCTTGCGTGAACGCCAGCGCGATGTGGCCTCGCAGCTGGCGATCACGCCCGAAACCCTGTCGTGGCTGATGCGCAGCATCAACCGCCACGGCGTGATCGAGGTGCTTGGCTACGACGTGCGCGTGCTCGACACCCATGCGCTGGCGCGAATGGCCCAGGGCGGTGACTGCGTCTGATGCCCTGTTCCGGGCCGGGCTGGCCCAAAATGCAGGCATGGCCTCCACCTCCGACACGCTGCTTCCCGACACCCTGCAATGGCTGCCCCGCACGGGCCCGGCCCAGCAGCTGATGCTGTTGTTCCATGGCTGGTGTGGCACGGCAGCCGACATGGCGCCGGCCGCTGCGGTGCTGCAACAAGCCTTTCCTCAGGCCCTGCTGCTGGCACCCCAGGGCTTTGCGCCGGCCGACGGTGACCGCATTGGCCGCCAGTGGTTCTCGCTCGACGGCCTGGACGGTGATGACGAGGCACAGCGTACGGCGCGCGTGGCGGCGGCGCTGCCCGCGCTGCTGGACTGGGTTCGCCGCGCGCAGGAAGCCGCAGGCGTGGCGCCGGCGGGCACCGCCTTGCTGGGCTTCGCGCAGGGCGCGATCATGTCGCTGGCCGTGGTCGACGAGGAAGACGGCCTGGCCGGGCGGGTGCTGGCCTTCAGTGGCCGCTATGCCCGGCTGCCGCAACGTGCGCCTCGGCTCAGCACACTGCACCTGTTCCACGGCGAGGCTGACCCGGTGATCCCGGTGGCGCTGGCCCACCAGGCCATGACCCGGCTGGCCGAGTTGCGCGCCGACGCCACCGCAGATTTTGCGCAGGGCGTGGGCCATGAGCTGCACCCGGCCTTGCTGCGCTGCGCCCTGCAGCGGTTGACGACGCATATCCCGCAGCGCACCTGGGCCGAAGCCATGGGCGCGGCCCCGGGCTGAGCGATTGCCCTGACAGCCGGCGCGGGGACCGGTACGTACACTGACTGCATGCTTTTTCTGCTGTCACCCGCCAAGTCCCTGGACTACGACACGCCCCTGCCACGCGGTGCCCGCCAGCGCAGCACCGAGCCGGCCTTTGTGCCTCGCGCGGCCGAGCTGATGCAACATCTGCGGCCCCTGGGCCCGGTGCAGGTGGCGCAGCTGATGAGCCTGTCCGACGAGCTGGCGGCGCTGAACGTGGCGCGCTACGGCGTCTGGACCGCCGAGCACCATGGCCAGAACAGCCGGCCGGCGGTGCTGGCCTTCAACGGCGATGTCTATGCCGGGCTGGACGTGCGCAGCCTGACCGGCGCCGACCTGAGCTGGGCGCAGGACCACCTGGTGATTTTGTCGGGTCTGTACGGCGCGCTGCGGCCGATGGACCATTTGCAGCCCTACCGGCTGGAAATGGGCACCCGGCTGAGCAATGCGCGCGGCGCCGATCTGTATGCCTATTGGGGCGACACGGTGGCGGCCTACTTGAACCAGCGTCTGGCCGGCGAGCGCAAGCCGGTGGTCATCAACCTGGCCTCACAGGAATATGCCCGTGTGGCGCGCCGCCCGGCCTTGGCCGCGCGCGTGGTGGACTGCGTGTTCGAGGACTGGAAGGACGGCCAGTACAAGCTGGTTAGTTTTTTTGCCAAGCGTGCCCGCGGCGCCATGGCACGCTGGGCGGTGCAGCTGCGCGCGCGCAGCGTCAAGGCGCTGCAGGGCTTTGACAGCCAGGGCTATGCATTCGACAAGGCTGCCTCAGCGCCCGACAGACTGGTTTTTCGACGTCGGGTCAGTGATTGATCGCGGGCAACGCAGCTCAGTTGGCGGAAGTCGCGAACCCAGGCTAGTTATTCCGGTTGGCCAGGCGCAACGGCCTGGTCAAAATGGCGCCATGAGCACCCAAGCCGTGACCCCTGCGCTGCGCCAATGGATCACCGAACAGGCCCGCGCCGGCTGTCGACCCGAAGACGTGCTGGCCGCGATGTGCAGCAGTGGCTGGGCCGAAGACGTGGCCAGCCAGGCTCTCGAGACCACGTTGAGCGAATTTCTCGGCCGACAAGCCAGCCAGGCCCTGCCCGCGCCGGTGGCCGTGCCCGAGCCCGACCTGGCCAGTGCGGCGGCCAGCCGAATCTGGGCCCATGACCGCGAGGTGGCGGTGCTGGTGGCCCTGCGCAACCCCCGCTTGGTGGTATTCGGTGGCCTCTTGTCGGACCAGGAATGCGACGCCCTGGTGGCCGCCGCCGAGCCGCGCATGTCGCGCTCTGAAACCGTGGTCTACGAGACCGGCGGCAACGAGGTCAATCCTTCGCGCACCAGCAGCGGCATGTTCTTCGGCCGTGGCGAAATACCGCTGTGCGGCCTGATCGAGGCCCGCATCGCCGCGCTGCTGCGCTGGCCGGTGGAAAACGGCGAAGGACTGCAGGTGCTGCACTACCAGCCTGGCACCGAATACAAGCCGCACCACGACTACTTCGACCCCAGCCAGCCCGGCATGGCCGCGGTGCTGCGTCGAGGCGGCCAGCGCGTGGGCTCGCTGGTGATCTACCTGAGCACGCCCCAGCGCGGCGGCGCCACCGTGTTCCCGGATGTGGCACTGGAGGTGGCGCCCGTCAAGGGCAATGCGGTGTTCTTCAGCTACGACCGGCCGCATGAGGTCACCCGCACCTTGCATGGCGGCGCGCCGGTGCAGGAAGGCGACAAATGGGTGGCCACCAAATGGCTGCGCGAGGGTGAGTTCATCTGAGCGCCGGCCTGGCCCGCAGCGGCAGCGGCCGTGCGCGATGTTCAGCGCGGGCTGGCCTCGCGCAAGGCCTGGTACTCAAAATATTTCTGACCACCAAAGGCCACGGTGCCCATCAACACGCCGCCACCGACCAGCAGGGCGATGATCACCGCGATCACCGCTGGCCAGCCGCTGGACGGCACCGCTTGGCCATCGCGGTAGCCCGGTTGCCAGCGCTGTGCCCAGCGCTCGTCGGGCGTCAGGCCGTGGATGATGGCGAACAGCATGGCCTGCGCCAGCATCAGCCCAAGCAGGGGTATCAGCAGCCAGGCGGCCAGATCGTCCTGGCCCAGGTTGCGCATGCGGATCACCCCGGCCAGGCCCAGCAGCGTGGGCACAGGGTGCAGCCAGGCCAGCAGGTCACGCCAGCCGTAGAGGTAGAAGCGGTGGGCGCCGAGGCTGCCGGCCAGCAGGGCCAGCCAGGCGGCGAGGGTCTTGGATTTGGGCTGCATCGGCGCGATGGTACGGGCCGACGTGGGGCTTTGTGCAAGGCCCGCCGTCACGGCCGCGCCCATGCCCGTAGGAGGCAAACCCAAACCGCCCGCATCCAGCTTATAATGCTCGGCTCTTGGCGGTAGCTGGCGGCAACGCTGGCGTATCTACGCTGCCAACGCACCCACCGCGTGGTGCATTCACTGCTCAGAGCGTTTGCCCGGCGTTGGTCGGTCAGCCTGTGTGCAGTGGATGGGCTGGCAGCGGTGAACAGATGGTTCGGCCTTGCGTGTCTCCCTGGCTGCCCTGTCGCACACGACATTCACGTCATTACGGAAGATCAACATGGTCGTCATTCGACTTGCTCGTGGCGGCGCCAAGAAGCGCCCTTTCTACAACATGGTCGTGGCCGACTCGCGTGAGCGCCGTGATGGCCGCTACCTCGAGCGCGTGGGTTTTTACAACCCCATGGCCGCCGGTGCCGAGCAGCCTTTGCGCGTCGCACTCGACCGCGTGAGCTACTGGCAGAGCGTGGGCGCCCAACTGTCCCCCACCGTCAAGCGCCTCGTCGTCGACGCCGCCAAGGCCCAGGTCGCGCCGGCCGCCGCCGCTGTCGCCTGATCCGGCCGTTCGCTCGGCGCATCAGCCAGCACCTGCCCCGCGTGGCGCCATGACCACGCCTCAATCCAGCCCAGCCCAGCAGCCCGAAACGCTTGCCGGCCTGGGCACGCCTGCTCTGGGCGCCCCGGCATTTCCGGCCGACGCGGTGGAGGTGGGCTGCGTCATCGGTGCCTGGGGCATCAAGGGTTGGCTCAAGCTCAAGGCCTACTCGTCCGATCCCGAGGCGCTGCTGAAGGCGCGCCAATGGTTCATCCGTCCGCCAGAAGGCCCGGTGCTGCGGGCCTGGCCGCCGCTGCTGACCGTGCTGATGTGCAAGGACCATGGCGACGGCCTGATCGCCCAGGTGCAGGAAGTGGCCGACCGCAGTGCCGCCGAGGCCATGAAGGGCGCGCGCATCTTCATGTCGCGCGCCAGCTTTCCGGCCGCCGCTGCGGGTGAGTACTACTGGGTCGACCTGCTCGGTCTGACGGTGGTCAACCGCGATGGTGAAGCCCTGGGCGCGGTGGTCGACCTGATCAGCACCGGCGCGCACAGCGTGCTGCGCCTGCGCCGGCCCGATGCGGTGGACGGCCAAGCGGCCGACGCCAACGAGCGCCTGATTCCCTTTGTCGCGGCCTATGTCGATGGCGTGGACCTGGCCCAGCGCCTGATCACCGTCGACTGGGGGCTGGACTACTGAACCACGTCGGGCGCCCGCCCATGCGCTTCGACGTCATCACGCTGTTCCCCGAACTCTTTGCGCCGCACCTGGCGCAGGGCATCACGCGCCGCGCATTTGCCAGCGGCCAGGTCGACGTGCGCATGTGGCCGCTGCGCGACCATGCGCCCGATACCTACCGCCGCGTCGACGACCGGCCCTATGGCGGCGGCCCGGGCATGGTCATGCTGGCCGAGCCGCTGGAGCGGGCGCTGGACGCGGTGCGCCAGGACCGCCTGGCGCCGGCCGCCGAGCCCGCTGCCGAGCCGCTGCAGGTGATTCACTTCTCACCGACTGGCCAGCCCATGACCCAGGCCCTGGTGCAGCGCCTGGCCACCGGGCCCGGCGCAGTGCTGGTCTGTGGCCGCTACGAGGGCATCGACCAGCGCTTCATCGACCGCCACGTGAGCTGCGAACTGAGTCTGGGCGACTTTGTGTTGTCTGGCGGTGAACTGCCCGCGCTGGCCCTGCTCGACGCGGTGGCGCGCTTGCAGCCCGGCGTGCTGACCGAAGCCTCGCACCAGCAGGACAGCTTTTCTGACGCCGGCCTGCTCGACTGCCCGCATTACAGCCGGCCCGAAATGCTGCAAGCGCCGGACGGCGAGTTTGCGGTGCCACCGGTGCTGCTGTCGGGCCACCACGGCCAGATCCTGCGCTGGCGACGTGAGCAATCGCTGCGGCTGACGGCGCTGCGTCGGCCCGAATTGTTGGTGCAGGCGCGGCTGGCTGGCGCGCTGACAGCGCAAGATGAGCGCTACCTTGCTGCTTTGTCTGAAGACATCAGGCTATAATCAAAGGCTTTTCGATCCTCTTTCGGGACCGGGTTGATGCCCACACCGCCACCAGCATGGTGCTTGGGGCCATTCAGCCAGACCAAGTCGTGGTCAGCGGGCGCGCCGGAATGATCGCACCAGGAGAAAACCGTGGACCTGATCCGCATCCTTGAACAAGAAGAAATGCTTCGTCTGGACAAGACGATTCCCGTATTCGCCCCCGGCGACACGGTGATCGTCAGCGTCAAGGTGGTGGAAGGCACGCGCAAGCGTCTGCAGGCCTACGAGGGCGTGGTCATTGCCAAGCGCAACCGCGGCTTGAACAGCAGTTTCATCGTGCGCAAGATTTCCAGCGGCGAAGGCGTGGAGCGCACCTTCCAGACCTACAGCCCGCTGATCGCATCGGTCGAAGTCAAGCGCCGCGGCGATGTGCGCCGCGCCAAGCTGTACTACCTGCGCGAGCGCAGCGGCAAGTCGGCGCGTATCAAGGAAAAGCTGGGCTGAGCTTTGCTTAGCCAGGCGCCGAACGCGCCTCACCGAGCGCAGCACGGCGAACAGCGAACGCGCGAAGCGCAGAAGTTGGGCTGATAGCAGGGCTGGCTCACGTTCGAGTTGCTCCTCAAACAAAGCCGCCTTCCAGGCGGCTCTGTTTTTTCCGAAGCACTAGCATCATCCCGTCATGTCGCGCCCCCGCATCCTTGATCCGCATGCCGTTCCCGTCGACGGCCATGACGGTCATCTGCCGCCGCTGGACTTGCAGTGGCTGCAGCCCGAAGGCCTGCGCCAACGTTTCGGCCAGACCGCGAACTGGGCGCCTGAACTGGCCGGTGACGGTCATCCGCACGACGGCACAGAGACGTCCACCGCCGCTGCGGTGCTGGTGCCACTGGTGATGCGCCCGCTGGGCCTGCAGGTGCTGCTGACCCGGCGCACCGACCATCTGCGTGACCACCCCGGCCAGATCAGCTTTCCGGGCGGGCGCAGCGAGCCGGGCGATGCCGATGCCGTGGCCACCGCGCTGCGCGAGACCGAAGAAGAGGTGGGCCTGCAGCGCCGGCACATCGAGATCGTCGGTCGCCTGCCCGACTACCGAACCATCACCGGCTACCAGGTCACGCCAGTGGTCGGTCTGGTCAGCCCGGGCTTCGAGCTCAAGCTCGACAGCTTCGAGGTGGCCGAGGCCTTTGAGGTGCCGCTGCAGTTCCTGATGACCCCTGCCCACCACCGCCGCCATGCACTGGAACTGGCCGGCCAGCGCCGCCAGTTTCTGTCCATGCCCTGGCGTGGTGACGACCCCAGCGGCGTGGCGCGCGAGTATTTCATCTGGGGCGCGACCGCAGCCATGCTGCGCAATCTGTACCGGTTTCTGGCCCAGGCCGTCTGATCGACGTCGGGCTCCGTGTGCCGGCCACCGGCCGGCCTGAAGGCCGCTGGGTATGATGCCGGCTCATGAGTTTCTTTGCCGTCCTGTTCGCGCTGGTGATCGAGCAATTCAAGCCGCTGCCGCGCAACAACTGGGTCCACCACCTGCTGGTGTCCTGGGTCGACTGGACCGGGCGCAACTTTGATGCCGGCCGCGAGCACCATGCCTGGGTGGTGTGGTTCGTGGCCGTGCTCACGCCCGGTGTGGCACTGGCCGGCGTGTACCTGGCGCTGAACCACTGGAGCACGCTGCTGGCGCTGCTGTTCAACGTGGTGGTGCTTTACCTGACGCTGGGTTTTCGCCAGTTCAGCCACTACTACACCGATATTCGCGACGCGCTCGAGCGGGGCGACGAGGCCGGCGCACGCCGCTTGCTGGCCGAATGGCGGCACCTGGACGCGAGCGAGCTGCCGCGCCAAGAGCTGCTGCGCCACATCATCGAGCATTCGCTGCTGGCCGCGCACCGCCATGTCTTCGGCGTGTTCTTCTGGTTTGTGCTGTTGTCGGCGCTGGGCCTGGGACCGCTGGGCGCGGTGGTCTACCGCATGGCCGAGTTCTCGGGCCGCTACTGGAGCTACCCCAGCAAGGCGCTGGGCGCACCGGCCAACGAGCGCTTGATGGTGGTGTCGCAGCGTCTGTTCGGCTTGATCGACCTGGTGCCCGCGCGCATGACGGCGTTCGGCTTCGCGGTGGTGGGCAACTTCGAGGAAGCCATCAACGCCTGGCGGCGCGACGCCGCGCTGTGGCGCCATGCCAATGAAGGTGCCATCCTGGCCTCGGCCGCCGGTGCCGTGGGCGTGCAACTGGGTGGCAGCGCCGCGCCCGGCGTCACGCCCGATCGCTCGCGCGAATTCGACGCCGGTGGCGTGGCCGAAGAGGCCAGCGCGGAGGGCTCCACCGCCGGTGAGCCGCCGCATATGGGCCATCTGCGCAGTGTGGTCGGCCTGGTCTGGCGCTCGGTGGTGCTGTGGATGCTGCTGCTGGCGCTGTTGTCACTGGCCAATCTCGTCGGCTAGTTTCAGCGGCGCCGCCAGGGCGGTGATCAGCGCCTACCAGCGCTTGCTCGACACCTCTTCGTGCAGTTCCTGGTAGATGCGGTAGCGCGACGCGTCGATGACGCCGCCGGCCAGCGCATCACGCACACCGCAGCCGGGTTCATGCAGGTGGCTGCAGTTGTAGAAGCGGCAGTTCTCGGCATGGGCGCGCAGGTCGGGCATCAGCATCGGCAGGTCGGCCGCGGCCACCTGGCGCAGACCGAATTCCTGGAAGCCGGGTGAGTCGATCAAGGCGCTCTCGCGCTGGCCGTCCAGCCAGTACCAACTGGTGCTGGTGGTGGTGTGGCGGCCGGCGTTCAGCGCCTTCGAGATCTCGCCCACCTGCGCCGCGGCCTGCGGCACCATCAGGTTGATCAGTGTGCTCTTGCCCATGCCGCTGGGCCCCAGCACCAGCGTGGCGCGGCCGTCGAACAGTGGTGCCAGCAATGCACGCGCCTCGTCGCCCTTGGCCTTGAGTGACAGCTCGTGCACCGGCACGCCCATGGCGCGGTAGGGCGCCAGCCGGGCGCGGGCCGCGTCCAGGCCAGGCAGGTCGGTCTTGTTCAACACGATCATGCTCGGAATGCCGGCCTGCTCGGCGGCGATCAGCGCGCGCGCGAGCTGGCTCTGGCCATACATCGGCTCGACGGCGACCAGGATCAGCAACTGGTCAAGGTTGGCGGCAAAGGACTTGGTCTTCCACTCGTCCTGGCGGAACAGCAGGTTGCGCCGCTCGTGCACATGCTCGATCACGCCTTCGTCTCCGGTGGCCGCCCAGCGCACGCGGTCGCCCACGACCAGGCTGCTCTTCTTGCCTCGGGCATGGCACAGGGTGCGCTGGCCGTCGTCAGATTCGACGATGCAGTGCCGGCCATGGGAGGCCACCACCAGGCCGTCCTGGCCCAGTGCGGCGCTCATGGCGAATCGGGCTTGTCGGCGGCCAGCAGGGCGTTCACCCGTGCCGCGCAGATGAAGTCCTGGCGCGACAGCCCGCCCAGCGAATGGGTGACATAGCGCAGTGTGCATTCGCCATAGCCCACAGCCAGATCGGGATGGTGGTCTTGCTGGTGGGCGATGAAAGCCACCGCGTTGACAAAGGCCATGGTCTGGTGAAAGTTGTCGAAAGCAAAGCGCCGCCGGATCACGCCGTCCACCAGCGCCCAGCCGGGCACAAGGGCCAGTTCGATCTGTACCTGGTCAGCGGTCATGGGCCGGGTCTTGGTCATCGCCTCAGGCGGCTGCGGCCGGGTGCTGCGGCAACCGGGCCAACGCGGCCAGGCGTTCGCTGGCCGGCGGGTGCGAGTAGTAGAAACGGGCGTACACCGGGTCGGGCGTGAGCGTGGCGGCGTTGTCCTTGTGCAACTTGAGCAGCGCGCTGGCCAGGTCGGACGCGCTGGACTGGGCGCCGGCATAGGCATCGGCCTCGAACTCATGCTTGCGTGACAGCTGAGCCGCCAGCGGGGAGACGAAGAAACCGAACACCGAGCCCAGCGCCAAGAACAGCAGCAACGCCAATGCGTCGTTGGACCGGGCCAGGTTGGGCATCACGCCCAGGCCGGTGTAGAACCAGGGCTGGGCACTCAGCCAGCCCAGCAGGGCCAGGCCGGCCAGGCTCAGGCCGAACACCATCACCAGGCGCTGGGTGACATGGCGGCGCTTGTAGTGGCCGAGCTCATGGGCCAGCACGGCCTCCACCTCGCCGGGCTCAAGCTTGTCGAGCAGGGTGTCAAAGAAGACCACACGCTTGGCCGCACCCAGGCCGGTGAAATAGGCATTGCCATGCGCCGAGCGGCGGCTGCCGTCCATCACGAACAAGCCCTTGGCGGCAAAGCCGCAGCGCGTCATCAGGGCTTGGACGCGTGCCTTCAGCGCCTCGTCGGCCAGCGGCTTGAAGGTGTTGAACATCGGTGCGATCACGGTCGGGTACAGCACCATGATCAGCAGGTTGAAGCCGGCCCAGGCGCACCAGGCCCAGAACCACCAGCTGCTGCCGGTGGCGGCCATGATCCACAGGATCAGCGCGGCCAGCGGCAGGCCGATCAGCGCGCCCACGGCCAGGCCCTTGAGCATGTCGACCAGGTAGAGCTTCCAGCCGGTGCGGTTGAAGCCGAAACGCTGCTCGATGCGGAAGGTGCTGTAGAGCTCGAACGGCAGGTCGATCAGGCCGCCGATGCCGGCGAATGCCGCCAGCAGCGCGAGCTGGTAGGCCAGGTCGCCAAAGCGGGGCTGCAGGCCGTCGCGCAGCAGCTGGTTCAGCATATCCAGCCCGCCCAGCAGCGTCCAGCCCAGCAGCACCATGCTGGCCACGGCCATGCTGATCAGGCCGAAGCGGCCCTTGGCCAGCGTGTAGTCGGCGGCATGCTGGTGCGCTTGCAAGCTGACGGTGGCGGCATAGGCGGCGGGCACGGCGCCCCGGTGCTGCGCCACATGGCGCATTTGCCGGCTGGCCAGCCAGAGCTTGATGGCCAGCGAGGCCACCAGCGCGGCGGCAAACAGCCAGGTCAGGATGTCAGAGTGCATGGGCCGGCAGTGTAGGGCTGAGACAATCGCCCCATGAACTCCACGCCGACCACCCCTGAGCCCACCACCTCGTCAGCACAGGCACCCGAGCTGACTTGCAGCGACCAGAACCTGATCTGGGTCGACCTGGAGATGAGCGGCCTGTCGCCCTTCACCGACCGCATCATCGAAATCGCGGTGGTGGTCACCGACCCGCATCTGACCGTGCGTGTCGAGGGCCCGGTGTTCGCCATCCACCAGAGCGACGCGGTGCTGGACGGCATGGACAACTGGAACAAGGGCACTCATGGCCGCAGCGGCCTGACCGACCGCGTGCGCGCCAGCACGGTGGACGAGGCCCAGGCCCAGGCCGAGGTGATGGCCTGGCTCAAGCGCTATGTGCCCAAGGGCAAGAGCCCGATGTGCGGCAATTCGATCTGCCAGGACCGCCGCTTCCTGGCCAAGGACATGCCGGCGCTGGAAGCCTTCTTCCACTACCGCAACCTGGACGTCAGCACGCTCAAAGAATTGGCCAAGCGCTGGAAACCCAGCGCGGCCGCCAGCTTCAAGAAGGTGCAGGCGCATACCGCGATGGCCGACATCCACGAGTCCATCGACGAGTTGCTGCACTACCGCCAGCACCTGCTGGCGGTCGATCAACCCGCCTGAGCCGCAGCACCTGGCAACACCCGGGGCGGCGTACCCGTGCGCGGCTGA
>JANOWE010000225.1:0-12206 GCA_031417735.1 Betaproteobacteria bacterium
CGAAACATGATGAAAGCGATGGATTCGGCCCGAAGGCTAGGCGCAAACCGCAGCGATACCCGTAGGTATCGCGAGGATTTGCAACGACGCCCTCGGGTCGAAGACGCGGTTTCATGTTTCGATATCTCCGGGTCGCAGTACTAGGTCAACATGTCGGCCCAGATGTTCTGCGCCCAGGCCTGGGCATAGCGGCCTTCCAGTTCGGAGCGCGCGGCAGACACGCCGCCCGAACCCTCGACGGTGCGGAAGGTCTTCTGTGCGGGCACATACTCATGCACGCTGGCCACATGGATGACCTGCTCGTCGTCGACGAAGCTCATGCACACATTGGTCAGCATCGGCTGCGGGTTGACCGCCAGCCCGGTCAGTTCCGCCACGATGGCTGCGGCCGCGACCTTGGCATGCGAGTTCGCCATGTGGCCCGACTTGGGCATACCTGCAGCGACCTGGATAGCGTCGCCGATGACATGGATGCCCTTGACCGCCGTGGACTCGAAGTTCAGGAAGTCGACATGGCACCAGCGCGCGTTGGCGTTGGCCAACCCGGCCTGCACCGCCAGCTTGCCGGCGCGCATGGTCGGCAGCACATTGAGCACGTCGGCGCGCACATCGTCCTGCACCTCGAACTTCACGGTGTTGGTCTTGGCGTCCACCGCCACCGCCTTGTGCTGGCCGCGGTACTCGATCATGCCCGGGTACAGCTCGGCCCAGGCCTTCTTGAACAGCGGGCCCTTGCTGGTGACGTCGGGGTTGCCGTCCACGATCAGCAGCTTGGACCTGGGCTTGTGCTTCTTGAAGTAAGCCGCGACCACGCTGGCCCGCTCGTAGGGCCCGGGCGGGCAACGATAGGGTGCCTCGGGGATGACGATGGCGTAGCTGCCACCGTCGGGCATGGCTTCGAGCTGGCGGCGCAGGGCCACGGTTTCCGGGCCGGCCTTCCAGGCATGCAGGATCTGCCCGGCGGCATGCGCCGCCTGCAGGCCCTGTACCCGGTCCCACATCATGTCGATGCCCGGCGCCAGCACCAGCCGGTCGTAGCTCAGCGTGCTGCCGCCGGCCAGCCAGACCTGGCGCTTGTCGGCGTCCACCGCCGTCACGCTGTCATGCACCAGACGCACACCATGCTGGCCGACCAGGCCGCTGTAGTCTCGCGTGATGTCCTCGATCTTGCGCTGGCCGCCAATGACCAGGTTGCTCATCGGGCAAGAGACGAAGCTGCGCTCGGGCTCGATCAGCGTCACGTCCACCCGCCGGTCAGAGAACAAGCGGATGTACTTGGACACCGTGCTGCCACCCCAGCCGCCGCCCACCACCACCACCTGCGGCCTGGCCTTGCCGCCGATGGCGGCGCAACCGGCCAGCAGGCCCTGCGCTGCCAGTGCACCGCCCAGGCCCAGGCCATGAAGAACTTGTCTGCGTTGCATGATGCGCTCCGTCACTTGGCGTTGGCGGGCTGGGCCGCAAAGTAGATGGCCGCATCCTCGAGCTGCTCTTGCGAATAGCCCCGGGTGATCTGGTGCATGACCGTTGCCGGCCGCTGCCCGGTGCGAAACGCCATCAGCTGGGTGAAGATGTAGTCCTTGGGCAGGCCGGCAAGCCGCACCAGGGCCTCGCCCGCCACCGCCCGGCCATCTGTGCCGTGGCACTGGGCGCAGGTGGCGGCCAGCGCGCGCTGGCGCAGCCTGGTGGCCTCTTCGGCTGGCGCGGCCGCGCTGGCCAGCGCAGGCCCCAGGGCCAGCACCAGCGCGGCGGTGGCGGCCGGAAAGAATCGGGTCATGGGCAGTCTCCTGATGTGGTTTTCAGCCTGGCGCGCCAGGGTGCGAACGTCGCAGCGCCACAGCTTGCCACAGCGCTCGTGTGCAGCGTATGGCAGCAAGCCGATCCGAGAGCACCGCTGCACCGAATGCCATGTCGCGAAGGTGGGCGGCGACGGCAGCGCCGTCTACCGCCCGGCCGGGCGCATCAACAGCCCGGCCGCATTGCTGGCGATGGTGGAGATGTGCAGCACCGAACTCGAGCTGCAGCTGTTGCCCGAAGACGCGGCGGCCGTGGCGGCGGTGCTGCAAGGCGACCACTGCTACTGCGACCCGGAAGGATCGAAACATGATGAAAGCGATGGATTCGGCCCGAAGGCTAGGCGCAAACCGCAGCGATACCCGTAGGTATCGCGAGGATGTGCAACGACGCCCTCGGGTCGAAGACGCGGTTTCATGTTTCGATATCTCCGGGTCGCAGTAGTAGCACTTTAAATGAGCCCGGCACCCCCCCCCGCGCACAGCTGTGACCAGGCCCAAACATCGGTGCTTGCGCATAAAATAGCCGCTGTGAAAGCACCCTCTGCAGCACGCCGCAGGACCGGAACCGACGCCGCCATGCCTGCGGCCGCGCCCGCCGACACCCCCACCAACTTCGCTGCCACCGGCGAGCCGGGCGACCCCCGCGCTGACGCCGTCTTCGACTCGGTCGCCGAGTTGTTCTCACTGCTGTCTACACCGATCCGGCTGAAGATCATCGGCGCGCTGTGCAACGGCGAAAAGAACGTGTCGCAGCTGCTGTCCGAGATCGACACCACCCAGCCCAACATGTCGCAGCATCTGTCCACGCTCTACCGTGCCGGCGTGCTGGGCAAGCGGCGCGACAGCACGCAGATCTACTACCGCCTGCAAAGTGAACGCGTGGCCACGCTGTGCCGGGCGGTGTGCACCCAGGTCGCCATCGAACTCGATCCGCAGGGCCGTCCGCTGGATTCGGGTGACCGCCTGCTGCCTGCCGGCGTGCGCTGAACACCCGCGTGTCGCTGCTGCCGGCTTTTCCAGCGGCGCACTGACTGGATCAATGCCCTGCTTCAATGCCCCCTGTCTGAACCTGTGGCTGCACCGGCTTCAGCGCACCTTGGCCAGCAGGACCTGCACGTCCTCAAGCACGGCGCTCAGCGCTGCCTGATGCGCCCGCTCCTGGCCGGCTGCAGGCAGCAGACGCTGCTGCAGTTCCAGCTGCATGAAGCACACCGTCATGCGCACATAGGCGCTGTCCAGTGCGCGGCGCACGGCGGCCATCTGCCTGGCGATGTCCAGGCAAGGCTCACCACCTTCGATCATGCGCTGCACGCCGCGCAGCTGGCCTTCGGCGCGCTTCAGGCGGTTGAGCAGGTCTTTGCGACTGGCTTCGTCGGTGAATTCGGACATGGTGCACGGCTCCGCAGCCTGCATCGGTGGGCTGCTGCCGAGCATTGTCACCGCGCGCCTTCAGATGACCCGCCAAGGTATCGAGCCCCAGGCTGGCCGCAAGCCGATGGCCAACCGCCACAGAGGCGGCAAACAGCGCCACCTATGAATCACATCGAACTTGCCGACCGGCCAATCACCGCCCACCACCATGCCTTTGCAGCGACCCGAACACCGGTTTCGGCCCAGCCCAGCCTGGCGCTGCCTGCCCGACGGGGCAACCGTCATGGTGGTGGCACCCGCCGGACCGGTCGACCCGGCGCGGCTGGCCCAGGTGCCGGCACTGATCCTGGCCCAGGGCTGGGTGCCATGCATCGCGCCGGGTTGCGCAATGCAGCGGGGCGACCTGGCCGGCGACGACGCCCGGCGCCTGGCCGACCTGCAGGCCGCGCTGGACGACCCTGACGTGGCCGCCGTGTGGTGTTTGCGCGGCGGCTATGGCAGCGCCCGCTTGCGGCCGGCGCTGAACCTGGCCGGCATGCTGGGCGACGTGGCCGGCGTGCTGCTGGGCAGCTTCACCGAGGCCGAAGACTGCGGTGCCGCGCTGCGAGACCACCTGTTGGCGCTGGGTGTACCGCTGCCGGCAGGCTGGCAGGCTGGCCGACGGGCCATGGCACGCCGAACCGGCCACTGCCGCTGGGCTTCATGGCCACGCTGGACGCCGACGCCGGCACGCTGCGCTTTGACGAGGACGTGCTGGTGCGCTGACCTTGAAGCGGCTTCAGACCGGCGCCAACAGCGCCCGGGGATCGTGACGCGCCAGCCGGCCCAGCAGGTGTTCGACCTCGGCCACTGTGGTGGCATTGAGCTTGGCCGCCGGGCTGCGCAGGGCCGCGCTGGACAACAGCCCGCGCCGCATCAGCAGGTACTTGCGCACGGCCAGGCCCAGACCGGGTTGCTGCTCGTAGCGCAGCAATGGCAGGTGGGCGTCGAACAGGTCGTGCGCGGCCTCACGCTGGCCGGCACCGCACAGGCGCACCACGTCGCAGAGCATGTCGGGGAAGGCGTAGCCGGTGTTCGCGCCATCGGCCCCACGTGCCATCTCGTAGTCCAGAAACAGGCCGTTGTTGCCGCACAGGATGGCGATGTGGCGCATGCTGGCGTCACGCTCGAAGCCGCGCAGCGCGCTGATCTTGTCCAGCCCCGGCCAGTCTTCATGCTTGAGCATCTGGCAGGCCGGCAGGTCCCCCACGATGCGGCGGATCACCGCCGGCGTCATCTGCACCGAGAAGGTCAGCGGGTAGTCCTGCAGCACAAAGGGCACATCGGCACCGATGGCGGCCGACGCCAGGCTGTAGTAGCCGACGATCTGCTCGTCGGTGCGCAAGCTGTTGGGCGGGGCGATCATCACGCCGGCGGCGCCGGCGGCCATCACCTCCTGCGTCAGCTCGCGCATGGCCGCAAAGCCGGGCGCCGACACACCCACCACCACCGGCAGATGCGGCGCACGGCGAATCATCTGTCTGGCCACCGCCACGCCCTCGCCATGGCCGAGCTTGGGCGCCTCGCCCAACTGGCCCAGCACGGTGATGCCGGTGGCGCCGATGCCCACGTAGAAATCGACCAGCCGGTCGATCGACGCGGTGTCGATGCGGCCGCCATCGAAAAAGGGCGTCGGGGCGATGGGATAGACGCCCCGGGCGTCGGCGGTCAGCAGCGGCATGGCGCGGCCTTTCTTGCGTGGAAGTACGGCCTCAGTCGAAACGGCGACTGGCGCGGGCCAGGTAGTACCACTCCTGGCGCGGCTCGGCGCGGGCGTTGGGGAACATGATCCAGCCGTCGCCTGGCGCACGTATTTCTTGACCATCGGCGCGGGTGCCGATCAGCTCACCGGCGCGCAGTGCATCAAAGCTCTGCCAGACGCGGCTGAACCGGTCGTCGGCATGCACCTTGTCCACCACCTCGTGCAGCGACAAGGCCTCGATCGTCGCCACCTCGGCCGGCGGCGGCTCGTCGACCAGGCCCAGATGGGCCAGGGTGTTGCGGATGGCGCGGTAGGCCAGCTCGGGTGCGTCGGCATGGGCATGCTGGCCGCACTCCAGCGTCAGCGCCCAGCCACCCAGCGAGCGCATGTACTCGGTCGTGCCCACGCCGTAGTTCGGGTTCAGGTCGAGCCGGCCGGCTTCCGTGCCGGCCGCTTCGCGGCGCCGGGCCACGCCGCCGGCATAGGTGTCGAGCCAGCCGTCGACCGCCCGGTTCACGCCCAGCACCTGCACCAGCGCTTCTTCTTGTGCGGCCTGGCCGAAGGGCTCGATGCTGCCCTGGTTGTCCAGCGGCCCGACCATCACGAAGGGCTGACCCTCGGCCTGGAAGGAATGCAGGTCGAGCAGGCCGTCGTGCTGGGCCAGCAAGGGGCACAGCCAGTTGGCCACATGGTCTTCGTATTCACGCGGGATGGGCGCCGGTGCCAAGGCACGGTTCAGGTTGCGGTCACCCGCGCGGCGGGCCAGCGCATAGGCCATGGGGTTGGTCACGGGCACCAGCGTGAGCAGGCCTCGGCGGATGGCCAGCGCGCCGGCGTCAAGCTCATCGATCAAGCGGCGGATGGCCAGCGTGCCGCAGACCTCGTTGCCATGCACCGCGCCGGTGACGATCAAACGCGGGCCGGGCGCGCTGCCCCGGTAGCTGACGGACTTGAAGGGGTGCAGGGGGGCTGTGGGGCTCATGGACGGGCGGTGGTGGGTATTGGGCTTGGCATTGGGCTTGGCATTGGCATTGGCCTGTGTGGCCGGTATTTTCCTCGCGATCAAGGGCAGGGGCGGAAGACCGAAGCCTTGCTGCTGATCCTGAAGCAGCGTAGCTGCTCAGGCCCGTCGGCAAGGCCTGCACTGGGGAGTTTGATCGCGCTGGAGCTGCATGTACTGCCGCCTGCGGTCGGCGCCGGCGCACCGGTGGCAGCTGCGCCAGGTGGCCAGCAGCGAGTATGGGCGAGCGCTGATCCGCAATGATCAGGAGCGCCTTCACTTGAGGGGCCTGCGGATCGCCGGCGCCAGTTCCAAGCCGGCTGCTTCGGCCGACGGCCGCGTACTTCGCGGCGCGGCACAGCAGAATCGGCCGTCAAACCGCTGCGTGCAATCGGTACAGGGCAACGTCCCTCGCGGACCCGCCAACCGAGATGTGGCGTAAGCCAGCGAACACTGCCTATGGCACGATTCAAGGCGGGCAATTCCGTGAGCTGGCCGTCGCAGGTCGGCCACAATCTGCCGTTCGCCAACGGCAGATTCAGGGAAGTCGACCGAACAGGGCCAACCGCGCGTCGTTGCCGCATCCTGGCGCGAAGCCTTCATCCGTGCTGAATTGACTGTTAACCGGTTAACAGCTAAGCTCTGTTCCATGCCGATCCAGTCGTTCGCCTGCGCCGACACGGAGGGCCTGTTCACCACAGGTAAGTGTCGCCGTTTCGTCAACATCAAAAGCGTAGCAGAGCGCAAGCTGGCTCAGCTCGACGCGGCGCCCTCGGTGCGTTTCATGAAAGCCCCGCCAGGAAATGACCTGAAGGAATACGCCGGTGCCTGGCATGTGCGAATCAACGACCAGTGGCGGCTGACCTTCAAGTGGGGTGATAGCGGCCCTTATGACGTGCTGATCGAAGACCCACACTGACCCAGGCCCGACTGGCATTCAAATCCTGAACAGCAATGGAGTGCATCATGTTCAAGAACGGTATGCGTCCTATCCATCCAGGTGAAATCCTGCTGGAGGACTACATCAAGCCCATGGCCGTCAGCGTGCGCGCCGTAGCCATGGCCCTGCATGTGCCTTACTCGCGCCTTAGCGAGATCACCAAGGGCGAGCGCGGCGTGTCGGCTGATACGGCCCTGCGCCTGGAGCGCTACTTCGGCAGCGAGGCCAAGGGCTGGCTGAACCTTCAGGCAGCCTACGAGTTGCGAGTGGCAGAGATCGCGAACGGCAAGACCATTGCCAAAGAGATCCAGCCGTTTGCGCTGGCCGCCTGAGCCACGCCAGCAGGTTCACCTTGAGCGCCGGCAGCCGGCCAGCAGCCGACATTCGCACCCGATCAGACCGGTCGTTCGCGGGCAGCTTCTGACGGGTCGCGCGCCACCCACCGCGCCACCGGCACCCGGCGCATCAGGCCGCCGCCGCTTTCGCCGCGCCGGGCCCCGCCGCCGGCATAGGTGTCCAGCCAGCCGTCGACCGCCCGGTTCACGCCCGGCACCTGCACCAGCGCTTCTTCTTGTGCGGCCTGGCCGAAGGGCTCGATGCTGCCCTGGTTGTCCAGCGGCCCGACCATCACGAAGGGCTGGCCGTCGGCCTGGAATGAATGCAAGTCGAGCAGGCCGTCATGCTGGGCCAGCAGCGGGCACAGCCAGTTGGCCACATGGTCCTCATATTCACGCGGGATCGGCGCCGGCGCCAAGGCGCGGTTCAGGTTGCGGACCGGGCGCGCTGCCCCGGTAGCTGACGGACTTGAAGGGGTGCAGGGGGGCGTTGGGGCTCATGGCTGGATTGTGGTGTCCCTTGAACTTGCCGTTTTGCCCGGGTGGCCGGTCAGATGCGGCCGGCGGCATGCTCTTCACGACAGCGTGCACTGACGGGAGGCCTGGAGAACTGCGCTCGACCCTGAACCAAGGTGGCCACCGGGGCTCTCGATGGCCGTTTTGCAGCGTTTGCTGCCGGTCGCCGCCAGCCCTCGAACTCACGGTCTCGGACACCTTGCGGTCGTTCAGGCGCGGACCCGGCGTCGCCACCACCGGCCGCTAACAGGGGTACTGCTGACGTAGCCAGTGACCATGGAGGCGGTTGGAGGCCGACGCCATACGGCCGACGCCGAACATCGTCCGGGCCCGATCGAACGACTGCTCCTCCCGGACCCGACGGGTCGATGCCGACCCATCACCGACATACGCAGCCCAGAACTCGTCGCCCCGAAACGGCCGGTCGTGTCTGTACCGCAGCCTTCAAAGGTGCTCAGGCCCAGGCTACATCTGATGCACTTCCACGGCGTGCTGGCACCCAACGCCAAGCTGCGCGCGCTGGTGGTGCCGCAAGAGCACGCGGCGCCCGCGCAGGAAACGAAGTCCGCCGAGTGCGATGCGAACTTTGCGCACCATCGCCCGGTGCGGCTGAGCTGGGCCAAGTTGCTCAAGCGCCGACCGATGAAGCACTGAAGGCGGTGTTGCTCAAGATCATCACCAAGCTGCTCACCCGTCTGGGTGTTTTGGTCTAGGAGGAGGGTTCGACCATGTGGCCGACAGCCTCGCGGACTCAGACAAAGCCCGCACGCTCAGGCCTCTGCAGGCCGTGGCGTGTACGTACCGCATCGCATTCGGCCCGCGCGCCACGGTCGACGCGTTTAGGGCGGCCGCGGCATCGGCCGCGCCACCGATCTGGGGGGTGACACTTGCGCGATGCCGGTGTCGACACCTCGATGGCAGGTGGTACGCTTCGAAGACATCTTCGCCCTCGTGCAACTGCCAAAGCCGAAATCCGACCATGACACGACTCTCGACCACCACCGGTGCAGCGCTGCTCGCGGCTGCCGCGACAATGTCGGGCGGTCATGCCCGGGCGGCGAACATTGCGTTCGTGTCCCAGTCCAGCACCTCTGCGACATCGGGCAGTGTGACGGTCGCGAAGCCGGCGGGCGTGACGTTCAACACGCTGCTGCTCGCCGAGGTTGCGACAGGCCCGGCGACCACGGTCATCACCGCCCCGAACGGGTGGACGCTAGCCCAGCGAGTCGACAACTCCGCGGGCACAGGCACCTCGCTGGCGGTCTATTACCACGTCGCCACAGCCACTGAAGGCGCGTCGTACTTCTGGGGGCTCAGAGGCAATGGCGACGCCATCGTCGGCCTGATGGGGTTCTCCGGGGTGGACACCACCAACCCCATCGACACGATTGCCGGCGCGAGCACAGCGTTTAGTCTGTCGCACGCTGCACCGTCGATCACGCCCGCGGTGGACGGGACAATGGTCGTCGCAATGTATATGTACGCCAGTTCGGGCACCTGGACGGCGCCGGTCGGGACCTCGGAGGTGCTGGACGTGGCCAGCCGAACCACACCGAACAGCGCGGGCCTGTCGATGGGCGCCAGCCAGGCGCTGCAATGCAATAACACCAACGGCTGTTTCGCCGCCGCCACCGGCGCGATGACAGCCACGGCAAGTGGCAATGCCGACAACGGAAACGCCATCAGCCTGTCCCTGCGCCCGTTTGGTGCCCCACCGCCGGTTCCGGAGCCGGCGTCGTGGCTGCTACTGGGTGCCGGGCTCTCGCTGCTGCCGCTGGTGCGGCGCCGGCAGCTGAAAGCCGACTGACCCGCCAGTGCCCACGGCGACCTAGCGCCGTTTGGCGCCCGCCGGGCCTGCGGGCCGATGGTTTCACGGGCGGCTCCCGAAGTGGTGAGCAGTCGCGGGTTCAAGCCCTGCACCGAGCCTACCTGTGGGTGAGTAACTCTTCGGGGCCACGTTCCGGTGATCAATTGATCAATTGGTGGTTGCGTTCGACGCATCGTCGATGCGACGAGATGCCAGGAAGCAGCCTGTCGTCATCGTCAGGGAATGGCCGTGACTGTCAGTTCGCGGTCACGGCAGGAAGCTGACCATCGGCCCTGTGGCTGTGTTGCCCCCCTAATTTGACGGGCAGTTTCCAGGCGTCGCGACGGACTCACGGTCCCGGCCATCAGCTGTCGCTCGTTTGGCGGCCAAGCAGCCCTTCGGATCAGCCCTGAGGCGCCAGATGCGCAGCCATTCGGTTGACAGCATCGGTCAGCGCTGGCAAATCTTGTTCGACGACCAGCCACACTGCCCCGAGATCAATGCCCAGGTAGCCATGCACGATCACATTGCGAAACCCGGCGAGATCGCGCCATGGGATCTGCGGCTCGGTGCCCTTGATCTCGCTCGACAAGCGCTGGCTCGATTCGGCCAGGGTCTGCAGATTGCGGATCACGGCGTCTTGCACCAGCCGTGAAGTGTCGAAGCGGCTGCGTTCGGCGTTGGTGTATTCGGCGATGCGGGCCAAGCAGTCGCGCATGTGCGCCAGCAGCACCCAGTCTGCCTCGGGGCCAGGATTCACAGCGGCACGGCGCCGGCCATGACGCTTTCACGCAGCGCAGGGTGCAAGCTCGCTTCGGTAACGACATCCACACGCCGGCCCAGCAATTCCTGCGCATCCAGCAACAGGCCACCCAAAGCCAGGGCGCTGATCCCAGGGGCCAGGGTGACCAGCAGGTCAACGTCGCTGTTGCGGCTACTGTCGCTGCCGTCGCCACGGCTCATCGAACCAAAGACCCGAACACCTGTGACGCCGCGCCTGCTCGCGAGGGCCAGCAGTTCAGCGCGGTGGGTCTCGATCAATGGGTGCATGGGTGGCAGTGTAGCCATGCCAGGCTCACCTGCAGTCAGCGACAGAGGTTCAAGCCTGACGTTCCGAAGAAGGGTTCAAAGCGCCCGAAGCACCGCAGCCTCAAGTTGGCCGCCTTCTCTGTGCCACCACCGTGGCGCCTAACGCCAGCAGTGCCAGCGCCAACGTCTGTGGCTCCGGCACAGGGGCGGTCACATCGCCGGGGCGCACAGCCACGGCAAAGAACCGGAAGCTCTCGAAGCCGGGGTTCAGGGCGTAGAAGTCGGTGCGGAAGTACCACGCGAGGCTGCCAGGCGTGATCTCCGTACCGGACCAGTAGAAGCCGGGCTGCACGTCGACAAACGGCAGAGTGTTCGACGTGAGATTGCCGTACGCGGTGAAAAGGTCGGCGTACTCGGCGATGCCGGGCAGCCGCCAGTCGTTGCTGCCGGCAAAGCCATCAAGTGTGGTCTCGGCCCAGGCCTTCTGCGTGGCCCAGTTTTGCCGACCATTGACTTCCTAGTCCTGCAGCCATATCAGGTTGGTGTTGGTGTCCAGCACCGTGCCATTGCCTTGGGACACCAGCGCGGCCTGCGCTGCACCCGTCAAGGCCACCATGGCGGCCGCAGCCGCCCAAGACTTCGTGAATTTCATGAACGTTCCTTTAATAGATTGACCAACACAGTGGCATAAACAAGACTTGGACCCCCCCCAAGGCGTCTGAATACCTATGAAGATCAATGGCTTAGCATTGAGTCTGGGTTGCATGACCAAGACGACTGTAAGAATTTTCGACATTTGCGTCTCAGCAATTACCCGCGGTTTGCGCCTGTGCGCGCGTGCGCCAGACCGTGCGGACGGCTGCTTCAGGGCGGCGGTGCGGGTGACTCCTATGGGTCGGCAGCACCAGTTCGCAGGCCGCGGGAGCTGACATTCGGCCCCTGCGCTGTGGTCGCCTCGTAGTCCGCCCACAGCGCTGGGGACCAAGGTCGGGTCTCTAGGTACTGCTGACCGTGCCAGCTTGACGGTAGCTTCGCGCCACCCGAGCGTCTGCTGACCACGGGCGCCAACTGGTACTGCCAACACTGACCTGCCTCGCGGTCAGTGCCACCGAAGCGAATTGATGTGCGCGAGGCCGAGAGCGCGAACGAACTCCGCATAGCTCGCCAGGATTTGTGCAGAGCGTCCTGAAGGGGTCGGGGCGAGTAACTTCTGATCAATTCGGCGTGGACTTGATTGCGGCTCAATGAACCCGCAGCACCTCAAACTGCTGTCGGATTAGAGCGACCTGTATCGATACCTCATCACCCTCGCATTTGCCCAACATGGCCCTGCCCAAAGGGGCTTCGCTGCTGATGACCTGAACGAGCTGAGAGCCGCTGACCAACTTCATGCTGCCCCCATCCGGGCCAAGAAAGAGCTGTTGCTGCTTGTCGTCGGAATCGACCAGGCAGACCAGCGCGCCGAGCTGTATCCCTTTGCTGGCGTCGTAGGGGCTCGGGCGGAATCGGCGCCAATTGGCCATCGCTTGGCGGATGGCTTCGGCACGGCGAGCTTGACCGGTGGCCAGGTAGGCGGCTTCGAGTCCCAAGGTGTCGTGTCTGTTTTCGGCGATGTTTTCTTCGTGCGTCGCTGCCTCATGGGCCGCCCGCACGGCCTGTTCGGCTTGCAGC
>JANOWE010000226.1:0-3510 GCA_031417735.1 Betaproteobacteria bacterium
GCCGAACAGCATGCCCGGCACATGGATGTTGATCACCGCGATGCCCAGCGCCATCGCCACCAGCGTGATGAACGGTACCGAGCGCTTGGAGCCCAGGTCCTTGAAGCTGTAGAACGGCACATTGGTGACCATGGTCAAGCCGGCAAACAAGGTCAGTGCGAAGGTCGTCCAGACCAACCAAGGAATATTGCGCACACCTTCAGTGAAGCCGGCGTCGTCCATGATCCAGATGAACCCCGCCACCAGCGCCGCAGCCGCCGGGCTGGGCAAGCCCTGGAAGAAACGGCGGTCGACCACGCCGATATTGGTGTTGAATCGCGCCAGCCGAAGCGCGGCGCAGGCGCAATAGACAAAAGCCGCCGTCCAGCCCAACTTGCCCAGCCCGCGCAGCGCCCACTCATAGACGATCAAGGCCGGCGCGGCGCCAAAGCTGACCATGTCCGAGAGGCTGTCCATCTGCTCGCCGAATGCGCTCTGGGTATTGGTCATGCGCGCCACGCGGCCGTCTAGGCTGTCGAGCACCATGGCGCAGAAAACACCGATGGCGGCATGGTCGAAGCGCCCGTTCATCGCCATCACGATGGCGTAGAAGCCGCCAAAGAGCGCCGCCAGCGTGAACAGATTGGGCAGGATATAGATGCCCTTTCGCCGCAGCCGGCGCGGGGCGTCGGCGGACTCGGGATGCTGTTGAGGGTCAACGCTGTCGGGCGAACTGTCGGTCATGATCAAGGGCGAACGGTTAGCCATGGAGGATACCCGACCCGGCAGACGTCTCAGTCGGGTGTCGACCCCATAGCCGGGGAGGCGCATCCGCTGGCCCGACTTGGTCGTATCGTTGGGCACATATCAAGCTTGAGCCAACCACCCAGTGGACCACCATGTCGCCCATCCGGACCACACTGCATCCTGCTCTGCCCCTTCGTCAGGACAGAAACAATGCCACTGACCTGCCAGCCCTGGTCTGGCGCAGGCTGGGAACGGCGTGGCACATGCTGGCCTGCGCCTTGCTTCTCTCGGGCCTGGCGGCCTGCGTCAGCCTGCCTTCGGCGCCGGCCAGCCCACTCAGCCAGTCCTTGCCCGCCCAGCCGGACAGTCCATTGGCGCAAGCCGCGCTCGCGTCCTCGCCTGCGGCCGATCTGTCCGGCTTCAGGCTGCTGCCGCTGGGCAGTTATTCGCTGGACGCGCGCCTGCAACTGATCCAGCGCGCCCGCCACTCCCTGGACGTGCAGTACTACGTGTTCGACAACGATGCCACAGGCCGCATGCTGTTGGCCCAGTTGGCCCACGCTGCGGCGCGCGGAGTGCGCGTGCGCCTGCTGGTGGACGACCTGTACACCAGCCGCAGCGACGTGCTGCTGCGGGCCATGACTGCACTGCCAAATGTCCAGGTTCGTCTGTTCAATCCCTTCTGCTGCGCCCGAGAGGCGGGTCTGGCAGGCCGATTCACGGCCTCGCTGTTTGATCTGGTGCGGCTGAACCACCGCATGCACAACAAGCTGTTGCTGGCAGATGGTGCGATCGCGGTGGCGGGTGGCCGCAACATCGCCGACGACTATTTCCAGCGCGGCACGCAGCAGAACTTCGTCGACCTAGACACCCTGATCGTCGGCCAGGTGGTCAGGCCGCTGGCGGCCGTGTTCGACGACTACTGGAACAGTCCGGTGGTCATGCCCATTGAGCAGGTGTCGCCCAGTGCCGACAGCGCGCTGCAGTTGCAGCAGCGGTTTGCCAGGCTGACAGCAGACGCCGCGTCTACGTTGCCCTCACTGGACCCCGCCGAAGTGGACCTGCTGGGCTATGGCCCCATCGGCGAAGACCTGGACCGTGGCCGCCTGGGCCTGATCTGGGGCCAGGCCCTGGCCATCGCCGACCCGCCAGACAAGCTCAAACGGGGCTGGGACAAGGCCTATGCCGACAGCCTGGCTTACCAGGCGCTGATGAAAATCTGGACCGCCGACAGCGAGGTGACCATCACCTCGCCCTATCTGATCCCGGGCAAGCTGGGCATCAAAGCCTTCGAGGCGCTGCGGACCAAGGGCGTGAAGGTGACGGTTTTGACCAACTCGCTCGCCGCCACCGACGAGCCGCTGGTGCACACCGGTTATGCCCGCTACCGTCCGCGCCTGGTCGACGCCGGTGTTGAACTGTATGAACTCAGCCCCACGCTCACCCAGTCCGGCAAGCGGCTGGGCTTGTTCGGCTCATCGGTCGGGCGTCTGCATGCCAAGACGGCGGTGGTGGACGGTGACAAGGTCTTCATCGGCTCGATGAACCTGGACCCCAGGTCACGCACCCAGAACACCGAGCTCGGCATTTTTGTTCAAAGCGCCCAGCTGGCCAAAGAGGTGCAGCGCGTGGTGCGCATCAGCCACCAGCAAAACGCCTACCGCGTGCAGCGCGGCCCAGAAGGCGGCTTGCAGTGGCTGATCACCGACGACGACCACCACGAGCAGATTTTCAACGAAGAACCCGAATCCTCGCTTTGGATGCACCTTCACAACTGGTTCTTCGGCCTGTTGGTGCCTGAGCAACTTCTGTAGCGGCACAAAAAAGCAGGGCCGCCTGGCAGGGCCTGCCAGGTGGCTGGTTCAAGCGCGCTGGCGCCTGCCGGCGCGGGCCTGTCGTTCAAGGCACGCTCAGTTGCGGCTCTTGTCGACCAGCTTGTTGGCCTTGATCCACGGCATCATCGCGCGCAGCTTTTCGCCCACGATCTCGATCTGATGCTCTTCGGTCAGGCGGCGGCGCGAGATCAGCGTCGAAGCGCCGGCCTTGTTTTCCAGGATGAAGCTTTTGGCGTATTCACCGGTCTGGATGTCCTTCAGGCACTGTTGCATGGCCTTCTTGGTCTCCGAGGTCACGATCTTCGGGCCGGTGACGTACTCGCCGTACTCGGCGTTGTTGGAGATCGAGTAGTTCATGTTCGCGATGCCGCCTTCGTAGATCAGGTCGACGATCAGCTTGAGCTCATGCAGGCATTCAAAATAGGCCATTTCGGGCGCATAACCGGCTTCGACCAGGGTCTCGAAGCCCGCCTTGATCAGCTCGACCGTGCCGCCGCACAGCACGGCCTGTTCGCCGAACAGGTCGGTCTCGGTCTCTTCGCGGAAGTTGGTCTCGATAATGCCGGCCTTGCCACCACCGTTGGCCGCCGCGTAGCTCAGCGCCAGGTCACGCGCCTTGCCGGTCTTGTCGGCATGCACGGCGATCAGGTGCGGTACCCCTCCACCCTGGCTGTAGGTGTTGCGCACGGTGTGGCCGGGGGCCTTGGGCGCAACCATCCACACGTCGATGTCCTCGCGCGGCACGACCTGGCCGTAGTGCACATTGAAGCCATGGGCAAAGGCCAGCGACGCGCCGGCCTTCATGTTTGCCGCCACATCGGCGTTGTAGACCGCAGCGATCTGCTCGTCGGGCAACAGGATCATCACCACGTCGGCGGTCTTGACCGCATCAGCGATTTCGGCCACCTTCAGGCCCGCCTTCTCGGCCTTGGCCCAGGATGCGCCGCCC
>JANOWE010000227.1:0-2141 GCA_031417735.1 Betaproteobacteria bacterium
GTGAGCAGGCCCACCGCATGCATGTGCAGGTCGCCCGACAGGTAGCCGATGCGGATCTTGCCGCTGCGCGGCGGCATGCTGCGGTGCAGGGCCACGGCCGGTGGCTTGGGCACCCGCTCGTTGGCGAAGCGGGTGGCCGACAGCAGCTGCAGCGCGGGGTCGTCGCTGGCGCTCATCATGGCCAGCAGCGAAGTGCCAGCCAGCAAGCGGTTCGGTCCGACCTCGCCCACCGGCTGGTACACCGGCCACGCGCATTGCTTTTGCCGCAGGTGCACATAGTGCTGCACCACATTGGGCTGGTCGGGGTTGAGCAGCAGGCTGTCGCGCAGCGCGGCCTCGGCCTCGGGGTAGCGGCGCAGCGTCTCGAGCAGGCGGCCGATGTTGTTCCAGGCATGAACCTGCAGCTCAACGGCAGGTTTGGCGGACAGCACCTCGCGCCATTGCGCCAGTGCGGGCTCGGCCTGGCCACTGCGCTCAAGCTGGTGGCCCAGGTTGAGCCGCGCATGGGCAAACTGCGGCTGCAGGTCGATGGCCTGGCGGTAGGCTGATTCGGCCAGGTCCGCGCGGCCCTGCGCAGCCTGCAGCGTGCCCAGGTTGAAGCAGGCGATGTGGCGCGCGGCCACCGGTCCGCGAACGATCCAGTCCTGGTACAGCGACACGGCATCGGCGCTGCGACCGGCCTGCTGCAGTGACTGGGCCTGCTGCACCAGCTCGCCCAGAGTCAGGCAGGTGGCAGATTCAGGCGGGGTCAGCAAGACGTCGGACATGGGCGCTTCCATCGGGGCGAAGGGGACGCGCCATGTTAGGGACGGCGCCGCCGCGTCAGCGGAGGGAAAAGGCTGGCATTGCGGCCTCATTCCGGCCCGGCGCGACGCCGGCCACACCCTGGCTGGCAGGCTGCCGCTCAGAAGCCAAGACTGGCCAGCAAATCGTCCACTTCGCCCTGGTCGGCCACCACATTGGTGCGGCCCTCGGGCGCAACCACCGGTCCGGCCAGCGCCATCGGCGCCAGCTTGTGCTTCTGGCTCTCGGGGGCCGACTGCAGCAGCAGGCGCAGCAGGCTGTCTTCCAGATCGGCGGCGAGCTGCACCACCTTGCCCACCACCTGGCCGGTGAGGTCGTGGAAGTCCTGCGCCAGCATGATGCTGGTGAGGTGGCTGTCCACCGCCGAGGTGCGGGCTTCGATCTCGTCGACAAAGGCCAGCACCGCCCCGGTCAGCACGGTGTGGGTCGGGTCGTCGGCCAACTGCCTGGCAAGCCGACGTGTGAGGTGGGCGATTTCGGTCTGCTCGGCCTTGGCGCTGTCGACCAGGTTCAGCACATTGTCGGCCGCTTCGGCGGTCTTGTTGGCGATGTAGCCCAGGCGGCTGCGCGCGTCGGGCAGGCCTTCGGCGGCGTGTTGCAGCTGGGGCATCACGCCCAATTGGTCGAGCGCGTCATGCAGCACCCGAGTCAGGGAGCCCAGTTGCTGGAAGACCTGGTCACCGGCGGGGCTTGACGCCTCGGCCAGCAGCATCGGATGCTCCATTTTCATGATGTGTTGCCGTCCCGCGCTCAGGCCGTGGCGGCCAGCTTGGACATGATCTTCTGCACCTTGTCTTCCAGCGTCGCCTTGGTGAAGGGCTTGACGATGTAGCCCGCCGCGCCACACTGCGCCGCCAGCACGATGTCCTCCTTGCGCGCTTCGGCCGTGACCATCAACACCGGCAGGTGCCTCAACGAGGGGTCGGCCTTGATCGACCTGAGCAGATCGAAGCCGTTCATCACCGGCATGTTGATGTCGCTGACCACGAAGTCGAAGCGGCTCGTCCTGAGCATGTTCAGTGCCACGGCGCCGTCTTCGGCTTCATCGGCGTTGATCGCGCCCATCTCCTTGAGCAGCCCACGCACGATGCGGCGCATGGTGGAGAAGTCGTCGACGATCAGAAATCGCAGGTCGGCAAGTTGGGTCATGGCGGCGGGCACGCGCAGCGCGCAGGTTGGGGCGATCGGGTAGGCGGACTAGTACTGCGACCCGGAAGGATCGAAACATGATGAAAGCGATGGATTCGGCCCGAAGGCTAGGCGCAAACCGCAGCGATACCCGTAGGTATCGCGAGGATTTGCAACGACGCCCTCGGGTCGAAGACGCGGTTTCATGT
>JANOWE010000228.1:0-3015 GCA_031417735.1 Betaproteobacteria bacterium
TCGTGCTGCCCATGCAGGCCGAACTGGGCTGGAGCAAGCCACAGCTGATGGGCGCCTTCACGCTGGGCCTGGCGCTGTGGGGCGCGGGCAGCTATGGCGCCGGTACGCTGATCGACGCCGGCCATGGCCGGGCGGTGATGACCGGGGGCGCAGTGCTGGCCGGTCTGGGCTTTCTGGCCTGGGCCGGGGTCAGCGCGCCGTGGATGTTGTATGCCGTCTGGGCCGTGCTGGGCCTGGCGATGGCGGCCACGCTCTACGACCCGGCCTTCATGGTGCTGACCAAGCGCTACCCCACCCGCTACAAGGACGGCATCACCCAGCTCACGCTGGTGGGTGGCTTTGCCAGCACCTTGAGCTTTCCGGCGGTGGCCGCGATGCTGGCTGCCGGCCTGGGCTGGCGCGCCACGCTGGTGGTCATCGGCGTGGTGCTGCTGGGCGTGGCGCTGCTGCACGCCTGGGCGCTGCGCGGGCCGGGCATCGTGGTCGACCCGCACCCGACCGGCGTGACTGAGGCGGCCACCCTGCACCAGGCGCTGCGCGAACGCAGCTTCTGGCTGCTCACAGCCTGCTTCACGCTCTACGCCTTCGCCCAGGCTGCGCTGTGGGCCCATGTGGTGCCGGCCTTTGCGGCCAAGGGTGTGAGCGACGCCCAAGCCATGCTCGTGCTGATGCTGGTCGGTCCGGCCCAGGTGGCCGGCCGTCTGGGCCATGTCTGGCTCGGCCGCCACCTGCCTCTGCGCCGGGTGGGCGCGGTGGTGCTGGTGGGCCTGCCGCTGGCGATGCTGCTGTTTGCGCTGGGTTCAAGCCTGCCGGCGCTGCTGCTGTTTGCGCTGTTGTTCGGCGTGGCCAATGGCCTGGTCACCATCGTGCGCGGCGGCCTGGTGCCCGAGTACTTCGGCCGCGCCCATGTGGGCCGCATCGGCGGCCTGATGTCGACCATCGGCCTGATGAGCCGCGCCAGCGCGCCGCTGCTGGCCAGCTGGCTGCTGCTGGCGCTGGGCGGCTACCGAGACATGCTGCTGGTGCTGGCCGGGATGGGCGCGCTGTCGGTGCTGTGCTTCTGGCGCGCCGGGCCGCCGCCGGCCTTGTCGATGGCCCCGGCCCTGCCTGCGCACTACCTGGCCGCGAAGCAGTAGTACAGCCCGCCGCCGCCGGTGGTCTTGAGCTGGTCGAGACTGCAACCCCGGCTCTGGTGCGACGAGTTCCAGGACTTGGCCGGTGCGCTCTCGTCCAGACCGGTCTTGTCGTGGTGGCCGACCATCGCCGCGCCACCGCTGCTCATGCCCCAGTTGCCGCAGGTCGAGTTGGCGTCGCCGGCGACGAAGCTGCCGTCGGGCTGCGAGCCAGTCAGCACATCGTGCAGGTTGGGCTGGTCGCCCCGGCCGTTCACGCCCATGCCCTTTTCGGTCAGCGCGGTCTGCTTGTTCAGCTTGTTGCTGCCGCTGTGCAGGTTGGCGACGTCGCTGGCCACCATCACGCCCTGGGCGTTGTGCCAGGGGCCGTTGCCGATGCGGTCGCGTGCATTGACGCCGGCCGAGCCAGACACGGGCTGCGCGCTCAGGTAGGCACGCCAGGTCTTGCCACCGGCGCCGGCGGCGGTGGCCAGGGCCTGGCAATGCGCGTCGGCACCGGCCAGTCCGCCCAGGTCACCACCCTTGCCGGGGTTGGCGCTGGTGACAAAGAAGCTCATGCCGGACATGCCCTGCATGCCCCCACCCATGCTGCCGCAGGCGGCCAGAATGGCGGTGGTGGACACAGCGGCGAACAATTTGATAGGCCTGAAGTTCATGGTCTTGCTCCTGGGTGTGACAACGAAGCCTTGAGTCTGCCATGCCGTATCCGTCAGAGCCGGTACAGGTTTTGGTGGCACAGTTCAGCGCCTGCGACACCACGCCAGGAGTACGGTGCTGCCCATCCCACCTGCAGCCCGGCAGCGCCCCGCCACGGAGAACTTTTGATGACCACCCCCCACGCCACCATCATCTATACCCTGACCGACGAAGCGCCGATGTTGGCCACCTGCGCTTTCCTGCCGGTGGTCCGCAGCTTTGCGGCGCCGGCCGGCATCACCATCGCCAAGAGCGACATCTCGGTCGCCGCGCGTGTGCTGGCGGCCTTTCCGGAATGCCTCAGCGAAGAGCAGCGCGTGCCCGACAACCTGGCCGAACTGGGCCGGCTGACCCTGCTGCCCGACACCAACATCATCAAGCTGCCCAACATCAGCGCGTCGCAGCACCAGCTGGTGGGGGCGATCAAGGAGTTGCAGGCCAAGGGCTACGCCATTCCGGACTTTCCGGAGAACCCCAAGACCGACGAAGAAAGGGCCGTTCGCGCGCGGTATGCCAAGACCTTGGGCAGTGCGGTGAACCCGGTGCTGCGTGAAGGCAACTCCGACCGCCGGGCGCCAGCGGCAGTCAAGCGTTTTGCCCGCAAGCACCCGCACGCGATGGGTGTCTGGAGCCAGGCCTCGCGCACCCATGTGGCGACCATGAAGCAGGGCGATTTCTACCACGGTGAGAAGTCGATGACCGTGGCCAAGGCCTGCGATGTGCGCATGGAGATCAAGACCACGGCTGGCAAGACCGTGGTGCTCAAGCCCAAGGTCGCGCTGCTGGACGGCGAAGTCATCGACAGCATGTTCATGAGCAAGCAGGCGCTGTGCGACTTCTATGAGCAAGAGATGGAAGACGCGCGCAAGACCGGCGTGATGTTCTCGTTGCATGTGAAGGCCACGATGATGAAGGTCTCGCACCCCATCGTGTTCGGCCACGCGGTGCGCATCTTCTACAAGGAAGCCTTTGCCAAGCACGACAAGCTGTTCGAAGAACTGGGCGTGAACGTCAACAACGGCATGGTCAACCTCTACGACAAGATCGCCACGCTGCCCCAGAGCAAGCGCGAGGAGATTGTCAAGGACCTGCATGCCTGCCACGAGCACCGGCCCGAACTGGCGATGGTCGATTCGGCCAAGGGCATCACCAACCTGCATGCGCCCAACGACGTGATCGTCGACGC
>JANOWE010000229.1:0-22541 GCA_031417735.1 Betaproteobacteria bacterium
TTTCGCTCAGGTCATTGACCTTGGCCAACTGGCCTGCGTTGTACGAGCCACCGGCGCCGGGCAGGTAGGGAAACAGGTCAAGCGACATATAGCTCTTGGTGGCCAGGCCCCCCGACGTGCCTGCGGCGGCAGAAATCGCCAGGTTGTCCAGTGTGTAGGCGTAAGTCTCCACACCCGTCAGTCCCAAGCCGGCCCACTTCAGGCCGTCGGTGGCAATAGCGATGGTCCCCAGCGCGGCCGGGCCGTTGGGGTTGAAGTTGGTGGTGCTGTCGGTGAACAGGGCGAACAACTCGCCTGCGGCAAGCTTGCCTGTTAAGAACGGATCAGCGCCTGCCTTCAAATTGATCTTGGCGCTGACGGTATCGCCCATCAGACCGAAGGTGCCGGGCGCTTGAACCGTATCTACTTCTTGCACGAAGTAACCGGTGAAATTGTCGGTTGGCGAAGGACCCCAGTTGGACGGCTGGAGTTGGGTGACCTTGAAGATACCGATGAACAGGTCGGTCGGGATCACGGCCGTCATGCCAGTCAGCGCGGGGTCAACACGCTTGTAGCCAGCGGGATCGATGGCCGCATTGCCTGCCAGGCAGCCGCCCACGCCGGCGCACATTGCGTCACTGCGGTACTGGTTTTCGTAGGCAACGAAGTTGATGCTGTTGGTGCCGACGGTGAAGACCGGCAAGGCGAATGCCGAGCTGGCCGCCAGTGCCACGGCACCGAGGGCGAAAGACTTGACGAGCTTGTTCATGAGTTCTCCTGACTGAGGCGGGGGTGGCGCCGGGTGGCTGCTGAACAAACAGAAGCATGTCCTGTGCCAGGCCCGTAACGACGCGGTAAGTCATTGATTCTTTTCGACTTTTCAACGTGCCTCGAATTCGAGCAGACGAAGCGACAGTGAACTGTAAAGCCAGCCGACATTTGCGTCGGTCCTCAGGGCCGTCGGCGCCAATGCCGTTCGACCAGGCCCTGGCCCATGCCCTGACCCCCGCCCATGCGGCGGGCGTAGCGCCGCAGCATATTTTCACAGTCGTCGCGGCTGAGGAAGAACTCCTTGAACTGGCTGCGGTAGAGCATCATCGCGTCGAGCTTTTGCTCAAACTGAGCCTCAATGGGCTGGATGCTGGCCTGCCAGGACCCCGTGCCGCCGGCCGCCCCGCGCTGGCGGTGCAATGCCATCAGCCGGTACAGGTAGAAGCCCACCACCGGCTGCGCCACCAGCCGCAAGGGCCAGGGCCGGAGGTTCTGAATCAGCGCCGTGCGCCGGTACTCGCGCATCAACTGCCACCAGGCGCGCAGCGGGGGCACAGCGGTCAGGGTCTGGTCAATCACGCCTGGGTTGGCGCCTGGGTTGGCGCCTGGGTGGGCCAGCGCAGGCTGAGACACTGCCAGGTCCAGGCCCAACTCGGCCAGCCGGATGCGGCTGGCATGCGGCAGCAGCCCATAGGGCAGGTCCTCGTAGTACAGCAGTTCGGCCGGGCCGGCCCAGTCGTCGAGCATGGCGCAGGTCAGCACATGGTCGACATGCCAACCGATGCCCAGCGGCGCGTAGAGCTGCTTGAAACTCAAGGTGGCCAGCAGCGCCAGCAGCCTGGCCTTGAGTTCGGGCAACCAGTCCAGATCGGCCTGGACCGGCGGGCGAAAGATGTTGCCCAGTGAGCGGTATTCGGGGCACCGGAACGATACGTCCAGCTCGCCCAGCATGATGCTGTCAAAACCCAGAAACGCAGCGGCTTCGGCCTCTTCCTGGTAGCGGGCGCTGGTCAGCACCACGCCCCTGGATTTGAGCTCGGTGCTGTAGCCGGTGAACAGGTTGATGACCAGCACCGGCCCCTGCTGCAGCAGGCCGGCGATGGTGCCCGCGCATGAAAACACCGCATCGTCCAGATGGGGCGACAGGATCACCGCGTGGTAGTTCGTGCGCGGGGTGGCGGGGGTCATCGGCTCAGACCCTCAGTCCAGCAATCGGCGGTAGGCGGCGTCCAGCGCATCGACCATGGTCGACGGCCTGAAGGCCTGGGCCCGGGCCAGGCCGGCGCGGCCCATGGCCTGGCGCAGCGCGGGTTGCGCGGCCAGTTCGGCCAGGCGGGCGGCCAGGTCGTCGGCTCGGTTGGGGTCGACGATGTAGCCGTTGACGCCAGGATCGACCATTTCT
This sequence comes from Betaproteobacteria bacterium, assembly GCA_031417735.1. GTDB lineage: Bacteria > Pseudomonadota > Gammaproteobacteria > Burkholderiales > Burkholderiaceae_C > Pseudaquabacterium. The sequence goes on from JANOWE010000229.1 coordinate 2,153, forward strand.
TCGGCCGCGGCAATGGCTTGGGTGACGATCACCGGGCGGCCGAACCACATCGCCTCCATCGCCACCAGTGGCTGCACCTCTTGCACCGAAGGCAGCACAAAGACGTCGCAGGCCTGGTAGTGGCCGGCCAGCGTGGCGTGGTCCAGAAAACCCAGAAAGCGGATGCGTCCGGTCAGGCCCAGGGTTTGGGTCTGGGCCCGCAGCGCGGCCTCTTCGGGGCCTTTGCCGGCGATCCAAAGCAGCGCGTCGGGCTGGTGCTTGAGCAGCAACCCAAATGCACTGATGAGCAGGCCGATGTTCTTCTCGTGCCCCAGCCGGCCGGCGTAGAGCACGACAAAGGCCGCGTCGCGCGCCGCCGGCGCCACCTGCTGCACGTCGCCAAAGGCGACCGGGTTGGTGATGTAGGTGATGGGCGCGGTGATGCCTTGCGCACGCAGACCGGCGACCAGTTTTTGCGACGGCGAAATGACCAGGTCGCAAAGGTTGTTGACGCGCACCATTTCGGCCCTGACCAGGCGCCGCAGGGGCCGCATCGGCAGCGGCTGGGTCAGCACCTCGGGGCCGAAGTGGTAGGTCGAGACCTGGCGCAGGCCCATGCCGTGGGCGATAGCGGCACAGCGCCGCATCATCAGGCCGGCATAGTGGTGGTGGACCAGGTCTGGCGCCTCGGTCTCAAGCAGCGCACGCAAGGTTGCCGCCGATGGCATGGCCTGGTAGAAGCCGAACATCTTGAGCGTGGCCACGCGGTGAAGTCGTACGCCCCGCCATTCGTCGCGCTCTGGCTCACCGCGGCGGCGGGTGGTGGCCAGGCTGACGCGGTAGCCCCGCCGCACGAGTTCGGGCGCCACCAGTTGCAGGTGCACGCCCACACCGGTGGCGGCGGGCAGAAAGTCGTCGGAGAACATGCAGACATGCGGCCCTGGCCCCATGGTGACTCCTGGCTGGTTTGCGGCCCTGGCCGGGCCCGTCGTGGGCTTGCCTGCAGCGGCCCGAATTCAGCGCTTCATGCCTGCGCGCAGGCGGGCAATCTCGCCCAGGACGAAGGCGTCTTTCTGGCCATCGGCCAGGGCCGACAACCTGAGCTCGGCCAGATCGTTGGCGCCGACATCAACGAGGGTCTGCACGGCGCTGAGCAGGATCGGTATGTTGCCAGGGGACAGGCCGATGGCGCGCAGGGCCGTGGCTTTGGCCCGCTCGGGCTGTTTGGCCGCAACCAGCGCGCGGGCCAGCGTGTCGAGAATGGCGGGGTTGGACGGCTCGGCCTGTACCGCACGCTCGGCCAGGCTCAATGCATCGGCGCGGCTCAACTTCAGCGCCACCCAGGCCAGGTTGTTGAGCACCGGGGCCTGGTCCGGGTCGGTCTTGATGGCTTCGCGGTAGCGCAATTCGGCGCCCGCGTAGTTGTGCTGACGCATTTCATGGTCACCCAGGTGGCGCAGAAACACGGCGTCTGTGGCATGGCTCTTGAGCCATTCGGCGGCGAAACGCGGCGCCTCGGCGCCCTTGGTGGACGTTGCCAGCAAGCCGTGCAGGCTGACGGCCAGTTCGGTCGACGGCGCCTTGGCCAGGCCGGCGCGCAGCACGGCCAGCGCCGCATCCGGGCGTTTGGCCTGCTGGTGGATGCTGCTTTCGAGCAGGTAGCCGCCAGCCTGGGCAGGGTTGCGCTTTTGCACGTCGCGCGACACGGCAAGTGCTTGGTCAATCTGCTTGGCCTTGATCAGCTCGCCGACCAGCAACCGCTGGGCGGCGTCGGAGTCGGGCGCCACCGTCAGGGCCTGGCGAAGGCTGGCTTGGGCGGCCTTGGCGTCGTTCAGGCGCAGGTGAACCTGGGCCATCTGTATCAGCGGTTCGGCAGAGCGCGGCCGCAACTGGGCCAGCTTCTTGAAAGTGGTCACGGCCTGGCGCACGTCGCCAGAGTTCATCTGCGCCCGACCCAGTGCCTGCAGCAGGTCTTCGGCTTCGGGCTGCAGCGCCAACGCCTCTTGTGCGGCCTGCACGGCCTCCGTCACGCTGCGCTGCGACAAGAGGTAGTCGACCATGGCCAGTCTCGGCTCGGAATCGAGCGGGTCGACCTTGATCGCCGCTGCGATGCGTTGCACCACTTCGTCCTTGGGCGCTCCGGCGCGGGCGCGCAGCCTGGCCAGCGCGATCATGGCCTTGACATTTGACGCATCGGCCGTGATCTGGCTTTCGTAGCGCTGTTTTGCCAACTCCGGCTTGCCATCTTCCAGGTCAAGGTCCGCCAACATCCGGGCCGCAGGAAAGTAAGTCTTGTTCGCCGCCAGTGAGGCCTCCAGCGCCTTGCGCGATGCCGCCCCGTCGCCCTTCAAGGCATAGACCCGCCCACGCAGATAGGGCGGCAGTGCCGGATCAACGTCTTTTTGCGCCAGCACGTCGATCGCCTTGAGTGCGCCGTCGAAGTCGCGCTGACTGACCTTGGAGGTGATCAGCGCGCGGTCGACGATGCTGCTGGTTTCACCCGCGCTGAGCGCCTGCAACTGACGGTTGCCGGCCTCGATGTTGCCGCTGGCGATGTCCATCATGGCCAGCGAGGCGCGAATTGATGTGTCCGACGGCAGCACCTGCACGGCACGCTGGTAGGTCTCGCGGGCACGGTTCAAGTCGCCCAACTGCAAATAGGCCTCCGCAGCGATGGCCAGTGTGCGGCCGTCAACGGTCTCGCGCGCAAGGGCCGGGCGCAGCGCCTCGAGGGCCTTCTCGGCCTGGCCGGTAGCCAGGTAGCTCTTGGCCAGCAGGAGGCGGATATCCAGCCGCTGCGGGGCCAAAAACAGCGCCTTCGCGAAATGAGCGCGCGACTGCCGCTGGTTGCCGAGCTCGGTCTCGATCAGGCCGGCCAGGTGCAGCAGGCCGACATACTCGGGCGCCAGCCTGAGCAGGCCTTGGACGATCTCGCGCGCCTGGCTCGGGTTGCGCTCCAGCAGCGCCAGTTGTGCCTCATGGAACTTGGTCTGTGAACTGGCGGGCGCGACGGATTTGAGACTTTCAATTTCACGCTTGACCGCTGGGATGTCCTTCTTTCTCAGAAAGATGCCGATGACCGACGAGTGCGCCCGGATGTTGGCGGGCTTGATCTCGACCACCTTCTTGTACTCTGCCAGTGCAGCGTCCAGATCATTCTTGACATTGAGCAAGACATCGCCCAGCAGCATGCGTGCGTCGACTTCGCCGGGTTTGCTGCCAATGAGCGCATTGAGGACTTCCATCGCGCCGGCGGCATTGTTGTCGCGCAACATGAATCGCGCCTTGACGACGAGCGCAGCAGCATGGTCGGGCCTCGATGCCAGTACTGCACCCAGGCGCTGTTTCGCTGCGGCCAGGTTTCCGATCAAGGCATAGGCTGAGGCCAGGCTGGTGTCCAGGTCGTCCCTGGCCTCGGCCGCTTCCAGTTTGACACTGTCGAACAGCTCGATCACCTGCTTGGGGTCGTTCAGCGCCAGCAGCACCCGGGCGTACAAGGGGCCGGTCTCTGCAACAGCCAAGCCCTGTGCCATGGCCTTTTTCAACTCCACGCTGGCAGACACCGGATCACCTCCGGCAAACAAGGCCTCGGCCATCAACACCCGAACAGGCGCGGCTTCGGGGGCCTGTTCCAGCGCTGACTTGAACTCGATCACGGCGGCCTTGGTGTCGCCGTTCTTCAGGTAGACCTTGCCTGAGCTGATCTGTTCTTCGGCCGACTTGGGGCTGCAAGCACCGACCAGCACGCCCACAGCCGACGCTGCGGTCAGCAAGGCCACCATCACTGCCTGGCGAACCCAGCCGCCGTACTTGAATCGACTGCGGTGCTTGGTGGTCGGATCCTGGCTCACGTCTTGCTCCTGTCATTTACATGCTTCGCCACCGCTGTCGCCCCTGAGCCCGGTCGACCGGGGTAGAGCAGAGCATGGAAACAAATTGTCACACCATACCGCAGGCCCGGCGGCGCGTTGCCAGGGTGACGACAGTCGGCTGCGCAGGCTCAGTGCACATCAGGCTCAGTGAGCAGTCGCACCGCCGACCTGGGGCCGATCACTCGGCATGCTGCCGTATCGCCAACCGGTTCATCAGGTCGTACATCGTCGGCCGGCTGATGCCCAGCATTTCTGAGGCGCGCAGCACGTTGCCGTTGGCGCGCGCCAAGGCGGCGATCACCGCCTGGCGCTCTGCAGCCTCGCGCACGGCGCGCAGGCTGAACTCTTCCGGCGCTGCGTCCTGCTGGCCGTCCGCAAGGGGCAGATCCAGATCATCGGCACCGATGCGGTTGCCTTCGGCCATGATCGTCGCGCGTTTGACGATGTTGAGCAGTTCACGCACGTTGCCCGGCCAGGGATGGCGCTCAATGGCCGCCAGCGCGTCGTCGCTGAAGCTCAGCCCACCACGGCGCTGGTCTTGCGCAAAGCGGCGCAGAAAGGCCTGGGCCAGCAGCACGGCGTCACCATGGCGGCGGCGCAGCGGCGGAATCTCGAACACGATTTCGGCCAGGCGGTAGTACAGGTCCTCACGGAAGCGCTGGGCCTTGATCAGCGCTTTCAGGTCCTGGTGGGTGGCGCAGACCACGCGCACATCGACCGCAATTTCTTGCCGGCCACCCAGACGCTCGATCTTGCGTTCTTGCAGGAAGCGCAGCAGCTTGGCCTGCAGCGGATGCGGCAGGTCGCCAATTTCGTCGAGCATCAAGGTGCCGCCATTGGCTGTCTCGATCTTGCCCACGGTGGTTTTGGCGGCGCCCGTGAAAGCGCCCTTCTCGTAACCAAAGAGCTCGCTTTCCAGCAGCGCCTCGGGGATGGCGGCGCAGTTGATGGAGACAAAGCGGCCACTGCGCTTGGACGCCTGGTGCAGGCCCTGGGCCAGCACTTCCTTGCCGGTGCCACTTTCGCCCAACAACAGCACGGTGGCATCGCTGCTGGCCACCTTTTCCACCATGCGGCAGGTGCGCAACATCTCGGGGTCGCGGGTGAGCAGGCCGCTCAGCGCATCGGGCTGGTGCATCTGCTGCAGACGGCGGTTCTCGCTCTGCAGTTCATGCAGCCTGAAGGCCCGGTCGATGGTCAGGCCCAGCAGGTCGGCGTCAAAGGGCTTGGCAAAAAAGTCGTAGGCGCCCAGCGCCACTGCGCGCAGCGCATTGTTCTGGTCGTTCTGCCCGGTCAGCACGATGACCTTGACGTCCGGATCGAGCGACAGCATCTGTTCGAGCAGCTTGAAGCCTTCGGACACCGAGTCGGGGTCGGGCGGCAGGCCCAGGTCCATCGTCACCACGGCGGGCTGGTGGCGGCGAAACTGCACCAAGGCCGACTCGCGGTCGCTGGCGGTGACGCAATCAAAGCGGTCGAGCGACCATTTGATCTGCTTCTGCAAGGCCAGATCGTCTTCGACGATGAGCAAGGTCGCGGCCTGAGCTTGGCTCATGCCCGCCCCGCCTCGCGCAGGTCGGACAAGAGCCGCAGGTCAAACAGCGGCAGCAGGATGGTGACCACCGTGCCATGGCCTTGCTCACTCTTCACGTCGATGCTCCCGCCCAGTTCCTTGATGTACTGAAAGCTCTCGTACGAGCCTATGCCCATGCCATGGGACTTGGTGGTGCTGAAGGGGCGGAACAGGCGGGTCTGGATGAACTCCTGGCTCATGCCGCAACCGGTGTCGGTCACCGTGACCTGGCACCGCCCTGCAGTCTGCTGCAGTCTGACCGAAACACGCCCCTCGGCGGGCGTGGCATCCAGGGCATTCTGCACGACATGGCCGATCACACGCTCCAGCCGCTGCTCGTGGCCTCGGGTGGCGATGCGGTCGGTCAGTTCCAGCGTCAGCATGCGCCCACGCTGTTGCGCCTGCTCGGCAATGCGGTGCAGCAGCGGGTTCAGGTCCACGCCCGAGGCACTGCCGGTGGGCCGCTCGCCCTCGCGCAGTTGAAGCATCATCTGACGCATCTTGTCCAGTGAGTTCTCCACCGTGGTCAGCATGTCCTGCTGAAACTCCGGGTTGCCGCGGTGGCGCTCGGCGTTCTTCATCATCAGCGAGAGTTGGGTGATGATGTTCTTCAGGTCGTGCACCACAAAGGCCGACATGCGGTTGAAGGCATCGAACTTGCGAGCCTCCAGCAAGGCCTCGGTGGCATGCATCTGGGCCATGAAGCCAGCCGCCTGGCGGGCCGCAGTCTTGAGCAGGTCACGCACCTCCCAGTTCAGATCGACCTGGGTGCGCTGCTTGGCCAGCAGCACGAAGCCGGTCAGCTCTTCGCCGACCATCAGCGGCACCAGCAGCCGGGCTGAATCGATGGCCAGCAACGCTGCAGGCACGCCTTGCGCAGCGGCCACGAGGGGGTCGTCGCGGCAAGCGGCCAGATCGATGATCCAGGCCTGCTCGGACATGAATCGGCACAGCTCGGAATCGGTGGCCACGGCATGGGCCGAGGCGGGCAGGTTCCAGCAACTCAGCTGCACCAGCCGGTCGTCGCCCAGTGACCGGATCCACAGTGCGCCGGCCGAGCACTCGACCATGTCGGCCAGGCCTTGCACGACCAGTCCGCCGACCTCCTGCGGGCTGACCTTGGTCGACAACATCTCGGTGAAGCGCAGCCACTCGCGGCGGTAGTCGTAGCGGTAGCGGAAAAAGTTCTTGCCCAGGAACACGCGCAAGCTGGCGCGCATGGCACCCGAGAGCATCAGCACCATCAGCAGCAGCAGCGCAGCGAACAGCGCGGCGACCTGCAGCGCGCCGCCCCAGCTGCCACCAAAGTAGCGGATGTAGTAGCCGGCGCCGGCAATCAACAGCAGGTAGACGCCAATCAGCAGCAGCGACAGCGAATAGAACGCCGCGGTCTGCGAGACCTGCACCTTGGTGATCCACTGCCGGTGCCGACGCGACGCCACCAGCAGCAGCGGCACGGCCAGCGCATGCACCAGGGCACGCGCGGCCAGAGCGTCTTCGTCGATGGCGCCGAACATCAGCACCTGCGCATACAGGTAGACATCAAAGGCAAACAGGCCGCCCAGGCCCAGGCACAAGGGTTTGGCTGCCCAGCGCGTGGCGTCGGCCTGGTTGCGGAAGACCTGCTCGACCAGCAACAAGCCCGCGACCGCCCAGGCCAGGTGGCTGGCACCGACGAACTGAAACACCTGACGTCGCTCGGCGGTGGTCACACCGCTCCACAGGTTGATGCCCGCAGCCAGCAGCATCAGCACCAGCCAGGCCAGCCAGGCGCCAGAGGGCAGGGCGCGCGTGGCCACGCCACTGCGGTCCCGGCCAGGGCCCAGCAACCACAGCAGAAAGCCCAGCCAGGCGCCGTAGCGGGCCTGGTCCAGACCCTGCACCGCATGCCAGCTGAGCTGCTTGGGCGACCACAGGTCCACCAGGCCACCCAGTCCCCAGGCCGCACTGAGCAGCACCGCCGCGACAAACCAGCGCGTGGCGCGCTCACTGGTGGCCACAGGCGCGGCGCGCGTGGACAGGTACAGCGCGTAGGCGCCGTAGGCCAGGATGACCATGGTCAAGCCTGCCACCGGCAAATCACTGGCCTGTTCGAACATCATGTGGCGCCACGCTGTGGCGCCCGCTCCCTAGCCAGGTTCAACAGCGCCGGATCGTAACGGCCGGCAAGAATCAGCGGGCACCCTTGCCAGTGAGCACCACGCCCACGGTCTCGAACAGGATCACGAAGTCAAGAAACAGGCTGTGGTTCTTGACGTAGTACAGGTCGTACTGCAGTTTCTCTTGCGAGTCTTCGACCGTTGAACCGTACTCGTAACGGACCTGGGCCCAGCCGGTGACGCCGGGCTTGATGCTGTGGCGCACGGCGTAGTAGGGGATTTCGTCGGTCAGCTGCTCGACGAAGAAGGGCCGCTCAGGGCGTGGCCCGACCAGGCTCATGTCGCCCGTCAGCACATTGAACAGCTGCGGCAGCTCGTCGATGCGCAAACGCCGGATGACCCGACCCACCCGGGTGACGCGGTCGTCCTGCGGCGCAGCCCAGCGCGGCTTGCCGTCTTTCTCGGCGTCGGTGCGCATGCTGCGGAACTTGATGACCTTGAAGGGCTTGCCACTCAGACCCACGCGCTCCTGGCGGTAGAACACCGGGCCCGTGCTCTCCAGCACCACGGCCAGTGCGGTGATGACCATGAACGGTGCAGAGACCACGATCAACAGCAAGGAGCAGACCAGATCGAACAGCCGCTTGATGGCAGTGCGGTAGAAACCCTGGTTGAAGCCGTCGCCGAAAACCAGCCAGCCGGCGTTGACAAAATCGACCCGGATCTGGCCCAGCATGCGCTCGAAGTAGGTGGTGGTGTCGAACACCCGCCGGCCCGCGAGTTTGCAGTCCAGCAGCTCTCGCAAAGGCATGCTGCCCGAACGGCGTTCGGTCAGCGCCACGATGATTTCGTCCACGCCCAGCGCCTCGGCGGTCTGGGTCAGGGTGCGCTGGGTGCTCAAGCGCAGGGCGTCGTCTACCGCCGTCTGCTTTTCGTTCGGGCCCGGGTAGTAGCCCACGATGGTGGCGAGCGGGTCGGCCGATTGCAGCGTGGCCCCCACCATCTGCGCCGCCGGACCGGTACCGAAAATCAGCACGCGGGCGCCGGCGCGGGCCTTGGTGGCCCAGTAGCCCAGCACCACGCGACGCAGGATCAGCGCGGCGATCACCAGCATGGCCGAGGTGCGGATGGCTTCGGTGTTGCCGAAGCCCACCGGCAACACGTTGAATATCTGGTAGGTCAGCAGCGAACCCAAGGCCAGCGCCAGCAGGGCCCGAAGCATGGACTCGACGACGGACCAATCCTGTACGCGCTGGTACAGACCCGAAGCGCTGTTGATCACGAACAAGCCCGCAGCCAGGCTGAAGACCTGGGTGCCGACCTGCGGCACCGCCAGCTTCAGGCTCTCGGCCTGCACCAGCACCACGCCGGCCAGTGCCAGCAGCGAGAACAGGAAGTCGAAAAAGATCCTGCGCACCGTCCAGGCATGCAGGTAATGGTTGAACAGCCTGATCACAGACCAGCCTCCAGGTCACGGCCGGGCGCAGCCGGCTGGGCATGCGATCCGGCTTCAGGCGTGGGATCGGGACTGCGGGGGTGGTTTACTGCTGGCATCTCGGCACTGTAGTCATGGCTGGGGCAATTTCACAATCCCGGCAATTGGGGGAGAGGACATATTCACGCAATGAATTCGGCAGATCGGGACAGTTCAGGGGATTGAAGCGCCAAACCCGGGCCCGGCAGGCCGACCTTGGTCGGCAGCGCCTGCGGCGGGCGATCGGCTGGGGCCACGGTCCGGGCCAGCGATGGCGCCAGATCGCTGTGGATGCAGCCCGACCGCAGCGCATCGACGCACTGATGCCAGGTGGCGTCAGCCCGCTGGATGGCAAACCCGTAGTACACCACGCCGACCCCGGGCCGGCGCCGCACGGCGACCGCCTCGACCCGGGCGGTGTCATGTGCACCCAGGGTGATGTGCACCTCACCCTGGGTGCCTTCAGGCAGCGGGTGCGCGCACTCAGCCTGGAAGCCGCCCTCCGACAGCTCGATGACCTGCATCTCGTAGCGCAACGTGGTGCCGTAGGAGTGAACCCAGAGCTGCGCCGGACAACGGATCGAAAAGCGCCGATGCTGGCGCAGGGACAGCTGCGCACGGCCTGACTGCGGCACCGTCGGCAAGACATCGGCGTAGGCCGGGTCGTCGTAGATCGAGCGCAGCAGCAGGCGCTTGCGCAGGTCCATCGTCTCGAAGACCTGGGTCTGCCGGTTGAAGAAGTGGTCCATCATCGCCGGCGTCAGCACCGGGTCGTTGGTCGTGAAGAAGCGCCGCTGCGGCCACTGGATGTTGGCCAGCCGGGTCTGCACAAAGTAGCGGTGCAGGTCCCTGGGCGCTGAGCGGCCGCCGTAGACCGTGCGGTAAATGTCGGGCGCGGCGAGCAAGTCCAACGACGCTCCCACCGCCGGCGCGCCATTGGCAAAGGCGTAGTTGTCCACCGCGCAGGCCTGCAGTCGCTCGAAGAACAACAGGGATTCGTAGAGCTCGATCTTGTTCGGGTTGACCGCGATCAGGATGTGGCGGGTATCGAAGTACTCGCGGCAGTACTCGTACATGAACTTCATCAACGGGAACAGCAGCTTGCCGCCGGTGCGCCGGAAGGCCGGCGCGATCGCCAGCGCGGAGATTTCAGCCACCCGGCCCATGCGCGAGCGCACCGGCGCCAGTTCGAACACCGATTGCAAAGGAAAGCCGAACACCCCTTCGCGGATGATCGAGATGGTGCCCACCACCTGCCCGTCCCATTTGGCGCACAGCGTGGTGGTGGTGGGCAACGCGTGGTAGATCGTCACCCGCATGCCCGAAGGATGGGGGCGCATGAAACCCGCGGCCACATAGCTGTCGTGCAGGATGCGGAAGCAGGCCTCGAGTTCGTCCTGCTGGTCGGCAATCTTCAGCACCAGCCGGTCGTCGGGCCGGTCTTCACATCGGGCCATGCTGCGGAAAAGCGCAAAGCGCTTTGGCTGCGGCAGCATGGACAGGCTTGCCCGCAGGGCCTGGTGGCCCAGCCGGTGCAGCGCAGAAGCGGCTGATCGTTTCATCGTCGATATCGGGTTCCGGGCCGTGGTCTGCCGGCGCAATGCGCGGCAGAACATGAAATGCGGCGAGCGCCTTGCCGGGTATCACCGGCCAGGCCTCGTCTTCATCAGCTTCGGCCTGGGCGGCCCGCCATTGAGGCTTGTCGGCCACCAGGTGGTAACCGCATGTGACCTTGGCCGACACTGCAGCAGCCGCAGCAACTTGCGCACCGACGCCCCGACGCACAGGCAGCCGACGCACAGGCAGCCGGGGCTCAGCGCAGCGCGGCCCGGCGCGCGGCCGTCATGCCCGCTGGCCTGGCAGCCGCGTCGTGCCCCGGCCAGACCATCACGGTATCGGCCCAGCCCAGGGCGATGGCCCGGGCGCGGGCCCGCATCTGGTCTGCCGCCCTGGCGTCCAGCGTCCCGGCGGCATGGCGGAACCAGCGCGCCAGCAGCAACGCCGCCACCGCTGTACACAGCGCGGGCGCGGCCAGGATGCCCTTCAGCCCGGCGCCCAGGGGAAAGGCCAGGACCCAGGCCAGGGGCACGCTGAGCAATGCAGACACGGCCAGCACCAGGTTCACCTGAAGGTGTCGATCGAGGCTGCGCAGACCCTGCGCCCAAAGGCTGCAGGCGGCCTGCGCGACCACCATGGCCAGGGCCAAGGGCAAACACAGCAGCAACAGGTCAGACAGCTCGGCCTGCAGCCGCCCGGTGGACCGCGTCAACATCACCGCCTGGCTGGTCAGGCCGACCAGGCCGAGCATGATCAGCACGCTCAACCAGGCGCAGCGCTGCCCGCAGCGGCCCACCGAACCTGGCTTCTTCATCGCGCCGGCCAGCACCAGCGTCACGCGCCGGCCCATGCTGGCCGCCAGCGCCTGGCCCACTGCCAGGCCGGGCAACAACAGCGCCGACAACGCCGTCAGGGCGGCCAGCGCGACCTCGTCCAGGCCGCCTGCGAGCAGCACCAGGACCGACCAGGACAGTGCCACGCAAAGACTGCTCACCGCAGATGGCCCGCTGCGGCGGTTGGCCTGGAGGCGGAGCCCACCAAAGGCCTGACGGATGCCATAGCGCCGCTGCTGGGGCTGCCACCATGTCAGCGCCGCCAACAAGGCCGCAGCCAGCCAGGACATCAGCACGGCGACCAGAGCCACACCCCGCAGGCCGTCGCCATGGGCACCGAACAAGTCCGCAGGCGGCCAGGACAGCAGCAGCAGGCTGACCAGATTCACCAGCCCCACCACCGCCACCACCGACCCGGTGCGGCCGGCGCACAGCAGTGTCGCCGCAGTACAGGACGCGGCCAGCAGCGCCATCACCGCCAACGACAGCGTGAACAAGCCAGGCGCCATGGCCTGGACCAGCGCCGGCGGCTGCCCCAGCCAGGGCAGCAGCATGGCACCCAGGGCACCCACGGCCACCGCCACCAGCCCCAGCAGCAAGGCCACCACCAGACCCTCATGCCAGGCGCGGCCGACCGCCCGCCATTCGCCGCAGGCCAGTGCGCTGGCTGGCGCCGCCTGGGCCGAGATCAACACCAGTCCGGGCAGCACCAACATGGCCAGCACCGACGCCGTCGCACCCAGTGCCGCCCATGACTGCGGTGGCTCGGTCGCCATCGACAGCATGGCGGCCAGCCAGGGCAGTGCCAGGCCCAGATTGACCAGGGCGCGCTGGAAGGCCAGTGGACCGAATTCAGCGCCTTCGCGCCACAGCCCGTCGAGCACGCCGGGGCCGGAGACCTGACCATTCCGGTCAATCATGGCGCCAAGCCGAATTGGCGCCCTGCTTTTGTGGCTTGTCGCGGCTCGGCAGCGGGCTGGCGATCGGCTTCGAGGTCGGCTTTGAGATCGGCCAAAGGGGCATGGATATCAGATTCATCGCGTCACATCTGTTCACAAAGAAGGTCCTAACGCAACCATGCAGTAGGCGTCACAAGCAAGGCCTCAGGCGCGACCGGATGGGACCATGACCGGCGCCGCGCGCCCAGCACCCAGGTGCGGGGGGCTCAGGGGCCACTGTGCGCAAAGCGAGGCAGATTGCACAGTCGTCTATGTATCAACAGGTAAGGCGCCAGTGGCGCGGGCCCGCTGGTCACCCCGCAGGGTCGAACTGCGCCCGGCGCGGCCCGCGAAAGCCAGCGCCCGGCGCCACAATGAGGCCATGTCGCTCGCTGCCAACCCACCGCTGGGCCTGTCCATGCTGATGATCAGCCTGGGCGGTGCCGCTGGCGCCGTGGCGCGCTGGTTGCTGGCGCAGGCCCTGAACGCGCTGTTTCCAGCCATCCCGCCGGGTACCTTGGTGGCCAATCTGGTGGGTGGCTATCTGATCGGCGTGGCCTTGGCGGTTTTTGCCCAGCACCCTGGGCTGGCGCCTGAGTGGCGGCTGTTGCTGGTCACGGGCTTTCTGGGCGGACTGACCACTTTCTCCACTTTCTCGGCCGAAGTTGCCATGCTGCTGCAGCAGGGCCGGTTGGCCTGGGCCGGGCTGGCCGTCGGCGCCCATGTGCTGGGCTCGCTGTTGATGACCCTGCTGGGCATGGCCACTGTCAACGCTGTCTGGCGCCACTGAGCCCGACAGGGCCCGACAGAGGTCGGCAGATGGGCGCGCCCGGTCAAGACCCCGTCAGCCCGGTGCTGCGCAGTCCGGCCATGGATCAGCGCCGGCTCAGCATGGCCATTCAGGCCAGCACCACCGAGACCGCAGCCGCTGGCTGCGGCGCGTGCAGCCACTCACGCCCGGCTCAGCTTTGCCAGGGCCTGCCCGAACCCGAGGCCGGGCCGCCGCAGGTCAGCGGGCCAGCCCTGTTGACCGAGCGGGTGCTCGCCGCACTGTGGGCGGCCTTGCAAGAGACGGTCTGCAAGCCGCTGTCGGCACGGTAGCCGTCGGCCAGCCCGACCATGCCCCACAACAGGGTCAGCGTGGTCAGCCCGGCCAGGGCAGTGGCGGTGGATTGCCGGACCAGCGATGGGCCAAGGCGGGTGGTGCTCATCATCGTCTCCTGAGGCACCACAGGGAAAGTGGCGATGAGCCCAATGTCGGCCTGCAGGCCTTGGCGGACCAGCGCATTCAGACCGGCCGCAGCGGCGCGCGACCAAAGGCTCGAAGGCGAAGACGGTCGGTGCGCTGCCCCTGCGCCGCCAGGCGGGTTCAGAGTTTGCGGGCAGCCTCGCGCTTGGCCACGGTGGCCTCGTCCTGGTACTTCTCTTCCGCGTCACGGCGCATCTTGATCGCTGCATCCAGTGCCTCGCGGTAACGCTCGGCGGTGTAGGTGTTCTGGTTGGCGATGTAGACACTGCGTCGCAGCGGCTTGGAACTGAAGCGCGGCAGGTTCACCGAGAAATGGCACTCCGGCACCGACCGGCCAGGACGGTGGCGCAGGATCGGACCGCTGATGCCCACCGGCAGGTCGTTCTGCTTGCTCGGGCTGGTACCACGCTGCAAGCCGGTGGGCGCAGGCAGTTCGGCGATGCGCTTGCGCAAGGCCTCGACGGCGCGCTTGAGTGCCGAACGGGGGCCATTGCCGGCACCCTGGCCGTCGGAGAAGAACAGCGTGGGTTGGCCATAACGCATTTGCCAGCCATGCGTGCTGTGGGTGTCGATGCGTTGGACGTGCTCGGGTACGCGGATGCGCACGCCGGTATGAATGGTGACTGATCTGGTCTGCATGGCCTGTTGGCTTTCAAAGGGTTCCTCCCCCCTGAATCTGCCGGTCACCATCGCCGGCTGTGCACTGTTCTTGTTGACGGCACCTGTATGTCAAGCTGTGACGATCCGGCTGGCCGACCGCTGTTGTCGAACCGCCCCTTCACCTCAAGCCTGCGCGGTCCGGTTTGCTCATCCAGACCTTCGATGCCTTTGCACAGTTTATCGTTTTGGCCTGATCAGAGGGGGTGGGTTTGTGCGCTGTACCCATACCTGAGGGGGCACTGATCAAGGGGGTCAGGCGCCGCACGCATGCCGGGTCGGCGAGCGGCCCGTCTGTGTCGGCGACCTGAGTTGTTCGGCCCTGCAATGGGGCCAGTCGGGCTTGGGGTCGGACCCGCGCCCGACAGGCTCCCAGACCTTGACGGATCGCCGCTCACCCCAGCGGCTGCCTGTGCACGCCAGGTAAAGCCGCCGGCAGCGGTCGTGGCCTGACCGGCCCGACCTACCAGCGACAGCCGTCAGCGCGCAGGGCGTCGCGCAGCAAGGGCACGGCGGCGGCCAGGCCCATCGCGCTGTAGGCGTTGCGGCAGTCGGTCTGGCCGGCCTGCTCGATGTCGCGCGCCAGCTTGGATTTCAGCTCGGGCGGCCTGGGCAGCACAGGCAACAGGCCGGAGGCGCTGTGCCGCGACAGTTCAGCGCCACGCGGACGCAGCAGTTCCAGGTTCAGCTTGGGTGGCGCCGCCGGCCGCGCCGCTGGACCCGCCAGGTCTTGCCCGATGCGCGAACCCGCATCAGGCAGACCGCCTGCAACTGCTGCGTTGGCCGGCGCGGCAGCAGCGCCGATCGTGGCCGGCGTGGCGGCGGGCGCGCCGGCCAATGCGGTCGGCGCCGGCGGCTGGACCGGCCCCGCGCCTGCCGTCGGCGTCGGCGTCGGCGTCGGCGTCGGCAAGGCCGCCAGCGGCAGCTCAGGCACCGGTAGCGGCTGGTCGGACAAGGCCTGAAGGGGCGCTGCCTTGATGGGCGTGACAGGCAGCTGGGGCGGCAGTGCCGCGCGTTGCATGGGCATGGGCATGGGCATGGGCATGGGCATGGGCATGGGGATGGGCGCAGGTGCTGGCGCAGGCGCAGGCGCAGGTGCTGGCGTGGGTGCTGGCGTGGGTGCTGGCGTGGGTGCACGTGCGGGGGCAGGGGCGGGCGTCAATGCTGGCATCGGAGCCACAGGCGCTGCGGTCCGGGTCACCGGCGTGGGGATGGCCACCGGCGGTGGCAGCTGCACGGGTGGCGCCAGCAGGGTGGACGCCTGCACGGTCGCCGACGTGGCGGCCACGGTGTCGGGCGGCAGGCGCCGCGTGGTCTCGGCTGAGGGTTGCGGCGCGTCGGACGGGCGGTGCCAGGGCGGGTCCGGCTCCGGCGCGGCGAGCCTGGCCGGCTCCAGTGCGGGCCGGGCTGGCGGCAGGTCGAACTGGGCGCTGGCCTGCCATGCGCCCAGCCGGGCGGCGCCCGCCGTGGCGTTGGGGTCGGGCGGGTTGGTTTGGGTCCGCACGGCACCGCCCCATCGGGGCGCCTTGGCCTGCCCCACGGGGCCGCCCGGTTGCGGTGTGGGCTGGGGTGGCGCCGGTGGGCCCGTACCTGGCCCGGTCAGCGTGATGTTCAGGGCGCCGAACACGCCCTCGCCCTGGCCTGCACTGCCACCGGGCGCGTTGCCGAACCACAGCACCAGCAGCACATGCAGCAGCGCGGCCAGGAAAAGGCAGCGCGACAAGGGGTCGGAGCGACGGGCCAGAGCCCGCGCCAGCAGGCCTGGCCCTGCAACCAGGGCGGGGATCACGGGGGGCGGCGCAGGGGCAGTGCGCGCACGGTTTGGCGCGAGCCCATCTTCGCACCTGAGGGGGTCGCCTCAGGCCGCGCTCAAACTCGGAAAAGCGGGCGGAAAGCGGCGTGAAATCGGCGCCGGGGCCGGCTCAGCCCCGACCGACGAAGGGCATCTTGGTCGCCATCACGGTCATGAACAGCACGTTGGCGCCCAGCGGCAAGCGGGCCATGGCCATGAAACTGTCGGCTACCGAGGCCACGTCCATGCGCGGTTCGGGCTTGATGCTGCCGTCGGCCTGCGGCACGCCCTTGAGCATGCGTTCGGTCATGTCGCTGGCCACGTTGCCGATGTCGATTTGACCCACGGCAATGTCGAACGGCCGGCCGTCCAGCGCCGCCGCACGGGTCAGGCCGGTGACGGCATGCTTGGTCGCGGTGTAGGCGATGGAGCCCGGCCGGGGCGCATGGGCCGAGATCGAGCCGTTGTTGATGATGCGCCCGCCCATCGGGCTTTGCGCGCGCATCAGCTTGAAGGCCTGCGACAGGCAGAAGAACGCGCCGTTGAGGTTGGTGCCCACGGCATTGCGCCATTCGGCGGCGTCGATCTCGTCGGGCGTGCGCACGGGCAAGGAAATGCCGGCGTTGTTGAACAGCAGGTCGAGCCGGCCGAAGCGCTGCTGCACCCCCTGGAACAGCGCGGCCACCGAGACCTCGTCGCCCACGTCGCAGGCCATGGGCACGGCGCGCTCGGCGATGTCGCCCCAGGGGTCGTCCAGGCCGGCGATGGCCGATTCCAGCGCCTGCAAGCGGCGGCCGGTGAAGACCACCCGCCAACCGTCCTTGAGCAAGGCACTGGCACAGGCCAGGCCGATGCCCGAACCCGCGCCGGTGACCAGGGCGATGCGGTTGTGGGGAGAAGCGTCTGTGCTCATGGGGGGGCTCCGGCCGGCTTGGCGTCAATGGTGTGATGATTGGGCGGCCAGTCTGCCACAGCTCGGATTCGTGCGCGAAGCCCCGCCCGCCCGCCCGCGTCGACGCGCACTGGTCTCAGACCGGCAGGCCGCGCACCAGCAGGTCCTCGTCCGCATCCAGCGCCAGCCCGGGCGGCAGATCGGCCGCCGCCGGCGCGGCAAAGCCCAGCCGCTGCAGCAAGCTGGCGGAACGCTGGTTGTCGCGCTTGAACACGGCCAGTGCGCGCCGCACACCATAGGGCCCGGCCAGTTCGTCGAGCATCGCGGCCACGGCCTCGGTGGCCAGGCCCTGCTGCCAATGGGCACTGGCCAGCACATAGGCCACCCAGGCCTGCGGCCGGCCGTCCGCGCCGATGTGCAGGCTGGCCTGGACATAGCCGATCAGTGCGCCGGGCACACCGGGCAGGTCAGGCGCGTCGCGCCGGCCCGGCCGCAGGCGCAGCACCCAGTTCAGCCACCATTCGCTGCCGTCACCCGAGAGCCGGCTTTCCAGCCGGGCAAAGCGCTGCTGCAGCCAGGCCAGCGAGGCCGGTGGCTGGTTCTCGAAGCGGTAGATGGCCGGGTCGCTGAGTACGCCGAACATCTCGTCGGCATGCGCCTGCAGCTGCGGCTCCAGCTGCAGCCTGGCGCTGTGCAGACTGTGCATCGGTGGCACGCGGCTGGCCATGGCGCTGCTGGTTTGATGCGAGGGCCGGCGGCTCAGAGCTGGCGCTCGGGCACCTGCACGCGCAGGCCCTGCAGGCCGGCGTGCAGCTGGATCTGGCAGGCCAGACGGCTGCCCGGGCCACGGCTGTCGGCCACGCAGCCCAGCATCGCCAATTCGTCGGCCGAGGGCGGGGGCAGATGGTCGACCCAGGCCGGCGCCACCCGCACATGGCAGGTGGCACAGCGCAAGGCGCCGCCGCAGTCGGCCAGGATGCCCGGCACACCGTAGCCGATGGCAGCCTGCATCAGGCTGATGCCGTTGGCCGCCTCAAAGCCCAGGCTGCTGCCGTCAGGCAGGGTGAAGTCGATGTCGGGCATGGCCGGATTGTCGCTGCCCGGCCCGCGCGGCGTGAAGGGCATCACGCCGGCAAGGCAGGCCGGCCGCCGTGTGCCCCATTGCAACTGCAGCAGCATGCTTGCAGCGCCGATAGCTGCACATGGACATGCCCAAGCCCGAACCAGACGATGGCAGCCCGCAGGCCAGCGCCAGCGCCGGCGCCGCCAGCCGCGGCCGGCGCCGCTTCATCCGGCTCGGCGCCGGCGCGGTGCCGGCGGCGCTGACACTGGCCGCGCAGCCGGTGATGGCCTGGCACTGCAATTCGCCCTCGGCCGCCGCTTCTGCCGCGATCAGCGCCAATGCCAGCGTGAAGACCCGCACCCAGCAGGCCGCCATCGCCGATGAATGCTGGTCGGTCGTGCAGTGGCAGAACGACACCTCGCGCAGCGGCATCGGCAAGCCCTGGACCCGCCTGCTGCAGGCCCAGAGCCTGCCGCGCAGCAGTACCACCGTGAACCAGGTCTTCGCCGGCATCAACAAGCCCTACGGACTGTCCGGCCAGGGCAACAACAACGCCTACACCGTGCTGCGCGGCCTGTCGGTGGGCAGCTTCGAGGCGGTGATCCTGGTCGCGCGGCTGAACTACCTGTGCGTGGCTGCCGTGCGCGAATGCCTGGGCGGCAACCGCGAAGACGAGCTCGGCCAGATGAGCACCGGCCTGTACAGCCCTTCTGCCAACCACAGCATCCAGTGGGGTTCGCAGCAGATCATCGACTACCTGCACAACAACTGGATCGCGCGCCAATAGGCTGAGCCGACCATGAACCGCTCAGCCCAAACTGACCCGGCCCCCGGTGGCGGAGCCAGCGCCTGCACCGGCGGCGCCCATTGGACCTGCCCGCAGGCCAGCGACCTGCAACTGCGGCAATGGGACGACGACGCGGCCGTGGTCTACGACCACAGCACCGGCCACACCCATTTGATCGACGCGCTGGCGGCCCACCTGCTGCGCCAGCTTCAAGCCGGCCCGGCCCTGAGTCAGGCGCTGCTGATCCGCAGTGTGCTGGCCGAACTGGCTGAGCCGACGGCAGCCGAACCTGCCGACCTCGTCGCGCAGGGCCTGGACAGCCTGCGGGCCCTGGGTCTGGCCCAACCCTTGCCAGCAGCGCCATCGGGATGAGTCCGGCCCTGCCCCAGGTCGGCGTGCAGGCCACCACCCTGCCCCGCCCCAAGCCGCCCGCGGCGCGGCTGGCCGCCGCGCCCGCCGCCCCGCCCCGCCCACAAACCCTGGCCGACCTGCCACCCAAGCTGCTGGCCGCACGGTTGGCCAGCGGCCAGTTGCTGCTGCGCTGCGGGCCGTTCACGCTGCGCCTGCGCTCACCCCTGCCGGCCGTGGCTGAAGGCCTGGCTCTGGCCTATGCCGGCTTTGAGCTGGTGGGCCAGCATGAATTTGCAGACTTCCATGTGGCGCTGCTGCCCGAGACCGGCCTGCGCCGCTGGTGGCGGCCGCAGGTGCGCTTCTGGCTGGACCAGAAGCCGTCGATGCCGCTGGCCGCGCCGCAGGCTTTTGCGATGCTGGAATGGGGCCTGAACTGGTGCGTCGCAGCGCATGCCCACCAGTACCTGGTGATGCATGCGGCGGTGGTCGAGAAGAACGGCAAGGCGCTGCTGCTGCCAGCCCCGTCGGGCGCGGGCAAGAGCACGCTGTGCGCGGCGCTGGTGCACCGCGGCTGGCGCCTGCTGTCCGACGAACTGGCGCTGCTGGACATGGCCAGCGGCCAGCTGCACGGCATGGCCCGGCCGGTGAACCTGAAGAACGGTGCGATCGAGGTCATTCGCCGCTTTGCCCCCGACGCCGTGCTGAGCGCGCCGGTGCCCGGCACGATCAAGGGCACGGTGGCCTTGATGCGCGCGCCCGACGACGCCGTGCGCCGCATGCACGAACCGGCCCGCCCGGCCTGGATCGTGCTGCCACGCTGGCAGGCCGGTTCGGCCACCCAGCTGCAGCCACACAGCGCAGCCCAGGCCTTCATGCTGCTGGCCGGCCAGGGCTTCAACTATGGCGTGCAGGGCCGGGCCGGCTTCGAGGCGCTGAGCCGGCTGGTCGACCAGTGCAGCTGCCAGGAACTGGTCTACGGCGATCTGGACGATGCACTGCGCCGGCTCGACGCACTGCCGGACCACCCACCCTCCGCCGGAAGCACGCCTTGACCCGCTCGGCCCACCGCCCCCGGCAACTCTTGCTGTCGGTGCTGCGCGCACCGCACAGCGTGCTGGCGCTGGACGGCGCGCTGTGGGACCGGCTGATCCGCGAGGCCCGCTGCAGCCACCTGAGCGGTCATCTGGCCCGGCGGATCGATCAGGCCGGGCTGATGGACCGGGTGCCGGACGGACCGCGCCAGCACCTGCTGTCGGCGCAGCGCCTGGTGGCG
>JANOWE010000230.1:0-6128 GCA_031417735.1 Betaproteobacteria bacterium
TGCGCATCCTGCCGACCTACAAGGTGGTGGCCGACCTGGGCATGCTCAACAGCTATGCCGGACTGACGATCCCGCTGATCGCCTCGGCAACCGCCCCCTTCCTGTTCCGCCAGTTCTTCCTCACCGTGCCCGATGAGCTGGTCGAGGCCGCACGCATCGATGGCGCCGGCCCGATGCGCTTTTTCTGGGATGTGCTGCTGCCGCTGTCGCGCACCTCGATCGCGGCGCTGTTCGTGATCCAGTTCATCTACGGCTGGAACCAGTACCTGTGGCCGCTGCTGGTGACCACCACCGAGGACATGTACCCGGTGGTGATGGGCATCAAGCGCATGATCACCGGCGGCGACGCGGCGACCGAATGGAATGCGGTGATGGCCACCGCGATCCTGGCCATGCTGCCACCGGCGCTGGTGGTGATCCTGATGCAGAAGTGGTTCGTCAAGGGTCTGGTCGATACCGAAAAATAGGGCAAACAAGACAAGCATGGGTGCAATTTCGCTACGCAAGGTCGAGAAGACCTATGGCTGGGGTGCCCACGCCAACAAGGTGATCCACGGCGTGGATGCCGAGGTGGCCGAGGGCGAATTCATCGTCATCGTCGGCCCGTCGGGCTGCGGCAAGAGCACGCTGCTGCGCATGGTGGCCGGGCTGGAGGAGATCACTGGCGGGCAGATCAGCATCGGCGGGCGGGTGGTGAACGACATGGAACCGTCGCAGCGCGACATTGCCATGGTCTTCCAGAACTACGCGCTGTACCCGCACATGAGCGTGTACGACAACATGGCCTATGGCCTGAAGATCGCCAAGCTGTCCAAGGCCGAGATCGAGCTGCGGGTGCAGAAGGCGGCCAGGATCCTGGAACTGGGCGGCCTGTTGCAACGCAGGCCGCGCGAGTTGTCGGGCGGCCAGCGCCAGCGGGTGGCCATGGGCCGGGCCATCGTGCGCCAACCGCAGGCCTTCTTGTTCGACGAGCCGCTGTCCAACCTGGACGCCAAGCTGCGGGCGCAGACCCGGCTGGAGATCCAGAAGCTGCATGCCGAGCTGGGCGTGACCTCGCTGTTCGTCACCCATGACCAGGTCGAGGCGATGACGCTGGCCCAGCGCATGATCGTGATGAACGCCGGCCGCATGGAGCAGATCGGCACGCCAGAGCAGGTCTACAACACACCGGCGACCAAGTTCGTGGCCGGCTTCATCGGCTCGCCGCCGATGAACCTGCTGCCAGGCCAGGCCGATGGTTCACGCTTCACCTTGGGCCAGGGCAGCGCTGCGGTGGTGTTGACCCTGCCGGTGCCGGCGCCGCGCACGGGCGCGCTGCTGTTGGGCCTGCGGCCCGAGCACACCGACATCGACCCCGACGGCTCCTGGCCGATGCAGGTCGAGACGGTGGAGATGCTGGGCGCCGAACGGCTGGTGCATGGCCTGGTGGGTGGGCGTGCCTTCACCGTGCGCATCGACGCCATGCTGACGCCGCCGCACCGCGGCGACGCGCTGCGCATCAGTGCCCGGCCCGGCCGGCTGCACTGGTTTGATACTGAGAGCGGCCAGCGGGTGGGCGCTTGACGGGCAAGCACAGCGCCGCCGACAGCGCCTGGCCCTACGCCCGCTGGATTGCCCACCGCGGCGCCGGCATGCTGGCGCCCGAGAACACGCTGGCAGCGTTTCGCCTGGGCGCGGCCCATGGCTGGCGGGCTTTTGAATGCGACGTCAAGCTCTCAGCCGATGACGTGCCGTTTCTGCTGCACGACGCCACGCTGGAGCGCACCACTTCGGGTCAGGGTGAAGCGCGTGAACTGCCCTGGTCGGCGCTGTCGCAGTTGGACGCCGGGGGCTGGCACAGCCGGGCCTTTGCCGGCGAGCCGCCACCCAGCCTGGCCGCCATCGCGGCATTCGTGCGGGCCAGCAACTTCCAGCTCAACATCGAGATCAAGCCCACACCGGGCATCGAGGCCCACACCGGCCGCGTGGTGGCCAGCCAAGTCGCGCACCTCTGGGGCAGCGCAGCCGTGCCGCCGCTGCTGAGCTCGTTCCGCCCCGAGGCCTTGTTCGCTGCGCGTGAGGCTGCCGCCCACCTGCCCCGTGCGCTGCTGCTGGACAGCCTCTGGTCGGGCTGGTTCGAGATGGCGACCGCGCTGGGCTGCGTGGCGGTGGTCAGCAAGCACGGGCTGATGGACCAGGCGCTGCGCGAGCAACTGCGCGCCGCCGGCCTGAAGGCGCTGGTCTACACCGTGAACGAAGCGCAGGACGCCGAGCGGCTGCTGGCGCTGGGCATCGACGGCCTGATCACCGACGCGGTGGACCGTTTCGCGCCGGCAGCGGACTGAAGACCAAAGTCCAGACGGTTTGGAGGGGCAAGTCGCCTTGAGCCGGGGTCAGGCCTGTGGGACGGTGATCTGAGCGTCCGAGGCCGTCTCGGGCAGGCTGCGCACCGAACTGATCACCGCCGAGCGCCAGGCCACCACCGACACCAGCGCGCCGAGCAGGGCCGCCGCACCCAGGGTCACGCGCAGGCCCAGGTGCTCGCCGACCCACCCGCCCAGCAAGGCGCCCGGGCCCGCCGGCAACAGGATCAACCAGCGCATGGTGGTGGTCATGCGGCCCAGCAGGTGTTCGGGCGTGACGGCCTGGCGCAGGGACAGGAAGTTGATGAACATCAGCACACCGCCTACGCCGCTGAAGACCAGCATCAGTGCATAGGCTGCGACGCCAAGGCTGCCGGCGGGGCTCAAGGCCGGCAGCAGCCAGGCAAACGAGCAAGAAGCCAGCCCGATGACCAGCGTGGGCCCCGGGCCGAAACGGGCGCTGAAGCGGTGGCCGAAGATGCTGGTCAGCAAGGCGCCCAGGCCCAAGCCGGTGAAGCACAGGCCGATGGCCTGCTCGCTCAGGCCCAGGTTGCGCGTGGCATGCAGGATTTGCACCACCTGCACCGCGTTGTGACAGAGCTGCCACATGCCCACCGTGCAGGCCAGCCCGATCAGCAGGCGCTGGCTGCGGACGAAGCGCAGGCCACCGAGCAGTTCACGCAGAAAGTGGGCATCGGGCTGACGCTGGCGGCGTTCGGTCACGCGCACACCGCGCAGGATGGCCGCCGAGCCGATGAGCATCGCCGCGTCCACCAGCAGCGCCAGCGGGGCGCCCGCCAGCTTGATCAGCAGCCCGGCCGCCGCCGGCCCGGCGATCTCGGCGCCCGAACTGGCCAGCGCGTTCTTGGCATGGGCCTCGACCAGCCGGTCCCGTGGCACCACCTGCATCAGCACGATCTGCGCCGCGCTGCCGGCCACCGTGTGCACGCAGCCCACCACGAAGCCCACCGCATACAGCCAGGGCATGCCCAGCCAGCCCTGCCACCAGGCCAGCGGCACGCTGAGCACGGCAACCGCCAGCAGCAACTCGCCAGCCACATACACCGGTAGCTTGCGTACCCGGTCCAGCCAGACACCGGCGGGCAAGGACAGCAGCACGAAGGGCAGGATCTCGAGGGCTGTGAGCACGCCCATCTGCGTGGGCGTGGCGTGCAGCAGCAGGGCCGCCGTCAGCGGCATCGCCAGCATGGTGACCTGGCCACCGATGGAGCTGATCAGGATCGACAGCCACAGACGCCGGTAGATCGCGTCGCGCAGCAGGTCGCCGGGCGGCCAGCTCATCCACCTGCGCCAACCGGCACCTTGGCCGTCTCCGTTCGTACTTGCCAACGCGTCCCCCCGACATCATGGCTCCCCAGCCGGGCGCCATGGCACTGCCCGCATTTTGCGTTGCCACGGATGCAGCCGTGCCGCCGGGCTACGCGCTACTGTGGAGGACCCCGGCTCAGCTGCGGTAGTCGGCGTTGATGCTGACGTAGTCATGCGACAGGTCGCAGGTCCACACCGTGGCACTGGCCTGGCCTCGGTGCAAGACCACCCGCACGGTGATCTCGCTTTGCGCCATCACGCGCTTGCCATCGGCTTCCTGGTAGCTCGGGTGGCGGCCGCCCTGGCGGGCCACATGCACATCGTCGAGAAACAGGTCGATCAGGCTCTGGTCGAGGTCGTCGATGCCGGCATAGCCCACCGCCGCCAGGATGCGGCCCAGGTTCGGGTCACTGGCAAAGAAGGCGGTCTTGACCAGCGGTGAATGGGCGATGGCATAGGCCACCTTGCGGCATTCTTCGACATGGTTGCCACCGTCGACCTGCACGGTGATGAACTTGGTCGCGCCCTCGCCGTCACGCACGATGGCCTGGGCCAGTTGCTGCGACACGGCCACCACCGCGTCGCGCAGGGCGCGGCCGTCGTCGCTGTCCAGCGACTCGATGCGGCCATGGCCGGCCTGCTGCGTGGCCAGCAGCATGAACGAGTCGTTGGTGGACATATCACCATCGATGGTGATGCGGTTGAAGCTCAGGTCGGCCGCTTCTTGCACCAGAGCCTGCAGCGCGGCGGCCGAGATCACCGCGTCGGTGGCCACATAGCCCAGCATGGTCGCCATATTGGGCCTGATCATGCCCGCGCCCTTGCTGATGCCGGTGATGGTGACCGTCTTGCCGCCGATGGTCAGCTGCCGGCTGGCGGCCTTGGGCACGGTGTCGGTGGTCATGATGGCCTGCGCCGCCAGCGCCCAGTTGTCGGCGCGCAGGTTGGCGACGGCGGCGGGCAAACCGGCCACCAGGCGATCGACCGGCAACGGCTCCAAGATCACGCCGGTGGAGAACGGCAGCACCTGCTCGGCGCTCACCCGCAGTTGCTCGGCCAGCGCAGAACAGGTCTGCCGCGCATGGGCCAGGCCGTCGGCACCGGTGCCGGCGTTGGCATTGCCGGTGTTGACCACCAGCGCGCGCACCTGCGCACCACCGGCCAGATGTTCGCGGCACACTTGCACCGGCGCGGCGCAGAAGCGGTTGGTGGTGAACACGCCGGCCACCGCCGAAGCTTCGTCAAGCAACATCACCAGCAGGTCATGGCGATTGGGCTTGCGAATACCGGCCTGGGCCACACCGATGCGCAGTCCAGGCACGGCGTGCAGTTGCGATGGGTCGATCGGGGGCAGGTTCACGGGCATGGGGCCATCCTGAAGACAACACGTCGAAAAATTGTAAGGCGCGGCTTTGTGGCCCGAGCGGCGACGGCGCAATCAGGCGCGGCTACCCAGTCTTGGCTTCCGGGCACAGGCGCCAGACATCGCCGCCGGCGGCGGTGCGCGTGGGCACGGCGGCAGCGCCCACCCGCTGCCAGCGGTCAAGCCAGCTTGCCGTGGCAGCTCTTGTACTTCTTGCCACTGCCACAAGGGCAGGGGTCGTTGCGACCCGCACGCGGGACGTCCCCGGCAGGGTCGGCGTCGCTGTTCTGGCTGACGCTGCCATCCTCGTTCGGGTGCGTGTAGGTCATGTTGCCGACCCTCGCCGCCTGGGCCTCCAGGGCCTCGGCGGCCTGGGCCACCTGTTCCTGGCTCTGGATGCGCACCGTCAGCAGCAATCGTGTGACGTCGGTCTTGACCACGTCGAGCAACTGGCTGAACAGCTCGAAGGCCTCGCGCTTGTATTCCTGCTTGGGATTCTTCTGCGCGTAGCCGCGCAAATGAATGCCCTGGCGCAGGTAGTCCAGCGCGGCCAGGTGCTCGCGCCAGTGGCTGTCTATGGACTGCAGCAGCACCATGCGCATGAAGGGGTTGAATTGCTCCAGCCCCACCTGTTCGAGCTTGGTGGCAAACGCAGCATCACCGGCGGCAACCACCTTGTCGAGCACGTCGTCGTCGGTGATGGTCTCGCTGTGCTCGACATCGGCCACCAGCGACACCGGCACTTGCCACTCAGCGGCCAGCGTGGCCTCCAGCGCAGCCAGATCCCACTGTTCTTCCACGCTTTGCGCCGGCACATGCTCGCGCACCACGCCGCTGAGCGCACTCTTGCGCAGGTTGGTGATCTGTTCGAGCACCGAGCTGGATTCGAGGATCTCGTTGCGCTGCTGGTAGATGACCCTGCGCTGGTCGTTGCTGACGTCGTCGTATTCCAGCAGCTGCTTGCGGACATCGAAGTTGCGCGCCTCGACCTTGCGCTGCGCGCCTTCGATGCTGCGGCTGACGATGCCGGCCTCGATGGCCTCGCCTTCGGGCATCTTCAGCCGGTCCATGATGGCGCGCACCCGGTCGCCGGC
>JANOWE010000231.1:0-2089 GCA_031417735.1 Betaproteobacteria bacterium
CAGGCCCTGGCGCTTTTCCAGCGTGGCGATGAACTGGCTGGCTTCGAGCAGGCTGTCGTGGGTGCCGGTGTCGAGCCAGGCAAAGCCCCGGCCCATGATCTCCACGCTCAGTTGCTGCTGCGCCAGGTAGGCCGCGTTCACCGCCGTGATCTCCAGTTCACCGCGCGCGCTGGGCTGGATGCCGGCGGCAATGTCGCAGACCTGCTGGTCGTAGAAGTACAGCCCGGTGACGGCGTAGTTGCTCTGCGGCCGGGCTGGCTTTTCTTCGATGCTGAGCGCGCGCCGCTGGGCGTCGAAGGCCACCACGCCGTAGCGCTCGGGGTCTTGCACATGGTAGGCAAACACGGTGGCACCGCTGTCGCGGGCGTTGGCGCGCTTGAGCAGCGGCTGCAGGTCGTGGCCGTGAAAAATGTTGTCGCCCAGCACCAGCGCGCTGGGCTGGTTGTCGACAAAACGCCGGCCCAGAATGAAGGCCTGCGCCAGCCCGTCGGGGCTGGGCTGCACGCAGTAGCTCAGGTTCAGGCCCCAGCGGCTGCCGTCGCCCAGCAGCGCCTCGAAGCGCGGCAGGTCTTGCGGCGTGGAAATCAGCAAGATGTCCTGGATGCCGGCCAGCATCAGCGTGCTCAGCGGGTAATAGACCATCGGCTTGTCGTAGACCGGCAGCAACTGCTTGCTGATGGCCAGCGTGGCCGGGTGCAACCGGGTGCCGGAGCCCCCGGCCAGGATGATGCCCTTGCGTTTCATCGTTGTTCTCCCACGGTGCCCACGGCCCCGGTCAATTCGGTTCAGTTCAGTTCAGGTCAGTTCAGGATTTCGGTCAGCAAGCGCTGCACGCCCTGTTGCCAGGGCGGCAGCGTCAGGCCGAAGGTCTGCTGCAGCCGGCTTGTGTCCAGGCGCGAGTTCAGCGGCCGCTGCGCCGCCGTCTTGAAGGCGCTGCTGGGCACCGGCCGCAGCGCATCGGCCGCCACCTTCACCGGCTGGCCCAGGGCGCGCGCGGTCTCGATCACCAGCTGCGCATAGCCGAACCAGCTGGTCTGGCCGGCGGCCACCGCGTGGTAGGTGCCGGCCAGCGCCGGGTTGGCGGCCAGCGCGCGCAGGGCATGGGCGCTGATGTCGGCCAGCAGGTCGGCGCCCGTGGGCGCGCCGATCTGGTCGTCGATGACGGTCAGCGCATCACGCTCGGCGGCCAGGCGCAGCATGGTGCGGGCGAAGTTGCCGCCGCGCGCGGCATAGACCCAGCTGGTGCGCAGGATCAGGTGGCGGCAGCCGCTGGCGCGGATCGCCAGCTCGCCTTCGAGCTTGGTCTGGCCGTAGACATTGAGCGGGCCGGTGGCGGCGTCTTCCGCGCGCGGCGCATCACCCGAGCCGTCGAACACATAGTCGGTGCTGTAGTGCAGCAGCGTGGCGCCCAGCGCCGCCGCCTCGCGCGCCAGCACCGCCGGTGCGGTGGCGTTGATGCGCCGCGCCAGGTCGGGCTCGGCCTGCGCCTGGTCCACCGCCGTGTGGGCGGCGGCATTGACGATGATTTGCGGCCGCAGGGCCTGCACCGTGGCGGCCAGGGATTCGGGCTGGCTGAAATCGGCGCTCAAGCCGGGGCTGTCGAAGTCCAGCGCTGTCAGCTCGCCCAGCGGTGCCAGCGCGCGTTGCAGCTCCCAGCCCACCTGGCCCCGGCAGCCCAGCAGCAGGATCTTCATGCCGCCGCCTGCGCTGCCGCTGAGCCCGCGCCGTACTGCTGGCCCACCCAGTCGCGGTAGGCGCCGCTTTGAACGTTGGCCACCCAGTCGGGGTTGGCCAAGTACCAGTTCACCGTCTTGCGGATGCCCGAGGCAAAGGTCTGCGCCGGCCGCCAGCCCAGTTCACGCTCGATCTTGCGGGCATCAATCGCGTAGCGCCGGTCGTGGCCGGGGCGGTCGGTCACATGGCTGATCAGCCGTGCATAGGGCCCGGCCGCGCTGGGCCGCAGCTCGTCCAGCAGGCTGCACACGGCCTGCACGATGTCGCGGTTGGGCATCTCGTTCCAGCCGCCCACGTTGTAGGTGTGGCCGACCCGGCCACCGGCCAGCACGGCGCGGATGGCGCTGCAATGGTC
>JANOWE010000232.1:0-14055 GCA_031417735.1 Betaproteobacteria bacterium
CTGCTCGACGGCGCCGACATCACCCGCGCCACCGCCTACGAACGGGTGCGCCAGGGTGTGGGCTATGTGCCGCAGGGGCGCGAGATCTTTTCGCGCCTGTCGGTGCAAGACAACCTGCTGATGGGCCTGGCCAGCCGGCCTGGCGGCAGCCGCATCCCGGCCGAACTGTTCGAGCTGTTTCCGGTGCTCAAACAGATGCTGCACCGCCGCGGCGGCGACCTGTCCGGCGGCCAGCAGCAGCAGCTGGCCATCGCCCGCGCGCTGGCGCCGGGTCCGAGGCTGCTGATGCTGGACGAGCCGACCGAGGGCATACAGCCCAGCATCATCAAGGACATCGGCCGGGTGATCCGCATGCTGGCCGACCGCAAGACCATGGCCATCGTGCTGGTCGAGCAGTATGTCGACTTTGCCGAGGAGCTGGCCGATCAGTACCTGGTGATGGAGCGGGGCGAAATCGTGCAGCGCGGCCGGGGCGCGAACATGGCCCGCGACGGGGTGCGCCAGCGCATGGCGATTTGAGTTCCTGGCGGGGCCAAAAAGTGACGATCGCGCGGCACAATCTGCCGCTGATCGCCACCCATCCAATACCCAGAGGAGCCTTATGTCAGGAGACGGTTTTCACGTTCACGGCCCGCACGACCACGAGCTCGAACATGTGGCCCAGCATGGCAGCAAAGACCGCTTTTCCGGCACCATTGCGGTCGTGACCGCGCTGCTGGCCACGGTGGGCGCGCTGTTCTCGTACATGGGTGGCGCCACCCAGGCCAATGCCGGTCTGTTCAAGAACAACGCGGCGATCAAGAAGACCGAGGCCTCCAACCAGTGGAACTTCTACCAGGCCAAGAGCAGCAAGCAGAACCTGGCCGAACTGGCCGTGGTGCTGTCGCCCGAGGACAAGCGCGCCGGCTACCGCGACGAGGTGACCCGCTACAAGACGGAAAAGGCCGAGATCAAGCTCGCCGCCGAAAAGCTGGAAAAGCAGAGCACCGACTGGGACCAGCAGTCCGACGCGCAGCTGCACAACCACCACCGCTGGGCCCAGGCCACCACCGCGCTTCAGGTGTCGATCGCGCTGGCGGCCATTGCACTGCTGACGCGGCGCCGGTGGCTGCAATGGGGCATGTACGGCGTGGCCACGGTCGGCGTGGCGCTGGGCGTGGCCGCGGCCATGCATGTCTGAACCGCTGCCCGGCGGCGCCGGGCAGGCAAATCAGCTTCTGGGCGGGCAGACGACGCGGTTGCCCAACTTGTCGGTGCAGTACTTCACCGCGGTGATGTAGCTCAGCGGCGAATCGTCGCAGGCGAGTGGATTCCGGGTGATGGTCGCCGTGACTTCGATCACCCGCTCTTTCGGGTCGGCCGGGCCGGGCAGACACCCGGACAGGAGCTTCACACCGTTGATCCTCGTCGCCTCGACGATTTGCGTCACCGCCACGACCTTGCCTTCGCCGTCGATGAAGATGGCCGATACCGGCAGGCCGGGGATGGAGTCGCCGTTCTGGTCCTTGAATTCGGTCATGGTTTTGCCTTTCGTTGATCGTTGACCCACACACAAGCATCGCCACCGCTGGGCGGCGACTTCAGAACACCAGACTGCCGCGCAGCAGCACCAGCCGCCCCGGCGCCAAGCGCGGGCTGGAAAAGAAGGTCAGCTCCTGGTAGCGGTGCTGCTGATTGAACAGGTTGCGCGCCTCCAGCGAGATCTGGCCGGCGCGGTTGGGCAAGCGGTAGGCCAGGCTGAGGTCGGCCACCACAAAGTTTGAGCGGCCGTCCTGCAGGTCGAAATGACGGTCTTCATAGCGCAGGCGCTGGTGCACCGCCGTGAGCTTGATGCCCGCCGACCAGGGCCCGGGCCCATGCCAGCGCAGACCCAGCGGCAGGAACACCGTGTCCAACACCGTGAAGCCTTCGAAGTCGGTGAATTCGGGTGGGCGCCGCAAAGCTTCATGCTGCAGCTCGGCGGTGGCGCTGAAGCCGGGGCCCAGCAACTGGTAGACATAGATCCGGGCCATGCGCTCGGTCCAGCGGAAATCGGGCTCACCGACAAAGCCCGGCACGTCGATCTGGCGCCTTGACCATTCGGCACCGACAAAGCTGCCGGCCGACAGACGCTGATCGACGCCCAGGCCGACACGGCGGTAGCGGCTGCCGTTGGGGTCGTCGAAGAACTGGTTGAAGCCGGCAAACTGGCTGGGCTGCAGCGTCTGGTTGGCCACGAAGCTGCGCTTGACGCCCTTGAAGGCCGCCAGCCGCAGCGTGGTGCCGCCGGCCAGGGTCCAGACCAGGCCCAGCTTCGGGCTCCACTGACGGATGCTCAAGCCCGGCTGCTCGAACTGGTCCAGGCTCAGGCCGAGCTGGGGCACCAGGCCGGCGTGAAGTCCCGTCAGGCTGAGCAGGCCATAGGCGGTGCTTTCGCGAATGTCCTGACTGGCGCTGCCATCGACGTCGGTGATGCTGATGCGGTTGCGGTAGGCCGACAACCCACCCAGCGCCACGTAGGCTGCGCCGCGCTGGGCGTATTGCAGTTCCAGCGACTGCAGGCGCTCGCGGTCATCGGTGCCGTCATTCGGGCTATCGCTCAGGTACAGCCGCTCATGGCCGCGGCCGGCCACCGCCGAGGCCAGCAACTCGGACCGCGGGCTGATCTGCCAGTAGGCGCCCAGGCGCAGGCTGCGCAGGCTCAGATCGTCGCGCAGCGTGGGGTGGAAGTCGTCGCGGTCGAAGCGCGACGACAGATCGCCTTGTTTCACCCGCTCGTCGCGCCATTCGGCCTGCAGCCGCAGCGACGGTGTGGCCGCCCACTGCACAAAGGCGCTGCCCAGGGTTTGGGTCTGGTCGTTGTTGGCACGCAGTCCGTCGCTGCGCTGCTGGCCCAGCACCAGGCTGTAGGCCAGCGCATCGTGCAGGCCGGAGACGAACAGCTGGCCACCGCGCTGCCCGGCATGGCCCACCACCGCGTCCAGCCGGGTCAGCAGCTGGTTGCGGGTGAACAGCGGGCTGAACTCCCAACCCCCGGCGTTGCCCGGGGCCAGCGATTCGGTGATGGCCATGGCACCGCGCAGCGGCAGCGGCTGCAACTGGTTCAGGCCCAGGCCCTGGCGCAGCTGGGCCTGCAGCAGCTCGGCCGAGCGTGCGGCCTCGGTGCGCAGCTGACCCTGGTAGCCGTCGGCCAGGAAGCGGTGGGCGCTGGCGTCGGTGGGGTCGAGGTTCAGCGCGGTGGCTGCCTGCAGCACGGCCAGCTGGTCAAAGCCCAGCGCGCGGTAGATCTGGGCCTGGCTGACGGCGCGCGCGGCCAGGTCCTGGTCAAGCAGCTGGCGTGAACGCTGCACCGCACGCTGGTCGTTCAGCGCCACCGCGCGCTCCAGCGCCAGCAAGGCCGTCACCGGCTGCTGCTGTGATTGCGCCATCAGCGCGCTGTACAGCTCGGGCGTGGGGTCCTGCGGATCACGTTCGCGGGCCAGCGCAAACTGGGTCGCGGCACGGGCGTCGCGGCCTTCTTCGTGGTAAGCCTTGCCCAGATAGCTGCGCAACAGCGAGCGGCCGGGGTCGAGCATGGTGGCGATCTCGATCTGCTCGCGGCCTTCGGCCAGCGCACCTGCGCGGATGCGCGCCAGGCCCAGGCCCAAGCGCGGCTGGGGGTCGGCGGGGTCGAGTGCGATGGCCTGCTCGAACGCCGCGCGGGCAGCAGCTGTCTGGCCGCGCGTGAGATGCGCAAAACCCAGCACGCTGTGGCTTCTGGCCAGGCCGGGCCTGAGTTGCACGGCCTGCCGGGCGGCGGCCAGCGCCTCGGCCTGCAGGTCCAGCGACAGGGCGAGCTCGGCCCGCCGGGCCTGGGCCAGGGCGTTGGACGGGGCCAGTTGCACGGCCAGGCGCGCATGGTCGAGCGCCGCCGGCAGCTGGAAGCGGGCCTGCTCGGCATAGGACAGCGCGATCAGCGCGCCGGCCGAGGCCGGGTCGTTCTGCTGCGCCTGCCGGGCCAGATCCAGAGCCAGCGGCTTGTTGTTGCGCGCCACCGCCACCACCGCCTGCAGGGCCAGCGCCGCGCTGTGGCCGGGCTGGCGCTGCAGGGCCTGCGCCAGCAGCGGCGTGGCTTCTTCCAGCTGGCCCAGTTGCAGCAGCATGGCCGCGCGTTGGCTCAGCCAGCGTGCGGCGGCGGGCGCGGCGCTGGGCGGATTGGTGCCGGACAGATCGGCGTCGGCCAGCACGGGCTCGAGCACGGCCGGCACATACAGCGCCCAGGCCACCGCGTCGGCGGGCCGGATGCCCAGGTCGCCGCGCGGTGCCTGACCCTGCGCCGCGCTGCCGCCCTGGCCTGGGCCCAGCAGCAGGCTGCCGGCCTGGTTGGCCATCTCGACCTGGCCTTCCACCACCGCCACCGTGGCCCGGTCGGCCTCAAGCAGGACCGCAAACTCGGTGCCCTGCACGTTGGCGTTGACGAAGGGCGTCTTGATGCTGAAGGCGCGCGGCGTGCGGGTCATCACATGCAGGCGGCCGCTGAGCTGCTCGATCAGCGTGGCGCGGCGGCTGTCGGGCGGGGCCAGGACCAGCGTGGTGAACTGGTCCAGCCGCAGCGTGCTGTCGTTGCTCAAGCGCAGCGTGGCCTGACCGTGGCGCAGCACCCGCACCGTGTCACCGGCGCACAGCAGGCTGCCGGGCTGCGCGTCAAGCCAGTCGCTGCCGGAACGGCGCCATTGAACCGAGCCGGGCACTGACGACGAAAGGGCGACCACATGGGCCAGCACCGGTGCACAAAGCGGCTGCTGCGCGGCGGCCGGGGTCTGGCCCAGCGCCAGCAGCAGGGCGAGCACCTGGGCGCAGAGGCGGCCAGCCAGGTGATGGCCGGATGACTCGGGCGATGGCAGGGACGGCGGAGACGGCGGGAAATGGGGCGCGATCGGCATGAAGGTCTTCGGAACGCGAAGCCCACTTCTACGGGCGCGGTGCAGGCAAGACACCATGTCGACGGCGGGCGAATCGAGCTTACGCCAGAGACCGGCAAAAGCGGCAGCGGTGCCTAGTCAATACATGGGATCAGCGCGTGGGGCCATTTCATGCACGCAGAGGGCGTCACTTCACCGTCATGGTCACGACCGGGCTCCAGTTCGCCTCGGTCGGCTCGGTCAGCAGTTGCCTGCAGCGCTGCAGGTAGAACAAAGCCGGCCCGTCGTCGGGCCAGCGCTGCAGCAGCTGCAACAAGGCCATCGTGGCGGCCGGCCATTGCCGGTCGCCATAGTGCTGCAGGGCCTGGGCGAAGGCCACACACAAGGCCCGGTCCTGCGCGCTGGCGGCGGCGGCCAGGCCGCGCAGTTCAACCACCGCCACAGCCTTGGCCTTGCCGACCAGCAGGAAGGCGCCCAGCGGCCGGACGCTCAGGCCGGGCAGCCCCGCCACGGTGTCGGCCGACGCCAGCAGCCGCGTCCCCAGCGGCTTGTTCAGCCCCTCCAGCCTCGAGGCGGTGTTGATGATGTCGCCCACGGCGCGGTACTCATAGTGCCGCGATGCGCCCACGTTGCCGACCATCAGCTCGCCGCAATGCAGGCCGAAGCGGGTTTCCATCACCGGCTGGCCGGGCCGGGCCTGGTTGAAGCGGTCAATCGCCGAGGCGATGGTCAGCGCGGCCTCGCAGGCCTGGCGTCGGGCCTGCATCGCCGCCTCGGGGGCGACCCAGATCGCCACCATCGCGTCGCCCACCACGTCCACCACCTGACCGCCGCTGCGCTCGACCGGCACGAACAGCTCGGCGTAGTAGTCGTTGAGCAGCCGGCCCAGGCTGGCCGGGTCCATGTTCTCGGCCAGGCTGGTGTACTTGCTGGCGTCGCTGGACAGGCAACTGCCGTAGACCACGCGGTTGGACTCGGTCATCGCGCCGCCACCGCCGCCCAGCGACAACTGGTCGACCAAAGCGCCAGGCAGGTAGTAGCCGAAGCTGCGTTTGAGCAGCGCCCGCTCGCGCTCGGTGCGGCGGTAATGCAGCCAGGTGCCGGCAAACAGCGCCAGCGGCCATTGCACGGCCAGCGGCACCACCGACGGCCACCACCAGGCCTGCTGGCTGAAACACCGCAGCACCCACCACAGCCATGCAGCGGCCAGCACGGTGCTGACCAGCATGGCCCACGCCGGCCGCAGCACCGTGCACAGCAGCGCCAGCAGCAGCGCCCAGGCGCCGGCCACGGCCAGCCGCTGGGGCGCGGTCAGCGGCCGCAGGGGCCGGTCATGCAGCAGGTTGGCGAAGGCGGTGGCCGCCAGTTCCACGCCGCTGATGTTCAGGCCGTCGTCCTGGCTGAACACGGTGCGGTGGTCGTCGCGCAGCCGGTCCTGGCCGCCGGGCGTGCTGGCCGAGAAGCCGATGAACACGGCCTTGCCGCCGACCAGGTCCCGCAGCGGCGTGGTCGACACGTCGCGCCCGCGCTGCAGCACCTGGTCGTAGCCCAGCGTGGGCACGGTTCGCGGCGGGCCATACAGCCACAGGTAACTGGCGTCGGCCTCGGCATGCAGGCGCTGGCGGCGGGCCTGAACCTGGTCGATCTGCGCGGCGCGCTCGTCGGGCGGCGCAAGGGCGGCCCAGGCACTCAGCGCCAGCACCGGCAACGTCGGTGCGTCGATGTCGCGGTTGCGAAAGGTCCAGTAGGCGTCGACCCGCGCCGCCTTGGGCAGCATGAAGGGCGCATGGCCCCAGACCGCCTCGGCGATGGCCGGTATCGGCGGCAGGGTGGTTTCCACCGTCACCTGCGCCAAGGCCCGGCCGCGTGCGTCGTGCAGCGGCTGGCTGCTCTTGCGCAGCGGGTCGGTGACCAGCACATTGCCCGCCTTGCCCATCGCCCGGGCCAGCACCAGGTCACGCGCGGGCTGGCCGGACGGCAGCTCGAAACTCATGTCGAACACGATCAAGCGGGCACCGGCCTGGGCCAGCGCCTGCACCAGTTCGGCATGCAGGCTGCGTGGCCAGTCGCGCGGGCTGCTCGGCTGGCCCAGGGCCAGGGTGGCCGCTTCGTCGATGGCCACCACCAGCACCTCGGGCGGCACCAGCGCCGGGCCACGCGCGGAGTACAGCCAGGCCAGGCCGATGTCCTGCTCCAGGTCGAGCCAGGGCTCGGCGGCGATGGTCAGCGCAGCGGCCAAGGCCAAGGCCAGCGCCAGGCCCAGGGCCTGGGCTGAAGTCCGCCCGATGCCATGCAACCCACGCAGCGCTGCCATGGCCTGCAGTGTGCAGCCTGTGACCGGCCGCACACAATGCGCAGGCCACCCGCCGCGCCACAAACATGTCCACCCCTGACCCCCACAGCGCGCTGGTCGTCGGCGCCGGCATCGTCGGCGTCAGCGTGGCACTGGCCCTGCAGCAACGGAGCTGGCGGGTGCAACTGATCGACCGCGAGACGCCGGGAACGCAGACCTCGTACGGCAATGCCGGGGTGCTGACGCGCAGTTCCCTGCTGCCCTTCAACCACCCCGGGCTGTGGGCAGGCTTGCCCACGCTGCTGCAAAACCGCTCGACATCGTTTCGCTACCGCCCGGCCTACCTGGCGCGCAACGCGGGCTGGGCGCTGGGTTTTCTGGCCAGTGCCCGGCCCGGCGTGTTCGAACAAACGCTGCAGGCACTGGACGGCTTGATCGGCCTGTCGATGGCCGAGCATGAGCGCCTGCTGGCCGAGGCCGGCGCGCTGCACCGGCTGCGCCGCAACGGCTGGTTGATGCTGTACCGCAGCGCGCCCGCCTGGGCCGCCGGCGCGCTGGCGCGGGCCACCTGCCAGCGTTTCGGCGTTCAGACAGAAGTGTTGGACGCCGCGGCCCTGCAGGCGCTGGAGCCCGCGCTGGCGCCAATCTTCAGCCGGGCGCTGTGGGTCCAGGACGCCTGGTCGGTGGACTCACCCGGCGCCGTGGTGCAGGCCTATGCCGCGCTGTTTGTCGCGCGGGGCGGGCAGATCCTGCGCAGCGATGTGGCGGCCTTGGCCCGCCAGGGTGAATGCTGGTGCGCGGCCGACCGCCAAGGCCGGCGCTTCACGGCGCGCCATGCGGTGCTGGCGCTGGGGCCCTGGTCCAAGACCTTTCTGCAGCACCTGGGGCTGTCGGTGCCACTGGGCTTTGAGCGCGGTTACCACATGCATTACGGACCGGCACCAGGCGCGCCGTCAGGCCCGGTCCTGCAGCGCCCGATCGTCGACACCGGCGGCGGCTATGTGCTCTCACCGATGGCGCAGGGCCTGCGCCTGAGCACTGGCGTGGAGCTGGCCGACCTGGACGCCCCGCCCGACCTGAGCCAGTTGAACCTGGCCGAGCAGGCCGCGCGTCAGGCCCTGAGCCTGGGCCCCAGGCTGGACCAGCAGCCCTGGCTGGGCCGCCGCCCGACCCTGCCCGACAGCCGGCCGGCGATCGGCCCGGCGCCCGGCCGGCCCGGCCTGTGGCTGGCCTTTGGCCACCAGCACATCGGCTTGAACACCGGCCCGGGCAGTGCGCAGTTGCTGGCCGCGATGATGACCGGCGAGCCGCCACCGCTGCCGGCCGCGCCGTTTGACCCGGCGCGCTTTGTGCGTTGAGCTCAGCGGCGCAGCGCGCGGCAGTAGGCCAGGCTCAACATCACCAGCGGCAGCGCGACGCCAAAGGTCCAGCGCAGGCCAAGTTGCTGCGCCACGAAACCCAGCAGCGGCGGCCCGAGCAGGAAGGCCAGAAAACTGATCTGCGCCAGCGCCGCCACATTGGCCTCGGCCGGCCGGTCATGGCGCTGGGCGGCGGCCGACATGGCCAGCGGAAAGATCACCGAGCTGCCCGCGCCAATCAGCATAAAACCCAGCAGCGCAACAGCCTGAAACGGCGCCAGCACCACCAGCAGGTTGCCCAGGCTCAGCACCAGCAGCAGGCCACGCGCCACGCGGTAGGGGCCATGGCGCTCGACAAAGGGGTCGGCGTTGTAGCGCAGCAGCGCCTGCGCACCGGCACCCAGGGTGACGGCCATGGCCCCGGTGGCGGCGCCGGCACCGAACACCTCGCGCATGTAGATCGCCGACCAGTCGATGTTGGCGCCCTCCAGCACCATCGCCGACAGCGACAGCATGACCAGGCCCATGATCGCCCTGCTGGGCCGGGCAAAGCGGGTGGCCGGGCCGGGCGCCGCCGCATGTCGGTGGGCGGCGGGCTTGAAGCGGCCCAACAGCAGCAGCGTGAGCAGCGCCACCAGCGGCACCACCCCCGCCAGCTGCAGCGCGGGCGAGATCGCCAGACGCGCAGCGCCTGCGCTGAGCGCACCGGCGGCAAAAAAACCCAGGCTCCAGAACGCATGGGCGCGGTTCATGATGCGGCGACCCCCGGCATGCTCGACCCGGTCGGCCTCGAGGTTGACCACGATCTCGACCGTGCCCATGCACAGGCCGGCCGGAAACAGGCTGAAGAACAGTGCCCACGGGCCCCTGGCATGCGCTGCCACGGCGTAGCACAGGGGCAGCAGCAAGAGCAGGCCCAGCAGCGTGCGGCGGTGGCCCCAGCGCGCGACCAGCGGGGCCGAGCAGCTCAGCGACAGCAGCGTGCCGCAGGACGCGCCGATCAGCGCCAGCCCCAGCGCGCCTTCGGCCACGCCCATCTGCAGTTGCAGCTCGGCCAGCCGGGGATAGAAGCCGCCCATGGCAAAGGCGTAGAGAAAGAAGCTGGCGAACACCCGCTGGTGCGCGGGCAAGCGCAGGCCCAGCCGCCAGATGGCCGCCGGGCTCAAGGGCCGGCCCTGCCGGTGGCGCTCATGTGCGCCACAACCGGGGCGGCACCGGCGCCAGGCCCCAGTGGCGCTGGCGCCAGGCCGCCCAGACCGCTTGCAGCAGCTGCATCGCCGGCTCCACCCGAGGCGCCAGCACACGCAGCACCAGCAGGCCGGGCTGCAGCGCGGTGACGCCGGCGCTGGCCGCCAGCGGGCTGGCCTGCAGCAGGGCGCGGGCAGCGTCGAGCAAGGCCTCGCACTGTTCGCGCGCGATGGCCTGGCCATCGGCCAGCCACATCGTGCCCAGCACCGACTGACCGGCCAGGCCCAGCGGGCCGTCGAGCAATTCACGGTCCTGACCGTCGATGCGGCCACGTTCGAGCCAGCGCGTCCGACCTGGCGCCTGCAGGCTCAGCTGCTGCAGAAACTGGCCCGCATCGAACAGCTCGGCGGCAGCCGGCAGGCCCAGCGCCAACAGGTCCCAGCCGATCATCTGCGCGCCGGCTTCGAGCTGGAAGCTGAGCTGGTTCTCGGCCCGGCAGCGGCGGTAGGCAATGGCCTCCATCGGTAGCCATTCCAGCCGCGCGCCGGGGCCGATTTGCGCCGTGACGCGCTGCTGCGCCAGGCCGCCCGCACTGCGGTAGAAGCGGGTCGCGCCGGGCGTGGTGATCAGGGCGTGGCTGCCCGCAGCCAGCGTGGCGTCCAGCGCCAGCACGTCGCCGCCCACGACACCGCCGGGGGGGTGGACCAGCACGTGGTGGCAGATCGCCGGGCCTTCGGGGTACAGCCGCTGCAGCACACGCAGCGGGCCATGGTGGCGGTCGAGCGCGGTGGTGCGGCCGTCGTCATGGCGGTAGTCCAGCCGCAGATGGCCGGTCCAGCCGAGGGTGCCGTTCGCCACTTTCAGGCCGCTGCGGCCAGCAGGCACTGCAGCGGGTGGTCGTTCAGCATGGTGGTCTGCGGTCTTTGCGGCCGGGGCAGGCCTTGCCCGCCGACACAGCCGGGCGTGGATTCAGGCCCTCGGCTGGTCCGGGCAGCGGCATGGCGCGGGCGCCCATGCCGCCGCGTGCCACCCAGTCCAGCAAGGCGTCCAGCGCCGGCCGCCCGGCACTGGCCTGATCGTGGTTGATCATCGCCGCCACCGCCCACAGCCGGCCCTGCGGGTCGGGCACATAGCCGGCCAGCGCCACCACGTTGCGCAGCGACCCGGTCTTGATGCGCGCCCAGCCGCCGGCCGGACTGGCCTTGAGCCGGTTGCGCATGCTGCCGTCCACGCCGGCCAGCGGCAGGCTCATCATCAGCTCGCTGGCCCAAGGCCCCTGCTGCGCGGTCTGCAGCATCATCGCCAGCTGGCGCGGGCTGATGCGCTCGCTGCGCGACAGGCCCGAGCCGTTGTCCAGCACCAGCCCGGCGCTGGCGATGCGCTGGGCCTGCAGCCAGCGCTGTACCTCCCGCGCGGCCAAGGTCGCGGTGGGCGTGCCGGGCTCGGCGGCCATGGCGTTGACGCCGAGCAGCAGGTAGAGCATGCGGGTGTAGGCGTTGTCGCTGCGCTTGTTCACTTCACGCAGCAGCTCGCCCCAGGGCCGGGCCTGGTGGCGGGCGAGCAGGCGCGGGGCGTCGGCGTCGCCAGGCATGGCGGCGGCCGCCGCCGTGGCCGCCGTCAGCGCTGCGGCCGGAAGCTGCAGCCCGGCCAATGGCAGCGGTATCGCCGGCAGCGCCGGCACCAGCGCGCGCTCAGCCTCCAGCACACGGCCGTTCCAGCGCCCGCCCAGGCTTTGCCAGATCCAGCGCAGCTGGCGCTCGGCCAGCGCGTTGCGGTCGATCAGCTGCAACGCCTGGCGCTGACTGCAGTGGCGCGGGAAGCCGCCTTGCAAGACCACCCGCAGCGTGCCGTCGGCGTCGAGCACCCTCCGAGGCGGCGTGACCCAGTCCTTGTCCCAGTTGCGGCAGGCGCGCTCGGTGAAGCGCAGCTCACTGGTGTCGATGGTCAGCGCCGGTAGCGCCGGCACGGTGTGCGCGCTGATGGTCTGGCCGTCGGACGCCAGCGCCACCTCGACCAGGCTGCCCGTGAGGTGCAGCGCATCGGGCACCACGTTGTAGGGAAACTCGGGCTGGTCGTCGAAGGGCGGCACGCCGATGTCGGGCCGGGGCGGGTTGAACAGCAGCCGGTCGAGCACGATGTTGCCGTCGATCTGCGCAATGCCGCTCTCGCGCAGCTCCAGCAGCAGCGCCCAGAGTTGCGGCAGACCGAACTCCACATCGGCGCCGCCGCGCAGCACCAGGTCGCCCAGCAGACTGTCGCTGGCGGCACCGCCCCGCGCTGCGCGGGTCCACAGCTCGGTGCTGCCCCGGTGGTTGGGGCCGATGCGGTCCAGCGCCACGATGCTGGTGACCAGCTTCATGACCGACGCCGGCTGCATCGCCCGGTCAGCCTGGTGCAACCAGCGCGGGCCAGGGCCGAACACCGGCAGCACGGTGGCGGCCAGCGCATCGACCGGCAACTGGGCCTGGGCCAGGGCTTCCAGCACGGCAGGTGGCAGCTGCGACTGGGCCAGCGCTGGCAGCGCAGCCGCGCCCAGGCCGACGATGGCCAGCGCCCGGGCGAGCCGATGTTTCAGCATCAGGGACATGAATTTCATGGCGAAGGCGCTTGGCGCTGGAAGCCTGAAGACGCGACCATCAGCGCCCGGGTGTAATCGGCCTGCACGCGGTGGCTGGCCAGGTCGCAGGACGACAGCCATTCCACCACGCGGCCCTGGCGCATCACCATCAGCCGGCTGCACAAATGGGTGACCACGGCCAGGTCGTGGCTGACCAGCACGAAGCTCAGGCCCCGGCGCTGGTGCAGCGATTCCAGCAGGTTCAGCAGCTCGGCCTGCACGGAGGCGTCCAGCGCCGAGGTCGGCTCGTCCAGCAACAGCACCTGCGGCTGCAGGATCAGCGCGCGGGCAATGGCCACCCGCTGGCGCTGGCCGCCCGAGAGCTGGTGGGCATAGCGAAAACGGTAAGCCGGCCCCAGGCCCACGTCGGCCAGGGCCTGGGCGATGCGGTCATCGGCATCCTTCAGGCCATGGATGGCCAGCGGCTCGGCCAGCATGCGGTCCACGGTCTGCCGTGGGTGCAGGCTGCCGTAGGGGTCTTGAAACACCATCTGCACCTGGCGCCGGAAGGCCTTGCTGCCCAGGCCCGGGTGACCGGCATGCCCGCCATCGCGGCCCAGCAGCTGCACCCGGCCGGCGGCCAGCGGCGCCAGGCCGCACAGCGCGCGCAGCAGCGTGCTCTTGCCCGAGCCCGATTCACCGACGATGCCCAGGCGCTCACCCGGCGCCACCCGCAGCGAGGTGGCATGCAGCGCGGTGAAGCTGCCGTAGTCCACGCGCAGGCCCTCGCCGCTGATGCCCAGGGGCTGCGCACGGTGAGCCCCGGTGGCGGCCGCGCTCATCGCTCGGCCCACGAGGCCTGCCGGTTCAGCGTGGGCAGCGGATGGCGCGGCGCGCCCAGCTGCGGCAGGCAGTTCAGCAGGCCCTGGGTGTAGGGATGCGTGGCCTGGTCCAGTCGGCCGGAATCGAGCGTTTCCACCACCCGGCCGCCAACCATCACCAGCACACGATCACAGAAGCTGGCCACCAGGCGCAGGTCATGCGAGATCAACAGCAGGCCCATGCCGCGCGCGCTGACCAGCCGGTCCAGGATGGTCAGCAGCTCTTGCTGCACGGTCACGTCCAGCGCCGAGGTCGGCTCGTCGGCGATCAACAGCTCGGGCCCGGCGATCAACATCATCGCGATCATCGCGCGCTGGCCCATGCCGCCCGAGACCTCGTGCGGGTACAGCCGCGCCACGCGCTCGGGGTCGTCGATCTGCACCTGGGCCAGTGCGTCCAGCATGCGGCGCTGTGCTTCCCGGCGCGACACCGGCTGGTGCGCACGCAGCGTCTCGGTGATCTGCGCACCCAGCGTCAGCACCGGGTTGAGCGAGTACTTCGGGTCTTGCAGCACCATCGCGATGCGTCCGCCGCGCAGTGACCGGCGTTGCGCGGGTGGGCAGCGCAGCAGGTCGATGCCGTCGAAGTTCAGCGTCCTGGCGCTGACCACGCCGCCCGGCGCGGTCAGGCCCAGGATGGCGCGGCCGGTCTGGCTCTTGCCCGAACCCGATTCGCCGACGATGCCCAGGCGCTCACGGCCCAGCGTGAAGCCCACGCCGCGCACCACCTCGGTCATGCTGCGGTCGCGCGCGGGGTA
Organism: Betaproteobacteria bacterium; assembly: GCA_031417735.1. Taxonomy (GTDB): domain Bacteria; phylum Pseudomonadota; class Gammaproteobacteria; order Burkholderiales; family Burkholderiaceae_C; genus Pseudaquabacterium. The sequence goes on from JANOWE010000232.1 coordinate 13,916, forward strand.
GGCCACGCGCAGGTCGTCCACCACCAGCAACGGTGTGTCGTTCATGCTGCGGCAGTCATGGCACCGCCATCATGGTGTGGCCTTCGGGTCCAGCGCGTCGCGCAGCCCGTCGCCCAGCAAATTGAAGCCCAGGCTGACGA
>JANOWE010000233.1:0-4068 GCA_031417735.1 Betaproteobacteria bacterium
GGCCGGCGGCCGCCGGGTGGCGCTCGCGCAGGCGGCGCAGGATCCAGCCGATCTCTTCATGATCGCCCGAGTGGTAGGCGCGCGGCGCCAGGTTCAGTTCGCCCGAGCAGCCGCGGAAGTGCGGCACCGTGTACTGCCAGCCCTGCTGCCGGGCCCAATGCGCGAAGGCCAGTGCATAGGCGCCCTGCGACGAGCCCTCCAGCCCGTGGAACAGCACCAGCAGCGGGGCGTCCGGCGCGGCGCCCTCGTCGAGGTGGTCGACGTCGATGAAGTCGCCGTCGGGCGTGGTCCAGCGCTCGCGCCGGTAGCGCGGTGCGCGGGCGGCGGGCGGATGGCGGCGCGCCAGCCGGGCCGGCCAGATGGTCTGGGCATGGCCGCCGGGCAGCCACCAGGGGGCACGGAAGTCCTGCATCAGCGCGGCGAACCCGGCCCGGCCGGCCTCAATGCAGCACCGCCGGCGCCTCGCTGATCTCGGGCGTCTCCTGCGCGGTGCCGGGGCTGGCATGGTGGGCCACCATGCGCCAGCCCTGGGCCGTCTTCAGGTAGACATTGGTGGCCAGCACATAGCCGGTGCGCGGGCCCTGCTCGGTGTGCAGCTCGATGCGTTCCACCAGGTTGTGCACCGCCACCTCCAGCGTGTGCAGGCGGCGCACCCGCTCGGGCTGGGCCAGGATGCGGCCATTGGCGAACATCGCCTCGAAGCCCACCCGGATCGCCAATGGCCCCACCAGGCGCGGGCCCCCGGGGTGCACGCAGATGACCTCGTCGTCGTCGGCCCACAGGCCCATCAGCTTGTCCAGGTCGGCCTCGCGCAGGGCCTCGTAGAACTGGTTCTCCAGGTCTTGTGGCGAGGCCATCAGGTGAGCGGTCTGCGGTTTGCTGCGTGGCATGGCTGGACTGGGCGGTTGATGGGTGGTGGCGCTGCGGCGTCGGTTCGTGCGCAAAGGCGCGGTTTTGGCCGCGAATGGCGGGCCAGCGGCGTTCGGCTGCATCTGGCTTGGCCTGGCGGCCGTAGAAGTAACCAGAAACCCAAGGATCTCCATGGCCATGACTTCACTGCTGCCGCCGCCAACCGCCATCAGGTCGCCCGACGCGATGCCTGGCTTGTCGATGATGGACCACAATGGACCGCCGGGCCGGCCGGACCCGGTGGCACAGAGCAGGCGCCTGAATTGTAGGCAGTGCCCGTCGCAGCGACAGTCAATTCACCTCTCCTCATGAAAACAGCCATCGAAGACTGGAGCCAGCGCAGCCGCGATCTGTCTCAGCTGCTGTCGCGCTCGGCACTGGGTGACCGCGAAGCTTTTGCCCAGCTCTACCAGCTCAGCAGTGGCCATTTATTTGCCGTGCTCCTGCGCATCCAGCGTGACCGGGGGGTGGCCGAAGATCTGCTGCAAGAGGTGTACGTCAGCGCTTGGAGGGCCGCTGGCAGCTTCGATGCCCAGCAGTCGCAACCCCTGACCTGGCTGACCCACATTGCCCGCAACAAGGCCATCGACAGCCTGCGCCGGGCCAAGTCCCAGCCGCGCATGGACAGCCTGCACCGTGACGACGACGATGACCGGCCCGATCTGCTGGAGCACATGGCCGACGAGACGCCCGGCCCGGCCGCGCTGCTCGAACGGGCCAGTGATGCCCGCCAGCTGGCGCAGTGCATGCAGGGTCTGAGCGCCAACCAGCGCCAGAGCGTGGCCTTGGCCTTCTTTGACGGGCTGTCGCATGCCGAAGTGGCCGAGCGCCTGTGCGAGCCGCTGGGCACCGTCAAAAGCTGGGTTCGCCGCGCGCTGATGGCGCTCAAGGGCTGCCTGGAGCGTGCCGTTGAACGCGATGACCCGGCGCAACTGAACCAGGCAGGGGGCTGAGCATGGACTACGCCCGACCCGCTCTGGCCGACGCGCTGGCCGCGCAATATGTGGCCGGCACGCTGCGTGGCCCGGCCCGCCGCCGATTTGAAGTCTTGTTGCCTGGTCACCCCGCACTGCGCCGCGCGGTGGCCGATTGGCAGGCGCGGCTGATGCCGCTGACCACCGTGGTGCTTGAAGTGGCGCCGCCGCCCGGAACCTGGTCGGCCATCGCGCAGCGGCTGTGGCCGGAGCCCGCCGCCGGCGCCACATTGGCCCAGCCCTGGTGGCGTGGCCTGGCCTTCTGGCGCACGGCCTCGGGCCTGGCCGGTGTGGCCGCGCTGGGCATGGCGCTGTTGCTGGCCAATCCCCGGCCCGACCTGCCGCCGGTGCTGTTGGTGCTGCAGGGCACCGAGGCCGGCGGACCGGCCATGGCCAGCATCGTGGCCAGCGTCAGCGGTGACGGCCGGGCCCTGGTCACGAGGCCGCTGCAAACGGTGGCCCTGGCGTCGGACAAGGTGCTGGAACTGTGGGCCGTGCCGCCCAGTGGTGCGCCGCGCTCGCTGGGCCTGATTTCCGCCGCCGGCGCCACCGTGATCCGGCGCGACAGGCTGCCTGCGGCACTGCTGGACGCGCGCAACACGGCGGCGCTGGCGGTCAGCGTGGAGCCGCCCGGTGGCTCACCCACCGGCACACCCACCGGTCCGGTGGTGTTTGCCGGCAAGCTGCTGCTGTGAGCGGTGGCCCGGCCGGTGCGCCGGGCTGCGTGTTTCAGCCGGGCGAGGCGCGGCGGCGCAGCACGCCGCTCAACAGGCCGGCGCCGGCCAGCCACAGCGCCCAGGTGGCTGGCTCTGGCACCGGCACCATGCCGCTGAGCCACAGCGCCATCTGGCTGTCGCTGGCGTCGGTGTCCATGGTGGCGTCGATCCAGCTGCGGTAGGCCGACAGCTGCACAAAGGCTGATGCATAGGCGGTCGGCACGCCGTCGGCGGCTTCCAGCTGCGCGCTGGCAATGCCCAGCAGCGGCGTGCTGCTGTCGGTGACATGGCCCAGGAACAGCCCGCCCCCGCTGTCACCACCTTGCACATAGGGCTGGCCGCTGCCGCTGACACCGGTGTAGGTGACCAGCCAGTTCACCGGCACCGCAATGACCGTGCCGGGCGGGTTTTCAACATTCACCGACGACCTGACCTGCTGCAACTGGCTGAAGCCATAGCCGCGCGGCACCTGGTTGCGGCCGGTGGCGATGGTCACATCCAGGGCCGGGTAGTTGCCCGGCGCCAGCAGGTCGGCCGACAGGGCCAACGCGGGCGCGGTACCGATCGCCATGTCCAGCCGCAGCAGCACCAGGTCATCGGCCGGGAACGGCCCAGGCCCGCTGGTGTAGCGCGCCGCCACGGTGCTGCTGCCATAGCCGTTGCTGTAGCTGCTGCCCATCGCAAAACTCAGGTGGGCGGCGGTGAGCACCCAGTTCGGCGTGATCTGCACGCCGTTGCTGACCTGGCCGAAGCCGGTGGTGGCGGTGCCGCCGACGATGGCCTGCGCCGGGCCGCTGGCGGCCAACGTGGTGACGGCGACCGCGACGCACAGGCGCCGCAGTGAAGAGGTGGGCCCGTGCATCAGCGGTCTCCGGTCAATGCCCTGCGTGCAGCGTCTCGCCGGCCCGCAGCTTGTACAGCGTGCCGCAGTAGGCGCAGCGGCCCTGGCCGGTGGTGGCCACGTCGATGAACACCTTGGGGTGCGTGCTCCACAGCGCCATCTTCGGGTTCGGGCAGGCCACCACGCCGGGGCCCTGCAGGTCGGCGGCGCCGACTTCGACCACGGCCGGGGGGGGCATCATGGCGCTCATACGGGGCTCAGCCATTCAGCATACTGCGGATTGCGGCCGTTCACGATGTCGAAGAACGCGGCCTGGATCTTGGTGGTGACGGGCCCGCGTGCGCCTTCGCCCAGCGTGATGCGGTCGAGCTCGCGGATGGGCGTGACCTCGGCTGCGGTGCCGGTGAAGAAGGCTTCGTCGGCGATATAGACCTCGTCGCGCGTGATGCGCTTCTCGACCACCTTCAGGCCCAGGTCCTGGCAGATGGCGAAGATGGTGTTGCGGGTGATGCCGTTGAGCGCACCGGCCGACAGGTCGGGCGTGTAGACCACGCCGCCCTTGATGACGAAGATGTTTTCGCCCGCACCTTCGCTGACGAAGCCCGAGGCGTCGAGCAGCAGCGCCTCG
>JANOWE010000234.1:0-3578 GCA_031417735.1 Betaproteobacteria bacterium
ACGAGATCTTCTTCGACGACGTCAAGGTGCCGGTGGAGAACCTGGTCCACGAAGTGAACCAGGGCTGGACGGTGGCCAAGTATTTGCTGGGCCACGAGCGCATGGGCTCGGGCAACGTCGGTGCGTCACGCCGTGAACTGGCGGCACTGAAGAAACAAGCCGCCGCGCAGACCAGCGCTGGCCGCTCGCTGATGGACGACACCCGCTTTCGTGACCGGCTCAGCCGGGTCGAGGTGGAACTGGCCGCGCTGGAGATCACCTCGCTGCGCTTTCTGGACAAGATGCGCCGCAGCGGCCAGCCGCCGGGCGCCGATGTGTCGATGCTGAAGATCCGCGGCACCGAGATCCAGCAGATGATCACCGAGCTGATGATGCAGGCCGCCGGGCCCATGGCCCAGCCCTTCCAGGCGCTGCAAGGCAGTGCGATCGACCATGTCACCTCGCGCCTGACACCGCGCTACTGCAATATGCGCAAGACCAGCATCTACGCCGGCTCCAACGAGATCCAGCGCAACATCATCGCCAAGATGACGCTGGGCCTGTGAGCGGCCAGCGCGGAGAGACAAGACCATGAACTTCGAACCCACCGACGAGCAGCGCCAACTGGCCGATTCACTGCAGAAGGTACTCGCCAACGACTACAGCTTCGACAAGCGCCGCGTCATCCTGGCCTCGGACGCCGGCAGCAGCGACAAGATCTGGGCCACGCTGGCCGACATGGGCCTGACCGCGCTGGCCCTGCCCGAGGCCGACGGCGGCTTCGGCGGCGGCGCGCTCGACCTGCTGGCCGCGATGCAGGCCTGCGGTGATGCGCTGCTGGTCGAGCCACTGCTGGACAACCTGCTCGCGGCTCGGCTGCTGGTCCGCGCAGGGTCGGCCGAACAACGCGCCGCGCTGCTGCCCGGCGTGGTCGACGGCAGCCTGAGGCTGGCCTTTGCCGGCCTGGAGCCTGGCAGCCGCTACGACCTGGCGCCCAGCACCACGCTGGCCCGGCAGCAAGGCAGCGGCTGGGTGCTGGACGGTGAAAAATGCGTGGTCATCGGCGCTGCCGTGGCCGGGCAGTTGCTGGTCAGTGCCCGCACCGCCGAGGGCGCGGATGGCGTCAGCCTGTTCCTGGTCGAGCCGGGTGCGGTCGGCGTCACGCTCAACCACAGCCGCACGGTGGACGGCCAGCGTGCGGCCGATGTGCGCCTTGCCGGCGTGCTGCTGGGCGCCGACGCGCTGCTGGGCACGGCCGGCGCCGCATTGCCCATCATCGAAGAGGCGGTCGACTTTGCCACCGCCCTGCTCTGCGCCGAGGCCGTGGGCACCATGCAAAGCGCCAACGACGCCACGCTGGACTACATCAAGACGCGCAAGCAGTTCGGCGTGCCGATCGCAACGTTCCAGGTCTTGCAGCACCGCATGGTGGAAATGGTGATCTGCTGCGAGCAGGCCCGCTCGATGGCCATCCTGGCTGCGGCCGAGGTCGACCGCGGCGGTGATGCCGGCGAGCGCGCCCGCGTGGTGGCCATGGCCAAGGTCAAGATGGCCGACGCCGCGCGCCAGGTCAGCCAGGAAGCGGTGCAACTGCACGGCGGCATGGGCATGACCGAAGAGTTGAAGGTCAGCCACAGCTTCCGCCGTTTGACCATGCAGGCCCAGCGCTTCGGCGACGCCGACCACCACCTGGCGCGGCTGGCGGCACAGCCCTGAGCGTGGCGACGGGCCGGGGCCCGATACTGGGCGCATGCGCACCCCGACACTGACCCGACCATGAAGGACCTGGCCGCGCTGGCCCCGCTCAAGCGCCCGGTGTTCCGCGGCCTGTGGCTGGCCTGGCTGGCGGCCAACATGACGATGTGGATGAACGATGTCGCGGCCGCCTGGCTGATGACCTCGCTGACCACCAGCCCGGTGATGGTGGCGATGGTGCAGACCGCGTCCACGCTGCCGGTGTTCCTGCTCGGCCTGCCCAGCGGCGCGATGGCCGACATCGTCGACCGCCGGCGTTACTTCGCGGCCACCCAGCTCTGGGTGGCGGTGGTGGCCGGGGTGCTGGCCATGGCCTCGCTGGGCGGCCTGCTCACCGCGCCGCTGCTGCTGGCGCTGACCTTTGCCAACGGCGTGGGCCTGGCCATGCGCTGGCCGGTGTTCTCGGCCATCGTGCCGCAGATCGTGCCTCGTGACGAGTTGCCCGCGGCGCTGGCGCTGAACGGCATCTCGATGAACCTGTCGCGCGTGGTCGGCCCGGTCGCCGCCGGCGTGCTGCTGTCGGCGGTGAGCCCGGCGGCGGTGTTCGTCGTCAACGCGCTGCTGGCCATCGTCGCCTTTGTGCTGATCCTGCGATGGCGCAGCGAACCGCGCAGCAGTGCGCTGCCGGGTGAGCGCTTTGTCGGCGCCATGCGCGCGGGCATCCACTACGCGCGCCAGTCGTCGCGGCTGCAGTCGGTGCTGTTGCGCATCTTCCTGTTCTTCCTGCAGAGCACGGCGCTGGTGGCCCTGCTGCCGCTGGTGGCGCGGCGCCTGCATGGCGGCGGGCCGGCCACCTTCACCGTCATGCTGTCCTGCGTGGGCGGCGGTGCCATCGTCGCCGCGCTGTACTTTCCGCGCTGGCGCGCGCGCTTCACGCGTGACCAGTTCGTGGCTGGTGGCACGCTGATCCATGCCGCGATGTCGTCGCTGATCGTGCTGCTGCCCGAGCTGTGGCTGGCGCTGCCGGCGATGGTGGTGCTGGGCATGGCCTGGATCTCGGTGGCCAACACCCTGTCGGTAGCCGCGCAGGTGGCTCTGCCCGACTGGGTGCGCGCGCGCGGCATGTCGCTCTACCAGATGGCGCTGATGGGCGGCGCCGCCGCCGGCGCCATGCTGTGGGGCCAGGTCGCCGAGCTGGCCAGCGTGCGCAGCGCCGTGCTGGCCGCAGCGGGCTTCGGACTGCTGGTGCTGGTACTCACACGCCGCGTGACGGTGGAAGGTGGCGTCGAGATCGACCACACGCCGGTGCCGCTGGCCACCGTGCTGCCGGTGAACATCCCCATCGCCGGGCATGAGGGGCCGGTGATGGTGACCGTCGAATACCAGATCGACATGGCCCATGCCGACGGCTTTCGCCGTGTGATGGCGCGCACCCGGCGGGCCCGGTTGCGCCAGGGCGCGTTGTCATGGGGCCTGTTCCGAGACGTGTCGATGCCGGGCCGCTATGTTGAATATTTCGTCGACGAGAACTGGGTCGAGCACCAGCGCCGGCTGGAGCGTTTCAGCGTCTTCGACGCCGACCTGCGCACGCAGCGCCTGGCCTTTCATCTCGGCACCGAGCCCCCGCTGACCCGCCGTTATGTGGCCGACAGCCTGGTCCTGCCCGCCGAAGCCATGCACCCGCCACCCACTGCCGAGCCCAAGCCATGAACCCCGACCGCCTGCCCCCGCTGCCGCCCGAGCAATGGACCGAACAACAGCGCATGGAGGCCGAAGCAGTGATTCGCGGCCCGCGCGGCGCCCTGCTGTCACCCTTTGTGCCGCTGCTGCGCAGCCCCGAATTCATGGGCCATGCCCAGCGCATGGGCGAGTACCTGCGCTACCGCAGCGCGATCGGGCTGCGC
>JANOWE010000235.1:0-2245 GCA_031417735.1 Betaproteobacteria bacterium
GCGACAACCAGGCCACCGCCGAGCGCATCGGCAAGGAACTGGGCATCGACATCGTGTTGGCAGAAGTGCTGCCCGGCCAGAAGGCGGCCAAGATAAAGGAACTTCAGGACCAGGGCAACAAGGTCGGCATGGTTGGCGACGGCATCAACGATGCGCCAGCGCTGACCCAGGCCGACGTGGGTTTCGCCATCGGCGCGGGCACCGACGTGGCGATGGAAAGCGCCCAGGTCGTGCTGATGAAGAGCGACCCCTACGACGTGGTCGGTGCCATCGAGCTGTCACGCGCCACGCTGCGCAAGATGCACCAGAACCTGTGGTGGGCGGTGGGCTACAACGTGATCGCGTTTCCGCTTGCGGCGGGTGTGTTCTATCCCTTCACGCTGTCGCCGGAGATCGCCGCGCTGTCGATGTCAGGCAGCTCGGCCGTGGTGGCCATCAACGCGCTGATGCTCAAGCGCACCAAGCTCGCCGGCATCAAGAGAGCGGGATCGCCCAACGCGCCGGCGACGGCCGCTAGCGTCGCCACCGGGGCGACGGCATGAGCGACCTGATGCGCGCCGCAGACTTGAACTCGCCAAGCGAGCTTCGAGGCGCGGCAGCGCATCGCGGCATCGACCAGACATCGAGTCTCTTGAAGCAGTTGTTTCGCGGCTTCGACGGGAGTCTCGCGCTGCGCTTGTGGAACGGCACCACACTGATTCTCGGCAAGGGAGCTGCACAAGCATCCGAGCCGCTGTTCACGCTGGTGTGCCACCACCCGGGCTTCGTCCGTTCGATGGTCTTTGGACGCGATCCCCTGCGTCTGGCCCAGGCCTACTTCCAGGGCGACATCGATGTCGAGGGAGACTTCTTCGCAGCGCTCAACCTGAAGAACCATCTGAACGCCATCCGCCTGTCTTTCGGGGACCGGGTGGGCGCGCTTGTCACCTTTATCACCGCCTCTCGACTGCTGGCGCCCAACGACGCGCGGCCCGGCGCCGGGAGCCATCGGCCAAGGTTTCATGGCAACGCCGTCAAGGCTCACTCGAGGACCGAGAACCGGGCTGCCATCTCGTTCCACTACGACGTGTCCAACGAGTTCTACCGGCTGTGGCTCGACGAGGAGCGCGTTTATTCCTGCGCCTATTTCACGAGCCCCGACGAGTCGCTGGATCAGGCGCAGCGCAACAAGCTGGACCACATCTGCCGCAAGCTTCGGTTGCAGCGCGGGGAGCGTTTGCTCGACATCGGCTGCGGCTGGGGCGCTCTGGTGTGCTGGGCTGCTCGACACCACGGTGTGCGGGCCCACGGCGTCACGCTGAGCCAGCAGCAGTTCGAGTTTGCGCAGCAGCGCATTCGCACCGAGGGTTTGCAGGATCTCGTGACGGTGGAGTTGCGTGACTACCGGGACCTGGCAGGCACTGGCATCTTCGACAAGGTGTCGAGTGTCGGCATGTTCGAGCACGTTGGCCTGGCCAACCTGCCGGCCTACCTTGCGACGGTGATGAGGGTTCTGCGTCCGGGCGGGCTGTTCATGAACCACGGCATCACGCACGATGAAGAAGGATGGAACAGGTCCTTGACCACCGAGTTCATCAACCGCTACGTCTTCCCCGACGGCGAACTCGACTGTGTCAGCAACATCCAGCTCGGCATGGAGCGTGCGGGCTTCGAGATTCACGACGTCGAAGGCCTGCGCCCGCACTATGCGCTGACACTTCGGCACTGGGTGCAGCGCCTGGAAGCCAATCGCGACGCGGCACTGCGCGAAGTGGATGAGCCGACCTATCGTGTCTGGCGCCTGTACATGGCTGCCTGCGCGCTGGACTTCGAAGCCGGAACCACGGGCGTCTACCAAATCCTGGCCTCCAAGCCGAACCGCGGTCAGTGGCCGCTTCCGCTGTCACGGGGCGACCTCTACGCCGTCAGCACTGGCACTCAAGAAAGAGCGCACTGAATGTGCTTCTCGGCCACCGCCAGCTTTTCAGCAGGTGCGGTCCTGCTTGGGATCGGCACGTTGACACTGCGGTCAGCGCTGGCCCTGCACCGGTGGCGCGATTTGCCGTTCGCAGCGATCCCGCTGTTGTTCGCGATCCAGCAGTTGATCGAAGGTGTCATCTGGCTGACTTTCAGCGACGAGGCCCCAAAGCTGAACTCGGTGATGACCCACGTGTACTCCTTCTTCTCGCATGTGGTGTGGCCGGTGTACGTGCCCGTCGCCGTTCTGCTGATAGAGCCTGCCGGATGGCGCCGCCAAGCGCTGTTC
>JANOWE010000236.1:0-9114 GCA_031417735.1 Betaproteobacteria bacterium
CATCTGGCCCGGCTGATCGATCAGGCCGGGCTGATGGACCGGGTGCCGGACGGACCGCGCCAGCACCTGCTGTCGGCGCAGCGCCTGGTGGCGCAGCAGCTGTGCAGCGTGCAGCGCGAGATCGGGCACATTGCCCGGGCCCTGTGCCCGGCCACCGGCCATGACCATGACCCTGACCCGGACCGCCCGGACAGTGGCACGGCGGGCTTTGCGCTGCTCAAGGGCGCGGCCTATGTGGCGGCCGGTCTGCCGCTGGCCCAGGGCCGCTTGTTCGGTGACGTCGACATCCTGGTGCCCGAACGGCGACTGACGGCGGTGGAGAGCGCGTTGCTGCTGCAGGGCTGGCGCAGCGACAAGCTCGACCCCTACGACCAGCGCTACTACCGCGACTGGATGCATGAACTGCCACCGATGAGCCATGGCCTGCGCGGCACCGCCATCGACGTGCACCACAGCCTGCTGCCGCGCACCGCACGCACCGCCCTGAACATGCCCGCGCTGTTTGCCCGCTGGCGCCCGGTGCAGGCTGCTGTACCAGGGCAGCAGGCCGCCGTGTTCGTGCTGCCACCGACCGACATGCTGCTGCACAGCGCGACCCATCTGTTCCATGAAGGCGAGTTCGACCATGCCCTGCGCGACCTGGTCGACCTGGACAGCATGCTGCGCCATTTCGGCCAGCACGAGCCCGGCTTCTGGACCGCCCTGGTGCCCCGTGCGGCGCAACTGGGTCTGAGCCGGCCGCTGTTCTACGCGCTGCGCTACACCGGCCGGCTGCTGGCCACGCCGGTGCCGCAGGCGGTGCTCGACGGCCTGCTGCCGGCCGCGCCCTCGCCGCTGACGCTGCGGGCCATGGACGCCTGCTGGGCCCAGGTGCTGCGGCCCCGGCTGCAGGCGCCCGGACCGGCCCATCGCCTGGCCCGGACCGCGCTGTACCTGCGCAGCCACTGGCTGCGCATGCCCACCGGCCTGCTGCTGCGCCACCTGCTGCGCAAGGCCTGGCGGCGGCTGGGTGAACGGGTTGACACGGCTCCAGCAAGCGCCCAGGCCGCGCCGCGCTGATCTGGCGGCGCAGGCCAGCGCCGTGTCCGGTGTGGGGCTTGGTTCGGGCGCTGGCGCCGGCACCAGCGCCCGCCTCAGCAGTCGCTCGACCGGCTCGGCAACGCTGCGGATCTGCGCGGCGAAAGGCAGCGTTTGGCATGTCCGGTCCTTGACCGCAACCGCGACCACTTGACATCGCATGCCCAGCCAGCAGCATGTATAAACACCATTGGATATACATCATGAACCTGCAGATAGCGAAATGGGGCAACAGCCTGGCCCTGCGCATCCCCGCCGAAGTCGTGCGCCGGCTCGGCTTGCGCGAAGGGGCGCCGGTGGAGGCCCAGTTCAGCGTCGACGGCAGCCTGTCCATTCGGCCGGCGCAGTGGAATCGCCAGGCATTCGCGCTCGAGCTGACCGAGGCCCGACATGCCATGCCCATGAGCGCGCCCGTGCTGGACGAACTGCGCACCCAGGCACGGTACTGACATGGTCTACGCCGACACCAGCGTGCTGGTCCCGCTGTTCCTGAACGAACCGCACAGCGTGGCAGCCGCCAGCTGGTATGCCCACGAGAAGCGTGAACTCGCCGCCGCAGCCTAGTGCGTGCCGGAATTTGCCAGCGCACTCGGCATCAAGAAAGGCACCGGCGCGATCGACGCGCAGCAAGCCCAAGGCGCCTGGGCGGGTTTCAAACGCCTGGTGGCCGCCGACCTTCACCTGCTTGCAGTCGAGCCCGCCCATTTCCACCGCGCCGCCGAGTTGGTGCTCGATGCCGCCAGCGCCTTGCGCGCCGGCGACGCCCTGCACCTGGCCTGCGCCGAGGCCGCCGGCGCGACACACCTGGCCACGCTGGACGAGGTGCTGGGCCGAAATGCCAGCCGCCTGAAGATCGAACTGGTTGAACTGCTCGGGAGGCCATGAGGCCTGCGCACGGGCACGAGGACGGGGAGGATCTGGCGGAAGCATGGAAGTCGCTGTTCGGCAACAAGCGGCCCCTGGCGATCCGCTCAGAATTTCCCCTGCTGGCCCGCCTTGGATGACCGGTTCTAGGCGGTCAACTTGAACGCCGCTTTAGCCCGTCCCGGCCATGAGCGACCCTTGCCGAGCGTCGGCTGCCGCTCTCTCCGTTGAGACCGGAGACAAGTATGCCCATGGCAAACAAGCGGCGAACAGGACGATCGGCCCTTCGACTCCGATAGTGTCCCAGTCGATGACCGACGGTTCCAAGCACCGCAGACCAGGCCGAACTACGCTTGCGGCGAAAAACTGGCGGAATCGCGTACAGCCAACTACCTTTCTCAGGAGATCGGAGGAAGTCAACCCATGCACGACACGCAACAAATTCCGGGTGCCGACATCCAGCCACCTCCGCCCACCGGGCGTGTCGTGAAGATCGTCGGGTCGTCGCTGCTGGTGCTCGTCGCCCTGTCGCTCGGCTGGCTCGCGCTCCAGCTCTTTCTAGCGTCGGTCGTGTAGACCTGACGCCAACAGCACCCGCCTCAGTGCCGGTGCGCGTGATGCTCGTCCGGCACGTGGGCGTGAACGTGCCGCGTCGGCTCATGCCGGTGCAGGTGGCTGTGTTGACCGACCGGCAGCGAGTCGTGGGTATGGGTGTGGTGGCCGTCGTCGTGGCCGTGGGCGTGTTCGTGATCCGTCTCGTCGTGCTCGTGTTCGTGCTCGTGGCTTTCGGCCAGGTGGAGGACGATGCCCAAGGCCATCAGCAACGCACCGGCCAGCATCCAGGCACTACCGCTGCGTTCGCCGAGCGTGAACGCGAAGAGTGCTCCGACGAAGGGTGCGAACGCAAACACCGATCCGGTACGCGCGGCGCCAAAGGCCCGCTGGGCCAGCAGGTAGAAGCGAAGGCTCAGACCGTAACCGGTCGCACCCACTGCGAGCAAGGCCAGGCCGGGCAGCAGGGCCGGCGCGGGCTCGCCGAAGACAACGGCCATCAGCGACGTTGCGACCGCGCCGAGCGCGCCCTTGAACATCACGACCTGTCCCGGGTCACGATCGGCCACAGTGCGCGACAGGGTGTTGTCCACGCCCCAGGCGGCGGTGGCCACCATCACGGCCAGCAAGCCGAACATCTGGCTTGGTCCGCCGGGGCCGACGTTCGCGCGATCGACGACTAGCACCATGCCGCCGAGGGTCAGCAGGATCATCGCCAGAACCACGCGTCGATCAAGCGTCTCGTGGTACCAGAGCCGCGCGAGGACGGCCGTGAACACGGCTTCCAGCGTCAGCATCAGCGAAGCGCTGGCACCGCTGGTGCGCTGCAGACCCCACGCCAGCGCGACCGGGCCAATGACCGCGCCGAAGAGCGCCATCAGCGCCAGCCTCGAGGCGTCGCTGCGTTGAACCCGGGCTTCGCGCTCGATCGGCTGGCGGATCAGCATTCCGATCAACGTCGCGCCGGCATAGAGCAGCGCCGCTGTCGTGAAACTGCCGATGCCGACACCGAAGCGCTGCACCAGGGGCGTACTCATGCCGAACAGCAGCGCGGCGGTCAGGGCAATGAGGCCGCCGCGCAGGGCCGGCCATCGGGAGACGTGGTTCATGCCGATAGCATGCCAGCGAATCGGCCGGCGCCAGGCCGCCCCAGGGCAGCCGAGTACCCGCTCGGCTGGTGGCGACGGTACACCGTTGCCGGGCTCGCCATGTCTACTTGCCCGTGAAGTTTGCGGCGATGAAGTTGCCCTGGGCCGTGAAGAACATGTAGAGGGTCTCCTTGGCCTTGTCGGCTGCAGCCGGGTCCTTGAAAGTCACCTTCTACTCCTTGCCGCGCTGGCCGTCGACTTGCTCGAACGCGGCGGGTTTGATGGCCTGCCACGACTTGTCGAGCTTGCCGCCGGTGATCAGTGCCTGCTGGCGCTTGATCGCGCAACCCGAGACCGTCTCCTGCGATGCGGCCTTGCTGCCGTGGAAGTGGCAGTCCTCGGCGTCGCTGGCGAAAGCAGGAAGCGACAAAGCGAGGGCGCTTGTGGCCAAGAGAACGGTGAACAGTTTTTTCATGGTGAGTTCCTTGAATGAACGTGGGGGTGGGAAGGGGTCCGTTCAGAGCTTGTCTCTGCCGGTGTCGGTGCTCTTCTGAATGTCCATGTCTTCGTGCTCATGCCGGTGCTCTTGCGCCGGGAAGCGGAATCCATTCGGGTCGGTGTCGTGCTGGTAGCCGTGAAGCTGCATCAGCAACAGCAAGGCACCCGCGTAGACCAGGCCGACATTGGCCAGCACGCTGAAGCGCTGGAAGGACTGGCGCTTGCGCCACAGGGCCAGCAACGCCACCATCAACACGAGCGCCGCGATCTGCCCGATCTCGACGCCGACGTTGAAGCTCAGGATGCGCATCAGCATGCTGAACTTGTCGTCGCCGAGCGGCAGTTGTTGCAGCCGCGTCGACAGGCCAAAGCCGTGCAGCAGGCCGAAGCCGAACACCATGGCCAGCAGGTTCGGCGACTTGATCCCGAGGTGCTTCTGGAAGCCGCCGTTGTTGTCGAACCCCTTGTAGATCACGCTGATCGCGATCAAGGCATCGACCAGGAAGTAGTTCCAGGTGATCTGCAGAAAGGTCGCGACGACCAGCGTGATGCAGTGGCCGAGCGTGAACGCGGTGACGAATTTGGCGATGTCCTTGAAGTTCGTCAGGAAGAACACGACACCGAACAGGAACAGCAGGTGGTCGTAACCCGTGATCATGTGCGTGGCGCCCAGGCCGACGTACTGCAAGTAGCCTCCTTCGAGCATGCGCTGCCTGTCGGCGTCCGAGATGCCGTGCGCGATGGCAGCCAAGGGTGTCAGGATCAATCCCGCAAGCGCGAGCAGCGGAGCGAATCGTTTGAACATCAGGTGGGCCATGCGTGCGTTACCTCAGCGTCGGTGCAACCGAACAGTTCTCGATGTTCACTCGCACAAGGTCGCCGACCTTGAGCGGTATGTCGTCCGGCAGCGGGGCGATGCGATACCAGCGGCTGTTGCCAACGCCTTTGTACTGATAGACCGCATAGCGACCCTTCGCGGCCGCGTCTATTGCGACCGCCTTGCGGCAGTCCCTGTCCGAAGTCCGCGCAATCGACGCGCCGGTGTCGATCTGCACCACGCGCGCCTCGCGCCAGCACTGCGCACGCTGCTCACGTGCCGCCAGAAACTCGGCGCATCCTGACAAGGATGTCATCGCCAGCGCAGCCGCTGCGCCGTGCCAGCTAAGTCGGAAGATTGAATCGCGCAGCATTCAGTCCTCCTCCAGCGCCCAGATGAGATGCGCATCGACGAGCAAGCGGTAGTGCCAGCGCAGGGCCTCTACCCGCGCCTGTTCGGTGGCTGTCGTCGCATCGAGGGCCTGACGGCGGGCCAGCAGGAGTGTCTGCAGATCGGCCTCACCGAGGCTGTACGCGCGCTGTGTCAGCCGGGCGCTGTCTCGGGTGGTCGAAAGTCCCTGCGAGGCCAGGCGCCAGCGCTCCAGACCGCCGGTCGCGTCCGCATAGGCCTCGACGATCTCGGCCTCTTCGTCCCGCTTCTGGCGCTCCACCTTCGCGCGTGCCGCTTCGGCTTCCTGCAGCGCCTGCTGCATGCGTTCGCTGCGGTAGCTGCCCGACAGCGGGATGCTCACGCTCAGGCCGATGATGCGTTCCTTGCGAAAGGCCTCTGAGGCCGTGTACACACCCACTGTGGGGTCGGGGATGCGATCGGCCTTGGCACGAGCGGCGCTCAATTCGGCCTTCTTCAGCAGGCCCTCGGCGATCTTGATCGGATCGCTTTCGGCCAGGATGCGGTCGCGCCACTGAGGCAGGCTCATGTCGAGCGCAGTCGGTTCGGCCAGCGGCTTCGGCTCGTACTTCAGCGTCGGGAATCGCACCGCCAGTTTCGCCTTGGCCTTGGCTTCAGCCGAGGCTGCTGCGCTCAGTTGCCGCTGCACTTCGATGAGGTCGGCCTTTGCGACGTTGAGGTCCAGCATCGAGGCATCGCCTGCCTTGCGGCGCTTCTCGACCGCCTGATGGCTCGTCTCCGCAAAACTCAGCTGCTCGGCCCACAGCTCACGTTGCCGGCTCGTCGCGAGCGTGTCGAGCCACAAGTCGGCGAGAGCGCGGGCCGCTTCGTGGCGGGCTTCGCCGATGCGCGCCTGGCCGATGACGAGTTCGTTGTCGCCGAGTTGCGCGTCGATCCCCGCCTTGCCGCCGATGCGGATCGTGCGTTCGAGTGATGCCGTCCACTCGTTCGAGTTGCCGCCGTGGTCATAGCGTCGGCGCTGTGCCGCGAGCTTGGTGGTCCACTCATGCGAGCCGGCGCGCAGCGCTGCTGCGCCATGGCCGGCGGCGCTGAGCGCGCGGCGCGCTTCGACCACCGCAGGGTCCTGGTCGATGCTCTGGCGGGCGAGTTCGGTCGGTGGCAGGTCGGGCGGTGTCGGCCGTTGCTCCGCCAGTGCGTTGAGCGGGGCGAACGGCAGCAATGCCGTGGCGAGGAGTCCGGCGGCGATCATCAGACGATTTCGGCGCTTCATGCAACTTCCCCTTCGACGGCCAGTGCCGAGGCCCAGTAGCGCAGCCCTGTCCCCTTGAAGTGCAGCTTCAGCAGCTCGGTCAGACTCGCCAGCTCGTCGTCGGTGGTGACGATCTGCACTTGCACCGATCGGCTGCGGCCCATGACTTTCTCGACGTCGGACAAGCGCCCCTGCGCCGTGCCATGGCTGAAGGTGGGTGTGCTGGTGAAGATCTCGCCTTCGACGTTCGTCAGCAAGGTGTCGAGCAGCTTCTCCTCAACCTCGCGCGAGCAGATCAGCGTCAAACAGAATTTAGACATGGTTCATCTCCGGCGCGTCAGACACAGTCGGCGCGCGGTTCGATTCGGTCTTCGCCTCTCTCTGTGAGTGTGCGAAGCGCAGGTAAAGGATGGGCAGCAGGATCAGCGTCAGCGCGGTCGCGCTGATAAGCCCGCCGATCACGACGATCGCCAGCGGGCGCTGAATCTCGGAGCCCGGGCCGGTCGCAAACAGCAGCGGGATCAGGCCGAAGGCGGTGATCGACGCCGTCATCGACACCGGCCGCAACCGCCGCTTCGCCCCTTCGGTCACGCACTCCGCCAGTGACAGCCCTTCGGCATGCAACTGGTTGAAGTAACTGACCAGCACCACACCGTTGAGCACCGCGATGCCGAGCAGCGCGATGAACCCGACCGAGGCCGGAACCGACAGGTATTCGCCGGTGACCCACAGCGCCACGATGCCGCCGACCAATGCGAACGGGATGTTGCTGAGCACCAGCAGCGCCTGCCGCACCGAGCCGAAGGTGGTGAACAGGATCAGGAAGATGAAGCCGAGCGCGAGCGGCACCACAAGCGTCAGGCGTGCCGCCGCCCGTTGCTGGTTCTCGAACTGCCCGCCCCAGGTGATCGTGTAGCCGATCGGCAGCTTCACGGCTGCTGCGACGCTGGCCTTGGCCTCTTCGACAAAACCGACCAAGTCGCGCCCGGTGACGTTGGCGATGACCACGCCATAGCGGCTGCCCATCTCGCGGTCGATCTTGACCGGCCCGGTTTCGCGGTCGAGCTTCGCCAGCGTCTGCAGCGGGACGCTCTTTCCGCCTTCTCCCATGATGCTGAGCGAGGCGAACTCGGCCGGTGAGACCTTCACCGCATCGGGGCCACGCAGCACGATGGGGATGCGCCGGTTGCCGTCGATCACGGTGCCCGCGCGCTGGCCTTCGATCTGCGCCCGCAAGGCGTCCTGCACATCTTCCACCGACAGGCCGTAGCGCCCGGCCACCAGCCGGTCCACGACCACGCGCAGGTACTGCACGCCGTCGTTCTCGACGGTGTACACGTCCTGGTTGCCGGGCACCTTCTTCATCACGGCTTCGACCTGGCCGGACAGCTCGTTCAGCGTCTTCAGGTCGGGGCCGAAGACCTTGATCGCCACGTCGCCGCGCACGCCGATGATCATTTCCGAGACTCGCATGTCGATCGGCTGGGTGAAGCTGTAGCTGATGCCGGGCATCTGGTCGAGCACGGTGCGGATCTTCGCGATCAGCGCCGGCTTGTCGGCCAGCTTCCATTCGTCGCGCGGCTTGAGCACCAGGAAGGTGTCGGTCTGGTTCAGCCCCATCGGGTCGAGACCGATCTCGTCGGAGCCAGCCCGCGCTACCACCCCGGTGATCTCGGGGATGCTCTTCATCAGGGCCTGATGGATCATCAGGTCAAGCGCTGCCGTCTGCTCCAGGCTGACCGATGGCAGTTTCTCGATGCCGACGATGATGTCGCCCTCATCCATTTCCGGCATGAAGGTCTTGCCGACAAAGGTGTAGACGACGGCGGCGCCGACGAGCATCGCGCCAGCGACGATGAAGACGACGGTCTGGCGGCGCAGCGCCCAGGCCAGCGTCGGCTCGTAGGCCTTCAGCAGCTTGCGTGGCAGCCACGGGTCTTCGTGCGAGACCTTTTTCAACAGGAAGGACGACAGCACCGGGATCACGGTGAGTGACAGCACCAGCGAGCTGATCAGCGCGAAGACGATGGTCATCGCGACCGGCACGAAGAACTTGCCTTCCAGCCCCTGCAGCGTCAGCAGAGGCAGGAACACCGTGATGATGATCAGGATGCCGGCCGAGACCGGAACCGCCACTTCGCGCACCGCGCGGAAGACAATGTGCAGGCGCGGCAGCCGGCCCTTGCTGGTGTCGTGGGCCAGGTGCTGCACGACGTTCTCGACCACCACCACGGCGGCATCCACCAGCATCCCGAGCGCGATGGCCAGGCCACCCAGACTCATGAGGTTGGCCGACATGCCGGCCAGCCGCATCATGATGAAGGTGGCCAGCGCCGCCAGCGGCAGCACCACCGCCACGGCGACAGCCGCGCGCACGTTGCCAAGGAAGGCGCCGAGAAGCACCAGCACGATCAGCGTTGCCTCCAGCAGGGCCTTGGAGACCGTGCCGACGGCCTTTTCGACCAAGCCGGCGCGGTTGTAGAACACCTTCACCTCGACGCCCTTGGGCAGCGCCGGCTTGATCTCGTCGAGCTTCTTCGTCACGCCGTCGACGACCTTCTGCGCGTTCGCACCGGCCAGGCCGAGCACCAGCCCTTCGA
>JANOWE010000237.1:0-1566 GCA_031417735.1 Betaproteobacteria bacterium
ACCGCAAGGCCGACATCACGCCGCGCCAGCGCGCGATGCTCGACTTCGCGCTGAAGGTCTGCCTGCGCTCGCACGAGGTCGACGAGACCGATTTCGACGCGCTGCGCGGCCATGGTTTCGACGACGAAGACATCTGGGACATCGGCGCCATCACCGCCTTCTTCGGCCTGTCCAACCGCATGGCCAACCTGAGCGCCATGCGGCCCAACGACGAGTTCTTCCTGATGGGCCGCCAGCCGCGCCCGGCCAAGGCCTGAGCCCGACACCCATGGCGCAGATGCACAACCCCGCCGGCCTGTCGCCCATCGTGGCCGGCGCCTGGCGGCTGGCCGACTGGGGCTGGACGCCGCGGCAATGCCTGGCCTGGATCGAGGGCAACCTGGACCTGGGCCTGACCAGCTTCGACCATGCCGACATCTACGGCGGCTACCATGTGGAAACGCTGTTCGGCCAGGCGCTGGCGCTCAAGCCCGAGCTTCGCCAGCGCATGCAGCTGGTCAGCAAATGCGGCATCAAGCTGGTCAACGCGGCCCGGCCCGGCCATGCCATCAAGCATTACGACACCAGCCTGGCGCACCTGCGCGCGTCGGTGGAGCACAGCCTGAAGGCGCTGCACACCGACCACCTCGACCTGCTGCTGATCCACCGCCCCGACGCGCTGATGGACCCGGAAGAGCTGGCCGACAGCTTCGAGACGCTGCACCGCGAGGGCAAGCTGCGCCAGGCCGGCGTGTCCAACTTCAGCCCGGCGCAGCTGGCCCCGCTGCACCGGCGCTTTGCGCTGGCCACGCACCAGATCGAGTGGTCGCCGCTGCACCTGAACCCGCTGCACGACGGCACGCTGGACCAATGCCTGGACCTGGGCCTGCGTCCGATGATCTGGTCGCCGCTGGCCGGCGGCAGGGTCTTCACGTCGGAAGAACACAACGCCCGGCGCGTGCGCGACACGCTCGAAGCCATGGCGCTGGAGATGGGCGTGTCCATCACCACCCTGCTCATCGCCTGGGTGCTGCGCCACCCCAGCCAGCCGCTGCCGATACTGGGCTCGCGCCGCATCGGCGTGGCCCGCGAGGCCATGGCCGCGCTGGACCTGAGGCTGGACGCCCAGCAGTGGTACCGGCTATGGACGGCGGCCGCCGGGCATGAAGTGGCCTGACGTGCAGAGCTGAATTGGTTGCGAGCGGCGCCAATGCTCTGTGACGAGCGGCGCCCGTGGCAGCGACGAGCCTGCTTGGCATGGCGCGAGTTGACTGCCAACCAGCGTGGCGTGTGGCAACAGCGCAAGGGCGCTCGGCACCTACCAACAGGACCCGTGATGCAGGCAGGGAGCCTATTGCCTCGACCGGGCGCAGTTAAGGCTTTGGTCAGACCGACGGGCCAGGACCGCTTCAGGGCAACCAAGCCAGGGGGCTGACGACCCGCATTCGACCCACTGCTGCCGCCCGACCCGACGAACCCCCCCGCGTCAGAATAGTTGTCGCCTCCATTGATCAACCCAGGGGGCGGCGATGAAGGACGGACTTGGCTCGATACGGACAGGCATTCAAGAACAAGGCAGTGGCGAGG
>JANOWE010000238.1:0-2169 GCA_031417735.1 Betaproteobacteria bacterium
TAGCCGCTCAAGTACACCAGCGGCTCCGGCAGCAGGCCCCATTGCTCCAGCAGCGCCGCGATCAGCAGGCGGCCGATGCGGCCGTTGCCATCCAGGAAGGGGTGGATGGTTTCGAACTGCACATGCACCAGCGCGATCCGCACGAGTGGGGGCAAGCCCGGTTCGGCCTGGTGGATGAAGCGTTCCAGGTCACCCAGCAAGGCCGGCACACGGTCAGGCGGCGGGGGCACGAACACGGCTCGACCCGGCCGTGCGCCGCCGATCCAGTTCTGCGAGCGTCGCAACTCGCCCGGCTGCTTGCCCGCGCCGCGGACGCCGGCCAGCAGCAAGCGGTGGGCGTCGCACAGCAGGCGTACCGAGATCGGCAGGCCGGTCGGGCTGCGCAGGTTGTCGCGCACCAGACGAAAAGCGCGCAGGTAGTTGGTCACCTCCTCGACATCGTCGGTGTTGGCAACGGTCAGGCCCGCCTCGTTGTCGAACAGGTCGGTCAAGCTGGCCTGCGTGCCTTCGATCTGCGAGGTGAGCAGCGCCTCTTTGCGAATGGCGCTGTACAGCAGCCAGTCCACCGACGGCACCAGGCCGGCCACACCCGACAGCCTGGCCAGCGCCAGTTCGGCGCGGCGCGCGGCAGCGTCATACGACTCAAGGGCCAGCGCCGGCTCGGCCGGCGGCAGCGGGTGCGGCAAGAAGGCGCGCACGGCTTCACCCAGCGTGGTGGTGATGACGTAGGTGCCGGTGGTGCGCATGGTGTGAAAGCGGCCTTGCATGACCGCCCTAGATACTAAAGCTTTCTTTAATTTTTGGCGGTTCTTTGAAAGAGTGCTTGCGCACGTCGGCCGCTCTGGCAGGACCACGCCAGCAGGCCAGGCGCCCATAAACTCCTGTTCCAAGTGGATCGGGGGTTCTCGGTCGGCGCTACAGCCTCGGTGGGTTCATCGGGGCTTTTCGCTTTTTGGGCCCCTCACATCGGCCGGCTGTGGGCGCTTAGCAAAGCGCTTAACAAAATAAGCGCTAAGTCTCTGATTTAAAAGACGTTTCCGGAAACGACCTACCAAATCCCACGATTGCTAAGCGACTTGCTGAGCCTTGCTCAGGCCATTGACGGGCATGCACCGCGACTGCCGAAAGCTGGCGAGGAACGCGGCTATACCTAGATCGCAGCCAGCAACGCGTCGCACGCCTGGGTGTCGCTGTCCGCAGCAGCAAAGCCAACATCGAACTCCCGCGCTTCCAAGCCAAGTTCGTGGGTGTAGTCGGCGATGGCACTGCGCTCCTTGTCCGTCAGGGTAGCGCTCGTCAGCGGCGGAAAGCCCAGGATCAGCAAGTTCGAACGACCACCGGCTCTCTTTGCCAACGAAAGTTCGGCGATCAATCCCCGGGCCATGCGCACATGGCTGTTGATGCGGGTTGGCTGCAGCAGCCCAAACTGGGCCACCAACGAATCTGACAGGAAACCGAATCTCACCGGCCGACGCGCATCCATCAACACAGCTTCCTTGTTGAAGCACCCGGCAAGCCGGACGTTGCGTTCAAGCACGAGATCCCGCACCCGGGTGGCGAACTGACGCGCCGGCTGACTTGGCTCTCCACCCGCATCCATGGCGTCAGCCGCGTCCGGATGATCTGGCTCGGCCATGGTGGCCAGGCTCGAACTCATCAGCTTCCCGATCTGGATCAGATCCGCGAAGCTGTTGACATGGCTGGTCTCGACGGGCCCGAAGTAGAGCCCTGTCATGGGCGGTTCCGCCGTATCGATCACAGGAACTTCGGCCAGCCGGGCATTGGTGATCCGCAGGGCACGCTCCAGCAGCGCATGCGCCCTGGCGCCCGCTGCGCCGAACAACATGCTCAGCAGATCGGGGCGCACCGTCAGAACCGCCTTGGACTGCCCGTCCCAAGTCGTCAGAAAGCCTATGCAGATTCGCTCTCCGGTGGCCATGACCGGCTCCCAGTAGATCGCTCGCCATTGCCCGAC
The DNA here is from genome assembly GCA_031417735.1 of Betaproteobacteria bacterium. Classification (GTDB taxonomy): domain Bacteria; phylum Pseudomonadota; class Gammaproteobacteria; order Burkholderiales; family Burkholderiaceae_C; genus Pseudaquabacterium. The sequence goes on from JANOWE010000238.1 coordinate 1,976, forward strand.
CGTCGCCGGCAAGCTGGTGAGCCCTGTCACCGCCGTCGATGAATTCATAGCAGCCCCTTGATCGATGACGCCAAAGCCGGCAACCGGCCGGCCACTTGCTCCGCGAAGGGTTTGGCAAAACCCGCGATGACCGCATGGGCAGCCAACTCTGCGCGCGCGAGCTCGACACTCGCATCCGGGAACGTCAGGGCGTG
>JANOWE010000239.1:0-11389 GCA_031417735.1 Betaproteobacteria bacterium
GGCAAGATCATGTTGTAGAACTCGGTGTGCCCCTAGAAAAAGAAGATGTGCTGGTCCATCACCGGGGCACCGCCCCCGGCCGGGCTGACGGAGCTGGTGCCGAGGTGGCGGGCGGTGAGCGTCGTGGGGGTGGCGCCGGCGAGCACGGGCATCACCGCGATCAGCAGGTAGGCAGTGATCAGCCAGGTCCAGCAGAACAGCGGCATCTTCATCAGCGTCATGCCTGGCGCGCGCATGTTCAGGATGGTGACGATGATGTTGATCGAGCCCATGATCGACGAGGCGCCCATGATGTGCATGGCAAAGATGCCGGCGTCCATCGACGGGCCCATCTGCAGCGTCAGAGGCGCGTACAGCGTCCAGCCCGCAGCCGGTGCGCCACCGGGCATGAAGAACGAGCCCACCAGCATCAGCGCGGCCGGAATCAGCAGCCAGAAGCTGAAGTTGTTCATGCGCGCGAAGGCCATGTCGGCCGCGCCCACCTGCAGCGGCACCATCCAGTTCGCGAAGCCGACGAAGGCCGGCATGATCGCGCCGAAGACCATGATCAGCCCGTGCATGGTGGTGAACGAGTTGAACAGTTCGGGGTTGAAGAACTGCAGCCCTGGCTGGAACAGCTCGGCGCGGATGCACAGCGCCAGGAAGCCGCCGATCATCAGCATGGTGAACGAGAACAACAGGTACATCGTGCCGATGTCCTTGTGGTTGGTCGCGTAGACCCAGCGCCGCCAGCCCTTCTGCGGGCCGTGGTCATGGTCATGGTCATGGTCGTGAGACCCGTGGTGGTCGAGGACGGCGCTCATGGGCTGTGCCTTTTACAGAAAACTGCAGGGGAAATTCGGTCGGTGTGGATCGCGGGCCTGAGGCGGACGATCACTTGCGCGCGGCGACGATCTCGGCCGGCTGCACCAGCTGGCCGGTCTTGTTCGACCAGGTGTTCTTGGTGTAGGTGATCACGGCGGCGAGCTCGGTGTCCGACAGCGCCTTCCAGGCCGGCATCGCGCCATTGTTCTGGCCGTTGAGCAGCACCATGATCTGCTTGGCATGCTCGGCGTCGGTGACCACCGCCGAGCCATCCAGCGCCTTGATCGGGCCGGCACCCTTGCCGTCAGGCTTGTGGCAGACGGCGCAATTGGCGGTGTAGACCTTCTCACCGCGCGCGACCAGCGCCGTGAGTTCCCAGACCTTGCTCGGATCGTCGGCCTTGGCGGCCATTTCCTTCTTCTTGCCGTCAACCCACTTGGTGTATTCCTCTGCCGTGACGACCTTGACGTGGATCGGCATGTAGGCATGTTCCTTGCCGCACAGCTCGACGCACTGGCCATAGAAGTCGCCGGTTTTCTCGGCACGGAACCAGGCGTCGCGCACGAAGCCCGGAATGGCGTCCTGCTTGACCGCAAAGGCCGGCACCATCCACGAGTGGATCACGTCGTTGGCGGTGGTGATGATGCGGATCTTCTTGTTCACCGGCACCACCACCGGGTTGTCGACCTTGAGCAGGTAGTCGTCGCCCACGGGCTTGCCGGCGTCCGAGGCCATGCGCTGAGCCAGGTCCAGCGTGGACAAGAAGGCGATGCCTTCGCCCTCGCCCTTGAGGTAGTCGTAGCCCCATTTCCACTGGTAGCCGGTGGTCTTGATGGTCAGGTCGGCGTTGCTGGTGTCTTTCATGGCCACCACGGTCTTGGTCGCTGCCAGGCCCATGAAGGTCACGATGATGAAGGGCACCAGGGTCCAGGCAATCTCGACGGCCACGCTTTCATGGAAGTTGGCCGACTTCGCGCCCACCGACTTCCGGTGCTTGATGATCGAATAGAACATCACGCCGAACACGGCGATGAAGATCACCGTGCAGATGATCAGCATGAAGTCGTGCAGGCCGATGATGTCAGCGGCCAGCTTGGTCACCGGCGGATGCAGGTCCAACTGGTTCACCGCCGGCCCGCCGGGCAGATTGCCCACGGCCAGCGCGGAGTGAGTGGCCAGCGCCGCAGCAACACCCGCCACCAGCCGACCTGCCTGTTTCCAGCGATTGTGTGTCGTCATCTTCTTCATGCCTTTTGTTCCTGATCCGATACCCGTTCGCCCGCGCCGCGCACCAGACGCAGCGCACGACGCAATTCTCGCGCCAGCTGCAACCGCAATTCGGGCCGCACATGGCGGCCGATGCGCACGCTGCGGCCTTCGCCCGACAACTCCACCAGCGAGCCATCGTCGGCCGCTGGCTCCACCCTGACCCATTCGGCGCGGAACTTGGTGCGCTGCACCGCCGGCCCCACGCGCTGTTCCACTGTCAGCGCGCTGCTGCTCAGCGTGATCAGCTCACGATCGCCCGCATGCCTGGCCACCAGCAGCATGGCCAGACCCACCGCCAGCAATTCGATGCCGGTGAACACCATCACCAGCGCCACGCCCTGCCACCAGAAAGCCCCCGCCACCGCCAACGACAGGCTGCACAGCAGGCCGTAGGCCAGGCACAGCTGTTTCGGACTGATCGACACATTGCGGCGCAACTCGAACAAACAGCCCAGGCCGGCGTCCTGCATGCGAGCAAAGCGCCAGCCGTCATCGCGCTGCGGCGCGGACGGCGCAGGCCAGGGTGTCGAAGCGGTGGTGGCGGTCATGGCGTTGGCGTGAATGGGGTGCGGCGTGGGTTCCGACCCGGCTGTCTTGGCACTGACCCAGGACAATGGCTCAGGCCTCGGCGGGCGTCAAGCAGGTGTGCCATGCGTCAAATCAACCATTGATTCTATCGGAGTGCTACAGCCGACCCGAGGCCGCACGCGCTTTGGGCAGGGCCGCGCGCAGCACTTCCAGCGCCACTGTCGCCGGCTCGCCACGCGCGGGCCGCGGCGCGGCCTTGAAGGCATGGCCATAAACCAGCTCAAAACCCAGTGAAATTCGCCCATCGGCCCCGGCCAGGCCTTGCAGGGCCTGGCGCAATTGCTCATGCCAGCGTGAGCTTCTCAGCCCGGCAAAGCGGGTCGAGCCCAGGTTGGCGCCCAGAGCGCGCAATTCGGCCAGCGCAGCCTCGGGCGTGGACCAGCTCAAGCTCAGCATTTCCTGGTCCATGACCGGGTCGGCGAAGCCCGCCTCGAGCAATTGATCGCCAATGTCATGCATGTCGACGAAGGGCATCTGTGGTGCTGGCCAGCCGGCCCTTTCGTAGAGCTGGCGCAGACCACGCAGCGTGTCCGGCCCGAATGTGGAGAACATCAGAAAACCGTCCACGGCCAGGGACTGATGCCATTGCAGCAGGGTGGCTGGTGGGTTGGTGGACAAATGCAGATTCAGGTTGGCCCACAGCATCTGGGCCTGACCAGGCAGCACCTCGTCTGGCGCCAGCACACTGGCGGGCGCCGGCCCGCCACGCAGCCTGGCCCACCACGGCCGCTGCAGCGCGCGCCGACTGTGGCCGCGCCACCGGTCTGTGGGCTCGACCACGACGCGCCGTGCCTGCGGCCAGACGGCCTGCACCGCCGCCGCACCGCCACCCAGGCCGCCCCACCAATCCAGCCACTGCGCGGGCGGCTGCTTGATCACCGGCAGGCGCGCTGCCATTCGGCGCGCGACCTCATCGTTCAACCAGGGCGTCGTGCCCTGCCGGCCCAGACGGCGCAGCAACTGGCCCACGGCGGCGGCATCGGCAACATCACGCGGCGCAGGGGGCACGGGCTTCGAGGACATGGCTGGCAGTATATTTTGGCCATGGCACCGACCCTGACGCGCTGGCCGACAAGCCTTGTCCAGCCCCTGGGCTTGTCGCCAGACGCGTTGCCTAGGCCCTGCCTGCTGTGCGGGCAATGGCAGCATCTGGCCTGCTGCGACACCTGTGTGCTGCGCTTTGCGCCTTTGCAGCCACGCTGCCCCCAGTGCGCCCTGTTGTCGCCGGCCGGGCTGCATTGCGGCGACTGCCTTTCGCGACCGCCGGCCTTCGGCCGTGCCGTGGCAGCGGCGGACTACGACTTTCCGTGGGACCGGCTGATCACGGCATTCAAGTTCCATGGCCAGACCGGATTGGCCAATGGCCTGGCCTGGCTGCTGGCGCGGGCGCTGAAGACCCGCAGCGACCTGCCGGCCCCCGACCTGGTGCTGCCCATGCCGCTGTCGTCCGAGCGGCTGGGTGAGCGTGGCTACAACCAGGCCTGGGAACTGGCCCGGCGGCTGCCACGCCCCGCAACGGCAATATGCCGGCCGGGACTGCTGCAGCGCCTGCCGGACAAGGCGCACCAGGTCGGCGCCGGGCGCGACCAACGTCTGCGCAATCTGGCGCATGTGATGTGGCTGGACGCCGACGCCAGGGCGGCCCTGCATGGCCGGCAGGTGGCGCTGGTTGACGATGTGATGACCACCGGCGCCACCGCCCAGGCGGCGTCGCTGGCACTGCTGCAGGCTGGCGCGGCCGGGGTCCAGGTCTGGGTGCTGGCGCGAACGCCCCGGCCAGAGGCCGCCTGAGCCGCAAGCATCACCAGCCACGCGACAATGCCCGTGCCATGTTCAATATCGTGCTCGTCCAGCCGGAAATTCCACCGAACACCGGCAATGTGATCCGCCTGGCCGCCAACACCGGTTGCAGCCTGCACCTGGTGGCGCCGCTGGGGTTTGCGATGGAAGACCGTCTGCTGCGCCGCGCCGGCCTGGACTACCACGAGTTTGCCGCCGTGCACCAGCATGCCGACTGGGCCGCCTGCCAGGCTGTGCAGCAGCTTAGCGGGTGCCGGGCCTTTGCCTTCACCACCCGAGGCAGCCAGCCGCTGGGCCAGGTGCAGTGGCTGCCCGGCGACTGGCTGGTCTTTGGCAGCGAAACCGCCGGCCTGCCCGAAGCGGTTCGTGAGGCTTTCGCACCAGCACAACGGGTGCGCCTGCCCATGCGTGCCGGTCAGCGCAGCCTGAACCTGAGCAATGCGGTGGCGGTGGTGGTCTTCGAGGCATGGCGCCAGCAAGGCTACGCCGGGGCGGTTGAGAAATGACCGCCGGACCCGGCAGGTCGCATCAGCCTTCGGCCCGTGACTCGCGCGACATCAGCCGCTGCAGTGCATCGGCCGGGCTGAGCCGGCCCTGCAGCACGGCCACCACGGCCTCGGTGATCGGCATCTCGACGCCGCTGCGTCGGGCCCGCTCCAGCAGCGTGACCGCCGTGTGCACACCTTCTGCCACATGGCCCAGGCGGGTCAGGATGTCGGCCAGCGCGTGACCCTGGGCCAGCATCAGGCCCACACGCCGATTGCGCGACAGGTCGCCGGTGGCGGTAAGCACCAGGTCGCCCAGGCCGGACAAACCCATGAAGGTCTGCGCGCTCGCGCCCAGCGCCAGGCCCAGCCGGGTCATCTCGGCCAGGCCCCGGGTGACCAGTGCAGCGCGTGCGTTCTGACCCAGCTGCAGGCCATCGGCAATGCCGGTGGCGATGGCCATCACGTTCTTCACCGCCCCGCCCACCTCCACGCCGGCCGGATCGGCCGAGGTGTAGATGCGCAAGTGGTCACCATGCAGCAACTGCACCGCCAGCGCGCAAAGATCGGGGTCGTGGCTGGCGGCAACCAGCGCCGTGGGCTGGCCTCGGGCCACCTCAAGCGCAAAGCTGGGACCTGAGAGCACGCCCGAGTGCAGATCCGGCCGGTCGGCTCTGGCCAACTCATGGCCCATTGCACCAGTGCCCTGCTCAAAGCCTTTGCATAGCCACAGCACCCGGACACCGGACGGCAGCAGGCCCAGGCTGCTGCGCAGCGCCGACATCGGGGTGCCGATGATGATCAGCCCACCCTCGGCCCAAGCCAGGGCCTGGGCCAGATCGTGGCCCACGGCCAGGTCCGCTGGCAGGCGGATTTCGGGCAGGTAGCGCTGGTTGCGCCGCAGCCGCTGCATGTCGGCAGCCTGCACCGGATCTCTGGCCCACAGCTGTACCGGTCCACGGGTGGCCGCAGCCACCGCCAGGGCCGTACCCCAGGCCCCGGCGCCCAGCACCAGCAGCGGCAGATCAGTGCCGGCCGATGCGGTCGCGCTGGACATCGGGCTCATCGCCGTTGACGCTGGCCGCCGCGCCGGAGAAAAGGCGCGGCAAGTCTGGCGCCGGGCTCAGTTGGCGCCGGAGATGACGCCGCCTGCGGCCTGCTGCGCCTGTTGCGCCTCAAACATGGCCTGGAAGTTCACTTCGGTCAGCAAGATCGGCGGGAAGCCGGCACGGGTGCAGACGTCGCTGACGATGGCGCGCAGGTAGGGGTAGATCATCTGCGGGCAGACGATGCTGAGGATGCCGTTGAGCTGCTCTTCGGGCACATGGCGGATCTCGAAGATGCCAGCCTGCTTGGCCTCGATCAGGAACAGCGTCTTGTCCTTGAGCTTGGTCGTCACGGTGGCGGTGACGCTGACCTCGAAGATGCCGTCTGCCACCGGTGCGGCCGCCATGGCCAGATTGATGTCGACCTGCGGCTGCTGCTGCTCGAGCAGGATCTGTGGCGAATTCGGCTGCTCCAGCGACAAGTCCTTCAGGTACATGCGCTGAATCTGGAACACGGGGGTGGGGTCTTCTTGGTCGGCCATGACAAAGGCTCCTGGACAGGGGTTCGAATGCGAAAAACGCGGGCGAAAAGAAAGCCCGCCGCCGGGGGGCAGCGGGCTTGCTGCGGCGCAGATTATGAACCAGCGTTTCGGGCTCCGAGACCTGTCAAGCCGTGCGCTTTTTGGCCTCTGCCGGGCCGCCGGGCCGCGGCGGCCGCGATCAGCTGGCCTGCAGCAGCGGGGCCAGACCGCCGCTGCGGTCCAGCGCGATCAGGTCGTCGCAGCCACCCACATGGGTGTCGCCGATGAAGATTTGCGGCACCGTGCGGCGGCCGGTCAGTTCCATCATTTCCTGGCGGTGCTGGGGGTCCAGGTCGATGCGCAGTTCATTGATCTGCGCCACACCACGCTGCTTGAGCAAGGCCTTGGCCTGGATGCAGAAGGGGCAGACCTGGGTCGTGTACATGCGCACGTCGTTCATGGCGGCAGAGTTCTCGCTGACTGCAAAAGCCTTGATTGTCGCGGCCCGCGCAAGACCCCGTGGTGTCTGCGGCCACCTCGGCGTTTGACCGCAGCGGCCGGGTCAGTCCGGGTCAGGCCGATTTTTCCACCGGCAAGCCTGCTTCGCGCCAGGCCGCCAGGCCGCCATTGAGCACCGTGGCCTGCTCATAGCCGGCCTTGCGCAATTGGCTGGCGGCACGCGCTGCCCGGCTGCCGGTGGCGCACACCAGCACCAGCGGCAAGGCCTTGTTCGAGGGCAGGTCCTTGGCGCCGTCCAGGCGGGCCAACGGAATGCTGCGTGCACCCACGCAGTGCCCGGCAGCAAACTCGGCCGGGTCTCTGATGTCGATCAGCACGCCCTTCTCGCGGTTGATCAGGCGCACCGCTTCGGTCGATGGCACGCCACCGCCGGTGGTCTTCTGCAAGGTGTGCCACAACAGCAATCCGCCGGATGCGGCGGCCAGCAGGATGAGCATCCAGTTCTGAATGATGAAAGTCACGGTCGAGGCGCGGTTGGCGGCAATTGGCGACGAAGGATCGTCGAAGCGCCGGATTATAGAATTCTGCGCTTTGGACACCGGTTCTGGTGTGCAGCGGCCGCGCCTGATGCGGCCACAACCCCGACAACGCCATGTACAAGCTTGTGCTGATTCGCCACGGCGAATCGACCTGGAATCTCGAAAACCGATTCACCGGCTGGACCGATGTGGGCCTGACCGACACCGGCGTGGCCCAGGCCCGACAGGCCGGACGGCTGCTCAAGGCAGACGCCTATGAATTCGACGTCGCCTACACCTCGGTGCTCAAGCGCGCGATCTGGACGCTTTGGCATGCGCTGGACGAAATGGACCGCTGCTGGCTGCCGGTGGTCAACGACTGGCGCCTGAACGAGCGCCACTACGGCGCACTGCAGGGCCTGAACAAGGTCGAAACCGCCAAGCAGTATGGCGACGAGCAGGTCCTGGTCTGGCGCCGCAGCTACGACACGCCACCGCCGCCGCTGAGCGCCGATGATGCGCGTTGCGAGCGCAGCGACCCGCGCTACGCTAACCTGGTCAACGGCGATGTGCCGCTGACCGAATGCCTGAAGGACACCGTGGCCCGCGTGCTGCCCTGGTGGAACGAGGTCGCGGCGCCCGAACTGCTGGCCGGCAAACGACTGCTGGTGGCCGCCCATGGCAACTCGATCCGCGCGCTTGTGAAGATGCTCGACGGTGTCAGTGACGGTGACATCGTCGGCCTGAACATCCCCAACGGCATTCCGCTGGTCTACGAACTGGACGAGCAGCTCAAGCCGATTCGCTCGTACTACCTGGGCGACGCCGAAGCCGCCGCCAGGGCCGCCGCCGCGGTGGCCAACCAGGGCAAGGCCTGAGCTTTCGGCAGGGCGCTGCGGCGCCCTGAGCGCCCCCTGCGCTACAACGACCGCACCGCGTCCGCCAGCATCGGCGCCAGCGCGACCACCGCTGTCTCATGCGGCACGGCGTCGGTGCTCCAGACATGGCGCGCGCCGGCCTGGCGCAACTGGTCCAGCGCGTCGCCGACGAACAGGCCATGCGTGACCGCCACGTCCACTGTGGCCGCGCCCGCAGCCAGGCAGGCGATGGTCGCCTCGACCAGAGTGCGGCCGGTGCTGGCCACGTCGTCCATCAGCACCACGGCCCGGCCGGCCACGGGCTGCGCGGGCAGCCTGACGCGCACTTCGCGGTCGCCCAGGCGCTGCTTGTGGCAAACGGCATAGGCCAGGCCATGAGCCTGACCGGCGGCCTGCACCCATTGCAGCGCCTCTTCGTCCGGGCCCAGCAGCAAGGCCCCCGGCACATGACTGGCCACCCAATCGCCGAGCAGGCTGGCCGCGCTGAGCGCACGGTTGCGCCGGCCCGGCATCACCTCGTCCAGTGACTGGATGCGGTGCAGGTGCGGATCGACCGTGATCAAGCCATCGACCTGGCCGGCCAGCAAAGCGGCGATGTGGCGCTGGCTGACGGCCTCACCGGGGTTGAAGGCCATGTCCTGCCGCATATAGGCCAGGTAGGGGCAGACCAGGACCACCTGGCGCGCACCCAGCTCTCGCGCCGCGGGCACGGTGATCAGCAGTTCGACCAGCTTGTCGTGCGGGTGGTGCAGGCCGCGAAACAGCAGCAACTGCTCGGGCAGGCGGGGCGGCAGCAGCAAGCGGCTTTCGCCGTCGGGGAAGCGGTGTCGCTGCACCAGCGCCAAGCCAATGTCCAGTTCGGCGGCCAGCGCCTGGGCGGGCATGGCCTCGTCGTCGAATGCAAGCAGCAGGCCAGGGTTCATCGCCTCATTCTGCCCCCCCGCCAAGGCTTCAATCCGACGGCAACTCAGGCCTTGCCCGGCCTTTGGATGGTTGACATGCGCTGGCGCGACACTCGGCAGTCAGCCCTTCAAGTGCTCGGCCACCACATCACGCAGCGTGGCCGCCAGCGCCCGCCGGTCCGCATGGGCCGAGGCCATCGGCCCGAGCAGGTCGAGCTGGACCGACAACTGGTGCGCGCAAGCCACGCGCCAGACACTTTGCACCAGCGTGGTCTCGCCGACGAAGGTCACCACCGGGCTGAAGCGGTGTACCGGGTCGGCAAAGCGCAACACCGCTGGCTGCACCGGCGTGCCGGTGGCGATGGCGGCCTGAAGCAGGTTGGCGTGGAAGGGCAGCGGCGCGTCGCCCAGGCCGGTGGTGCCTTCGGGAAACACCGCCACGGTCTGGCCGGCACGCAGCGCGTCGGCCATGGCATGCACCACCCGCACCGCGTCACGCATGCGTTCACGCTCGATGAACAGGGTGCCGGCGCCCCGGATCAGCCATCCCAGCAGCGGCCAGCGCAGCGCATCGGCCTTGGCGACAAAGCGCGCATGCGGCACCGCCGCGTGCAAGGCCACGATGTCCAGCCAGGAGACATGGTTGGCCACCAGCAGGGTCGCACCCGGCCTGGGCGCACCGCTGGTTTGCCAGGCCACGCCCATGGCCCGCAGCACACCGCGTGACCACCAGGCGATGCGCGCATGGCGGCCGGCGGCGTCCAGGAACGGAAAGCGCAAGGCCATCACTGCCATGCCGTGAACCAGGTGCAGCAGCAGCCTGGCCATGCGCCACAGGCCCAGCAGTGAGCGTGCCGCGCCCACCGGGCCGAACACGGCCGAGGCTGCCGGAGCTTTGACCGCAGGGGTCTGGGTGCCGGGCTGGTCGCTGGCCATCAAGCCGGCGCAGCGTCGAACGCCACCGTGCCCGCCACCAAGGTGGCACGCACCCGGCCCGGCATGGCCGTGCCGGTGGTCTCGAACGCAAACGGCGTGTGCTTGCCCTGGCTGAGCAGGCCGGCCGGCGACACGGCCCAGGTCTGCTCGGGGTCGAAGAGGCACAGGTCGGCCACACCGCCTTCGACCAGACGGCCGGCCGACGATTGCAGTGAGCCGATGGCATCGCCCAGCACCCGAACCGGCCCGCTGGTGACGCAGGCCAAGGTCTGCACCAATGGCAGGCCCAGCTCGGCGCCCCACTTCAATGCCAGGCTGAGCAGCAGTTCCAGGCCGGTGGCGCCGGGCTCGGCCTCGCCGAAGGGCAGGTTCTTTTCATCTGCGCCCACCGGTGTGTGATCGGACACCAGCGCGTCCAGCGTGCCGTCGGCCAGCGCGGCGCGCAGCGCATCACGGTCGGCGCCCTGGCGCAGCGGTGGCTCCAGCCGCATCGCCGGGTTGAAGTAGCCAATGTCGACATCGGTCAGGTGCAGCGAGTTGATGCTCACGTCAGCGGTGATCGGCAGGCCCTCGGCCTTGGCCTGGCGCAGCAGGGCCACACCAGCGGCGCTGGACAAGCGGCACAGATGCACCCGCGCGCCGGTGGCGCGCACCAGTTCGATGATGGTCAGCAGCGCCACCGTCTCGGCCACCACCGGCACGCCGGACAGGCCCAGGCGCGTGGCCAGCGCACCGCTGGCGGCCACGCCCTTGCCCAGCCAGCGGTCAAGCGGGCGCAGCCAGACGGTGTAGCCGAAGGTACTGGCGTACTGCAGTGTGCGCAGCAGCACCAGCGTGTCCTGCACCGGCACGTCGGCCTGGGAGAAACCGACGCAGCCGGCCTCGGTCAGTTCGGCCATCTCGGTCAGCACCTCGCCCGCCAAGCCGCGGGTGAGTGCGCCCAGCGGGAACAGCCGGCAGCGTGACAGCTTGCGGGCGCGGAACTTCAGCATCTCGACCAGACCGGGCTCGTCCAGCGGCGGGTCGGTGTCGGGCGGGCAGACCAGGCTGGTCACACCACCTGCGGCGGCGGCCTGCAGTTCACTCTCGAGCATGCCCTCATGCTCATGGCCGGGTTCACGCAAGCGGGCGGCCAGGTCAACCAGGCCGGGGGCGACGATGCAGCCGCTGGCGTCAATGGTGC
>JANOWE010000240.1:0-3413 GCA_031417735.1 Betaproteobacteria bacterium
CAGGGGCCGAGGGCGCCGGGCCCCCCGCGGCCGGAGGTAAAGGAGGGGTCGGCCTGCCAAAACCGCCCGGATGGCAGGCCGGGCCCGGGTGACACGCAGGCAGCCGGGTGCCTGGTGGCCTCGGCCAGCGCGCCGGCCAACGAACGTCGGCTTCAACCAAAAACGAAGGGCAGCTCAGAGCCCGCAGCTGCCAGCGCCTCAGCTCGTCGCCAACACCGCCAGCGCCACCGACGCGATGCGCGCCTGCAGTGAATCTGCGCGCGAACTCAGCACCACCGGCACCGTGGCGCCCAGCACCAGCCCAGCACAGTCGCCGCCGCCCACGTAGTTGAAGCACTTGTAGAGCATGTTGCCGGCGTTCAGGTCGGGCATCAGCATCAGATCGGCGTCGCCTGCCACCGTCGAATCGATGCCTTTGGTGCGCGCCGCCGCAGCAGAAAATGCATTGTCGAAGCCGAATGGTCCTGCCACCACGGCGCCCGGCCAAACGCCTTCAAGCGCCAGTTGCACCAGTGCCTGGGCGTCGACGGTGGCCGGAATCGCCGGGTTTACCGTTTCCACCGCGGCCACGATGGCCACTTTCGGGCTGGCCACGCCCAGGCGCCGCAGCAGGTCGAGCGCGTTGCCGATGATGTCGCGCTTGGTGGCCAGGTTGGGCGCGATGTTGACCACGCAGTCGGCCAGCGCGACAAGCTTGTGGTACCGGGGCAGGTCGAAGATGAAGGCATGGCTGATGCGCCTTGTGCCGCGCAGGCCGGTGGCCTTGTCGACCACGGCCGACATCAGCTCGTCGGTGTGCAGCGAGCCCTTCATCAGCGCCCGCACGGCGCCACTGCGGGCCAGCGCCGTGGCGCGGCCGGCGGCCTCGGCCGGGCTGTCGCCGGTGGTGGCCATCTCGAAGTCCGAGATGTCCACCTTGGCCCGGTCGGCCGCTGCCTCGATCTTGCCGCGTGGGCCGATCAGCAGCGGACGGGCGATGCCGGTGGCCAGCATCTGCCGGGCCGCGTCCATCGCCAGCGCGTCGCCGGGGTAGACCAGGCCCAGCACTGGCAATGCGGCGCCGTCAGCGGCGCGGGCCTGCGCGACCAGTGCCTGCAGCCGGGGGTGGCTGCTGGGGTCAGTAGCGGCCCTGACGGAGGGCGGGCCCTGGCTCACACGTAGTCCTTGTACTTGTCGAGCAATCGAACCGGCTTGGCCAGCGCGTCACGGCGGAAGGGATCTCCCAGTTCACGGGTGCACATGATCTCGATGACGCAGGTCTTGCCTTCGTTCATCTGCATGTCGATGGCGCGCTTCAAGGCCGGGCCCACGTCTTCGATCTTGTCGACGACGAGGCCCTCTGCGCCCATGGTCTTGGCCATGGCCGACCAGCTGCCGTTTTCCAGCTCGGCGGCGACAAAGCGGCGGTTGTAGAAGTCGACCTGATTCTTCTTTTCGGCACCCCACTGGCGGTTGTGGAACACGACCGCCGTGACCGGGATGTTGTGGCGCACGGCGGTCAGGATCTCGACCATGCTCATGGCCCAGGCGCCGTCACCGGCGTAGGCCACGGCGGGGCGCTCGGGCGCGGCCAGCTTGGCGCCGATCATGGTCGGCAGCGCATAGCCGCAATTGCCGAAGCTCATCGGCGCGAAGAAGCTGCGCGGCTCATCGAACCGCAGGTAGCTGTTGGCCACCGAGTTGATGTTGCCGATGTCGGTGGAGACCATCACGCGCGGGGGCATGGCCTTTTCCAGCTCGCGCAGCACCTGGCGCGGGTGCAGGTAGTCGCCGCCGTTGAAGGTCTTCTCCTTCTTGTTCTCTTCGATCATGTCCAGGCTGAACGCGTCTTTCTCGTGCGTCCACTCGTCCAGCTCTTTTTCCCAGGCGGCTTTTTCGCTGGCCACGGTCTTGGCGCGCTGCTCCTTGGTGGCGTCGCAGGCCAGGGTCTTGCCGCTCAGGCGGCGCGTCAGCTCGGCGGCGGTGGCCTTGGCGTCGCCGTTGATGCCCACGGTGATTTTCTTCACCAGGCCCAGGTTGGTGTGGTCGGCCTCGACCTGGATGATCTTGGCGTTCTTGGGCCAGTAGTCCAGGCCATGCTGGGGCAGGGTGCCGAAGGGGCCCATGCGTGAACCCAGCGCAATCACCACGTCGGCCTGGGCAATCAGTTTCATCGCCGCCTTGCTGCCCTGATAGCCCAGCGGCCCTGCCCACAGCGGGTGGCTGGCGGGGAAGGCGTCGTTGCGCAGGTAACCGGTGACCACCGGCGCGCCCAGGCGCTCGGCCAGGGCCTGGCACTCTTGCACCGCGCCGCCCATCACCACACCACCACCGGCCAGGATGACCGGGAATTGGGCCGTGGCCAGAAGCTCGGCCGCGGCCGCCAGAGTGGCTTCACCACCGGCGCCACGGTCCACGCGCATCGGCTGCGGAATCTCGCACTCGATCTCGCCGTAGAAGTAGTCGCGCGGAATGTTCAGCTGGGTCGGGCCGTTGTCGCTCATCGCGCGGTCGAAGCAGCGCGCGGTGTACTCGGCCATGCGTCTGGGGTGCGTGACATGGCCCTGGTACCTGGTGAACTCCTCGAACATCGGCAGCTGCCTGGCTTCCTGGAAGCCACCCAGACCGATGCCGGTGGTGCCGGTCTCGGGCGTGATGATCACCACCGGGCTGTGCGCCCAGTAGGCGGCGGCGATGGCCGTCACGCAGTTGCTGATGCCGGGGCCGTTCTGGCCGATGACCACGCCGTGGCGGCCGGTGGCACGGGCATAGCCGTCGGCCATGTGCGCCGCGCCCTGCTCATGCACGACCGGGATCAGGGTGATGCCGGCGGGGGCAAAGTTGTCCATCGCGTCCATGAAGGCCGAGCCCATGATGCCGAACATGTGGCTCACGTCGTTGGCGACCAGGGTTTCGACAAAGGCCTCGGAAGGCGTCATTTTCTGCAGGCCGGTCACGGCTTGGCGCTTGGCGGGTGTGGTGCTCATGGGTCAGTCTCCGTTGGGTCTGATCAGGCCGAATTTGGTACGTCATGTTCCGAAAAACAAAACATGTCCGAACTATAGGACCCGATTCTAGCCACGTCAACCTAAAATGTGAAAAACCGGAACATGGTGTACAGATTATTTGATGAATGCTAGAGTGCAGGTCATGGACATCGTTCGCACCACCGCCGGCCCGCCGGTCGAGATCAACGGCGACACGCCCACGCTGCGCCTGTTTTCACTGCTGGAGGTGATGGCCGCGCATGACCGGCCGTTTTCACTGCAAGAACTGGTGGACGAGACCGGCCTGCCCAAGCCCACGCTGCACCGCATGCTGCAGCAGCTGGAAGGCGCGGGCCTGCTGCAGCGTGAGCGCGACGGCCGCCACTACAGCACCGGCGTGCGCCTGCGCCGCCTGGCCGAGAACCTGCTGCTGAACAACACCACCCA
>JANOWE010000241.1:0-4105 GCA_031417735.1 Betaproteobacteria bacterium
TTTGTAGTTGAGGCCGTAGTTCTTGTTGCTGTAGCGGCTGATCAATCGATCCGATGGGCGGTTGCAAATGTCACAAGGGCCGGCCGCGGGTTGCCCGGTGTGCAGCCGGATGCGTCTGGGCATCGCCCAGTAGCTGTGAGCCGGATGAACCTGCACTTGGGCAAGTTCTCCTTTTTCCGCCTGCAGCATCGAAATCGGTGCCAGCCACGGAAAGCTGAATCGCGGGTCGATCTTGTCGGCGTCACCGCCTTGGGCCAGGAAGGCAGGGCGATCGCGCACGTTCATCCACAGGTCGTGCCACAGCTGCCCACCCGCAGCTGCCAAGACCAGGGTAGTCAAGGGTCCGCCACCGCGCAGGCTGGTTCGGTGGCCGGCGCCACCAGACGGCGCATTGAGTTGCAGCGTGAACAGTGCCGTCGCCACGCAGGCCGGGCAGAGGGCCCGGATACTCGATCGCTTGACGAAGTGATCGGTGTTGTTCTTGACGGCGTTCTCGCCTGGCGCCTCAATCAACAAGGCGCCGATGTCATTGACGGCCACGCCTTCCGCGCCCAGGGCAAAGTCCTGCATGAACAGCGGCCCGTCGCCGTCCAGTTCAAACGCCGCCACCACCGGCTCGAACCATTGGTTCAGCGTTGCCGCCGACGGCGGCGCCTTGAGCAACCCGTGCCAATCGATGTCATCGGCCACCGGCGTGGTGGTCTGCAGCAGCCCGATCGCAAACTGCGCCAGTGCGCCGTTGAAATCGGGCCGGTTGGCGTCGAAGGCCAGCCACTGCGGATCGGCCAACTGGGCAGGCGTGATCCAGTGGCGTTGGCCTTGTGCATCGCGCACCGGCATCCAGGGGTCGTGTAGCAAGTTCATGCGTCGGGATCCTCCTTGGTGTTGGCATCGGGCGAGCTGCCTTCCAGCAGGCGCAGCCCCGTTCTTTCGTCGTACCGCCAGCGCAGCCGGCGCGCCGGCTGACCCTTGCGCGGTGCGGCCAACGCTTCGCCAACCCAGCCGTGCGTTGTCAGCGCCAGCGGCAGCAGCACCGTCCAGCGGCCCTGCGCAGGCAAGGTCAGCAGCGTGGCTTCCAGCAGGGCCTGCTGCCTGGCATCGGTGGCGGGTGCGGTGGTGGCGATCAGCCGTTCGGCCATGCGCACGCTGCTGTAGGCCCAGCCGTGTTGGCCGATCACCCAAGGCTGCAGCCGGCCATCGACCCAGCGCGCCAGCGTCACCGTGCTGCTGGCCTCTCCCAACCGCGACGGGGTCTTGGCATCGGACCACCAGTCGATGCCGCCGCGCTGGTAGCCCTGATTGAGCGTCAGGCTGTTCATCTGCGCCTGACCCAGGGCGGCAAAGCCCTGGCCCTCGGCGGCCATCGCGTTGGCGTCCAGGCCGGGCGGGATCGCGGCGTCGCCGCCGAACACGCCTTCGATCAACCGGCGAGCGTCGTCGGGCATGGTGAAGCCGCCGTCGTGGCCATCTGTGCCGCGCAGGGCGCGGGCGCTGAGCCAGTTCTGGCCGTGGTGGGCGTACACCGCCGCCGCTTTTGGAAACGCGGCCTTGTACCAACGGGCATCAGGGGTGTCGGTCCACGGCGGTGTCAACAGCCAGAGCAAGGGCTCACCACGTTGGTCTGGCGTGCATGGGTCCGCCAGCGGCGTGCCATCGGGTGTGCGGCGATGCCGTCGCAGGCGGCCAGCGCGCTGGATCACACGGTCGATCGGCGCCAGGTCGCTGACCAGAAGGTCGAAATCGACGTCAAGCGATTGCTCGACCACCTGGGTGGCGATCAGCAGCCGGCCGGCGCGCCGAGAGGCGGTGCTGTCCTTGCCGAAGCGGCACAGAACCTGCTCTTCCATGTCCAGACGATCACGCAATGTAAATCGGGCATGGAACAGCAGCAGGTGCCCGGCAGGCAGTTGGGGTTGGAACTTCTCGAAAGCGGCCAGCGCATCGGCCACGGTGTTGCGCACCCAGCACACGCAATGTCCGGCAGCCAGTGCCGTGTCAATCGCGGCAACCACTTCTGCTTCGTCACTGCTGCTGCGCACGCCCACTCGTCGCTGCACGGCCGTCCGGGTGGCCACCACCTGTTGCGTCAGTTGCGCCGGTGCCTGCGCCGACCAGGAGGTGACCAGCGGGTAGCCCATCTCGATGGCAGCAGGTGGGCGTTGCGCCAGGCCCTTGGCAAAGGCAGTCAACAAGCCTTGTTTCATGCGCTGCGGCAAGGTGGCAGACAGCAGCACGGCGCTGCCACCGGCCCGTGCGTGGAAGCCGAGCAGCACCTCCAGAACGCCCTGCATGTAGGCATCGCAGGCATGCACTTCATCGATCACCAGCACCTTGCGCACCAGGCCCAGCAGGCGCAGTGACTGGTGTTTGCTGTGCAGCACCGCCAGCAACACCTGGTCGATGGTGCCCACGCCGGCGGGCGACAGCAGGGCACGCTTGTTGTGGTCGGCCAACCAGGCGCTGCAGCGCGCCGATGCGGTGTCGTCGAGTTGTCGGGCGTCGTGCTCGTCGGGACCTGCAGGCAGCACAGTGGCCGCAAAATCGTCCACCAGCCGGCGCTGCCCATGGGCCAGCACCAGGCTGGTGGGGTCGGCAAACAACCGGGCGTAGGACAGGGCAATTCGGCCGTACATCGCATTGGCGGTGGCCATGGTGGGCAGTGCGACGAAGAAGCCATCGGCACAGCCGCTGGCAAGCAGGCGGTGCGTGAGCATCAGCGCCGCCTCGGTCTTGCCGGCGCCGGTGACGTCTTCCAGCAGGTGAATCTGCGGGCCGCCCTGCAATGGCGCGTTGGCGGCCCATTGCTGCAGCGGCGAGGGGACGGAGATGTGCGGGAAAAGCGCTGCAAAGGGCATGGCGCCAGCACTGGGCGCAGGCAATACGCCGCTGGCTGCCAACGCTTGGGTGGCCCGGCCCTGGGCCACAAGCCAGTAGGCGGCCAGCGGCTGCGACTGATTCTGGTAGGGGAAGTACAGGGTGTTGGACCCCAGCCAATCGGCCAGCACCGCCAGTCCTGCCAGCCACCACGACAGTGCGGCGCTGGCAGCGCGAAACTCGTGCGGGTCCTGGCGCGCGATGGCCTCGGCCAGTTCGGCATGGATGAACAAGTGGCGCACTTCGTCGGCAAAGGCCAGCGCGGCAATCCGGTCCTCTTGCGGGTCAAAGTGCTGGCGCCAGAAGTCACCTTCCGTCGGCGGCTGGCCATGGTGTCCGCAGCAGCTTCGGGCCCACCAGTCCAGACCCACCGCGAGATCTTCCGAATGGGGACCAAACCAGGCCTGGTCGATCACCTTGTCGCGCAGCACGTCCTTCCAGAACAGCATGCCCAGGCTGTCGTGCCGCAGGGTGTAGGGCTTGGCCGGGTGGGGTGGCCGGCCGCGCAGTGCCTGAAAGACATCGGGGCACTGACTTTGAAACGATTCAGCGAACTTGCCCAGATCGTGCAAGGCCAACCAGAAGCCAAGCCAGGTGCCGATCAGATGTTCAGGCAGCCGCAGACGTTCGGCGAACATGGTTCGCAGCGAGGGCAGTCGGCGCAGCGCTTCGGTTCCCACAGCGGCCACATCAAGGCTGTGATGGGCCAGCAGATGGCAGGGGACGGCGGCCTGGTCGGGGCGCGCTTTGCCCCAGTGTCGGGCATAGGCCGCTTGGCCGTTTGACGGCATGCACACTCCCTGTTGAACACTTGTTTGCTGCCATTCTGGGCCCCCACTGGCTCAAATACCGAGCCAGTGAGGCGACCGTTGACGCAAATATTCACCAGGGCGCTGACCCGCGACTCCGGCAGCCGGCGGCCAGCCGATGTGGTCAGGCGGGCAGGAACCCCTCCACCGACAAATAGCGTTCACCGGTGTCGTAATTGAAGCCCAGCACCCGGGCGCCGGCGCCCAGTTCGGGCAGTTTTTGCGCGATGGCGGCCAGCGTGGCGCCGCTGGAGATGCCCACCAACATGCCTTCTTCGCGGGCGGCGCGGCGGGCCATTTCGCGGGCGGCTTCGGCCTCGACCTGGATCGTGCCGTCGAGCAGGGCGGTGTGCAGGTTGGTCGGGATGAAGCCCGCGCCTATGCCCTGGATGGGGTGGGGCGCCGGGGCGCCGCCGCTGATC
>JANOWE010000242.1:0-19622 GCA_031417735.1 Betaproteobacteria bacterium
ACCAGGGCGATCGCAAGGCCGTTCGAGCCCTCAACGCATCCAGGTGAATCGCCAGGCCGGAAACCTGCTTGGCGCGTCTTGCAACTTGAACAAGGAGATTGTCATGGCAACTGCGAAGAAGGCCGCTGCGGCGAAAAAACCGATGGCTCAGAAGAGTGCACCCTCCAAAAAGACCGCACCGGCAAAAAAGATCGCCGCGCCGGCAAAGAAGGTAGCCGTCAAGCAGCCAGCGGCGGCAAAGAAGGCTACCCCTGCTAAGAAGGCAGTAGTTGCCAAGAAGCCGGCGCCCGTCAAGAAGGCCGCATCCAAAGTACCTGCCGCAACGAAGAAGGTTGCAGCAAAGAAGGCTGCTCCGGCGAAGAAGGCTGTGCCTGTAAAGAGGGCCGCGCCTGCGAAGAAGGCTGGTGCTGTTAAGAAGGCACCTGCGAAGAAGGCTGCAGTAAAGAAGGCTGGCGCTTCTACGGCCACCGGTCCTGCAGCTAAAACTGCATTGAGCCCAGCGGCTGCATGGCCATTTCCGACTGGAAATAAACCATAAGCACGTTCCGAACATCGCTTGGAACTAAAGCCCGACTCAGGTCGGGTTTTTCTTTTTGGCGTCTATACCTTCAATTTCCGCTAGAGTTGATTTTAAATCAATAGAAAGAGCTTGTTGCTGGGCTCTAAACACATCCAGCTTTTCAAGTGCGAGCTTGGAGTGTTTGTCGCCAAGTTCATTCATGCCGCAAAGTAGAGCGATTCTTGAAACACGAAAGTGAATTACTGCTAAATCGTCCGGGTCATTGCATTGATCTAGGCAATTTATGGCGTTCTCAGCAAGGCGCCAGGCATTGGCGGTCTTATTTAATCCAGCATAGCACCAGGCGCAATTAGCTAGGTGCTTGGGTTGCTGTCGCAGGTGGCCTTCCCTAGTCGAGTTTTCTATATTCTGCTCGAATATTGATATCGCCTCGTCCCACTTCTTTTCAACAGTGCTCAGTTCCGCTCTAAGAATTGGAGTGAGCGTCTGGAGTTGTTGACTGCCAAGAGCAAGATCGAGATTGGTTGCCGAGTTTAATTCCATCATTGCTCGCCAGCGTTCCTTTTCTACAACTTCGCCAAAGCAGTCTTGCAGCACAAGATTTCCAACCGCAAAGGCAGCGGTGTTGAAAAGTATGACATTTTGCATCGAAATGTCGCCCTCTGCCACGGCGTAATTTCGCGCAATTCGATACCATTTTCTAGCGTCGTCTATTTGACCGGAAGTGTTTAGGGCGTCTGCGATCACGACTGAAGCTCGTGCCCTGGCGTCGCCATGGCATTCGTCAGCCCAGCTAAAGGCAGCCACAAGATGTGCATGCATCGACGCGTACTTGCCGGCAACAAACTCGCACTTTGCAATCCAGGCGGCGCAGGAACTGGCAAGCTCCCGTTCCTTTAATGCGGATGCAAATATATATGCACGACGGAATCGATCGAATGCCTGATAGTCTTGCATCGCTTCGAAATGATAGATCAGCCCCTCGCAGAACATGATCCAAGAGGTTAGAAGCGGTTCGAAAGCTTTGTTAACGGTCCTAATATCTTTGATGACTGCTCGAGCCTCTTTGGTTCTGGTCAGCCTAGCCAGATTTGAGGCGATTTTGACAAGCAAAATTGCTTGCTCATTGACGGTCATCGGAATCGTCAATTGATCTTTTAATTCCCTCAATGATCTCGTCGTGTAGAGTTCGTACCGATCGTTTTCCATTGGCTACCTCGCTGAAGGTGAATTCATTCGACTTGCTATAGTAAAGTACCCATTGCTTCCGAGTAACGGGCGGCCGTTGTCTCAATTATTTTCTCAGGCACCCTCGGCGCAGGCGCCATCTTGTTCCATGGCTCGCCGTTGACCACCGCAGTTTCCAGCCAATCGCGCAGGAACTGTTTGTCGTAACTGGGGGGGTTGATGCCCTCTTGGTAGGAGACCGTGGGCCAGAAGCGGGAACTGTCGGGGGTCAGGATTTCGTCCATCAGGGTCAGTGTGCCATGGTCGTCGAGACCGAATTCGAACTTGGTGTCGGCAATGATGATGCCTCGACCCAAGGCGTATCTGGCGGCTTCGGTATACAGTTTGATGGCGGTGTCGCGGACGGCGTGGGCCAGTTTGTCGCCGATGATCTCGCTCATCCGGCTGAACGATATATTTTCGTCATGACCACCGGCTTCGGCCTTGGTCGCGGGTGTGAATATGGGCTCAGGCAAGCGGCTGGCGTTCTTCAATCCCGACGGCAGTTTGACGCCGCAGATTTCACCATGGGCCTGGTATTCTTTCCAGCCTGAGCCGGCAAGGTAGCCGCGCACCACGGCCTCCACCGGCAATGGGTTCAGGCGTTTGACGAGTATGGCGCGGCCGCGCACCTGCTCAAGCTCGTCTGCGGCGACCACACTCTCCGGCGCTTCGCCAGTCAGGTGGTTGGGCACGATGTGCTGCAGTCGATCAAACCAGAACAGCGCCATTTGCGTCAGCAATTGACCCTTGCCGGGAACAGGTTCGCCCATGATCACGTCAAAGGCCGAGATGCGGTCCGAGGCGACCATCAGCAATCGATCCTGGCCCACGGCGTAGTTGTCTCTGACCTTGCCTCTGGCCAGCAGCGGCAGGGAGTGGAGTTGGCTTTGGTGCAGGGCGTTGGTCATCGGGTTGGCCTGAGCTGATAAATCCTGGGATTGTGCCTTTTGGCCCGCATGCGGCGGCAGTTGGGCGCCTGCGTACAGGCGCCAGCAATGGCCAAAAAAAAAGAGGCCCGAAGGCCTCTGATTCAACGCTGCAGATCCTGTCCGGGCTGCGTCGACGAGGCGTTCAGTTCACCAACTGCGTCAGTTCACCATTGGCATAGCGCTGGGCCACGCTGACCAGGTTCTGCGGCTTGATCTTGCTGCCCTGCCCCTGGCAGCCAAACTGCTCGTAACGCTGCTGGCAAATCTTGCGCGCGGCTTCGCGGGCTGGCTTGAGGTAGTCGCGCGGGTCGAACATGCTGGGGTGTTCGGCCATGTAGCGGCGGATGGCGCCGGTCATGGCCAGCCGGATGTCGGTGTCGATGTTGATCTTGCGCACGCCGTACTTGATGGCTTCCTGGATCTCTTCGACCGGCACGCCGTAGGTCTCTTTCATGTCGCCACCAAATTGGCGAATCTCGGCCAACAGGTCTTGCGGCACGCTGCTGCTGCCGTGCATGACCAGGTGGGTGTTCGGGATGCGCCTGTTGATGGCCTTGATGCGGTCGATGGCCAGGATGTCACCGGTGGGCTTGCGGGTGAACTTGTAGGCGCCGTGGCTGGTGCCGATGGCAATGGCCAGGGCGTCGAGCTGGGTTCTTTTGACGAAGTCGGCCGCCTGCTCGGGGTCGGTCAGCAGTTGCTCGCGGGTCATGGTGGCTTCGGTGCCGTGGCCGTCTTCCTTGTCGCCCTTCATGGTTTCCAGGCTGCCCAGGCAGCCCAGCTCACCTTCGACGGTCACACCCAGGCGGTGGGCCATGTCCACCACCTGGCGTGTGACGTCGACGTTGTAGTCGTAGCTGGCGATGGTTTTGCCATCGGCCTCGAGTGAGCCGTCCATCATCACCGAGCTGAAGCCCAGGTCGATCGCGCCCTGGCACACGCCGGGGCTCTGCCCGTGGTCCTGGTGCATCACCAACGGCACTTGCGGCCACGATTCCAGCGCGGCCTGGATCAGGTGCTGGATGAAGGGCTCGCCGGCGTATTTGCGGGCGCCAGCGCTGGCCTGCAGGATGACCGGCGCGTCAACCGCGGCTGCGGCGGTCATCACGGCCTGCACCTGCTCCAGATTGTTGACGTTGAAGGCGGGGATGCCGTAGCCGTTTTCGGCGGCATGGTCCAGCAGTTGGCGCATCGAGACGAGGGGCATGTTGGGTCCTGCGTGAAGGTGGAGAAGTGCTGCGGCCGAGCCCGGGCACGATCGCTGCCCTTGTGCTGAGTAGCTGCGTTGTAATTGACGCAGATTGTATCGACCGGGGCAGCGCTGGCGCGGTGCGCACTGCGCAATTGGCCCGGCACCGGGTCTGGCGCTTCACCGTGCTTGCGGGCTTGGACCCATAGACCGCATTGCGCTTTGCGCGGACAATTACCGTTTGCGCCGGATGCGGCTTCAGGCACCGGACCTTGTAGCAAGTCTGGAACACTTGATGAACACTTCACTCCACAGGTCTTCCTGCGTCTGGCTGGCATGCTCAGCCTTGCTTTTGGCGGCTCCGCTGGCTGTCGCGGCGCCCTTGCTCGGATCGGCGCAGTCCTTTTCGGTACTCGGCGCCTCGGCCGTCACCAACACCGGCGCCACCACGCTGGTGGGTGATCTGGGGGTCTATCCGGGCAGT
Source organism: Betaproteobacteria bacterium (assembly GCA_031417735.1). Classification (GTDB taxonomy): domain Bacteria; phylum Pseudomonadota; class Gammaproteobacteria; order Burkholderiales; family Burkholderiaceae_C; genus Pseudaquabacterium. Next base: position 4,353 of record JANOWE010000242.1, read on the forward strand.
TCGATCACTGGCCAGGGCACCATCACCCTGACCGGTTCGGTGCACCAGACCGATGCAGTGGCGATGCAGGCGCAGGCCGACGCACTGACGGCCTACACCACGCTGGCCGCCTTGCCATTCAGTTTCAACCTGACTGGCCAGGACCTGGGTGGTCAGACGCTGACACCGGGCACTTATTTCTTTTCCTCGACGGCTCAGCTCACGGGTACGCTGGTGCTGGACTACCAGAACATGCCCAATGCGCTGTTCAACTTCCAAATCGGGTCCGCACTGACCACCGCCAGCAACTCGGTCGTCAGCATCATCAACGGGTCGAGCGGCAGCAGCACCTACGATGGCCTGTACTGGCAGGTGGGCAGTTCGGCCACGCTGGGCAGCAGCACCGTGTTCGCCGGCAACATCTTGGCCGATCAGAGCATCACGCTGGACATCAGCGCCAAGATACTGTGTGGCCGAGCAATCGCCCTGCATGCGGCAGTAACGCTGGACACCAACACGGTGTCGAATGCCTGTGACACCGGCGCTGTAGGGGGCACGCCCCTGCCCGAGCCCGGGTCGCTGCCGTTGTTGGCGCTGGCCCTGGCCGGGCTGGCCTGGATCCGCCGCAAGCCTGCCTGAGCGCAGCCGCACCGGCGCCAGCAGCCCTGATCAAGCCACCCGGCAGACCTTGAGCATGTTGGTGCCGCCGGGGTGGCCCATGGGCTCGCCGCAGGTGATGGCGTAGGTGTCGCCCGGGCGCAGCACGCCGCGCTTGACCAGCACCTGCTCGGCCTCGGCCAGCGCGGTGTCGCGGTCGCTGTGCAGCGGCATCAGAATCGGCCGCACGTTGCGGTACAGCGCCATGCGGCTTTGTGTGCGGGCCTTGCTGGTCAGACCGAAGATCGGCACATGGATGTTGTGCCGGCTCATCCACAGTGCGGTCGAGCCCGACTCGGTCAGCGCGATGATGGCCTTGCAGCCCAGGTGGTGGGCGGTGAACAGCGCGCCCATGGCGATGCTCTGGTCGATGCGGCCAAAGCGCTTGTTGACGAAGTCGGCGTCCAGCTTGACGTCTTCGGCGCGTTCGGCTTCCAACGCGATGGCGGCCATCTGTTCCACCGTCTCTACCGGAAACTGGCCGGCGGCGGTTTCGGCGCTGAGCATCACCGCGTCGGTGCCGTCGAGCACCGCGTTGGCCACATCGCTGACCTCGGCCCGTGTGGGCACCGGGTTGACGATCATGCTTTCCATCATCTGCGTGGCGGTGATGGTGATCTTGTCCAACTCGAGCGCCATGCGGATCATCTTCTTCTGCAGTGCCGGCACGGTGGCATTGCCGACTTCGATGGCCAGGTCGCCCCGCGCGACCATGATGCCGTCGCTGGCACGCAGGATGGCTTCGAGCTGCGGAATCGCCTCGCTGCGCTCGATCTTGGCGATCAGCGCGGGCTTGTGGCGGTAGGCCTCGCCGGCCACATTGCACAACTGGCGGGCCATCTCCATGTCGGTGGCATTCTTCGGAAAGCTCACTGCCACATAGTCGGCCTGGAAGGCCATCGCGGTCTTGATGTCTTCCATGTCCTTGGCGGTCAGTGCCGGTGCGGTCAGGCCGCCGCCCTGCTTGTTGATGCCCTTGTTGTTGCTCAGCACGCCGCCGACCTTGACGATGGTGTGCACCTGCTCATCGCGCACCGAGGCGACCGTCAGCACGATCAGGCCGTCGTTGAGCAGCAGGGTGTCGCCCGGGCGCACGTCGCGCGGCAATTCCTTGTAGTCAAGGCCCACAGCGGACTGGTCGCCCGGCTCGCTGCGGCTGGCGTCCAGCACGAAGGCTTCACCGTTGACCAGCATCACCTTGCCCTCGGCAAATTTGCCGACGCGGATCTTCGGCCCCTGCAGGTCGGCCATCAGCGCGACCGGCTGGCCCAGTTTGGCGGCGATCTCGCGCACCAGCGTGGCGCGGTCGATGTGGTCTTGTGCCGTGCCATGGCTGAAGTTCAGCCGGACCACGTCCACACCGGCGCGCAGCAGCCGCTCCAGCACCTCGGGTGAGCTGCTGGCGGGCCCTAGGGTGGCGACGATCTTGGTGGCACGGGGCATGGCATTTCCATCGGTCAGGGGGACGCGATTATCCGCCGCCGTGGCGGCGGCACGGGTTACAACGCCGGTTCTTTGCTGTGCCAGCGCCTGGCTCAGCCTTCGGCGCGCCGGGCCAGGATTTCGAAGGCCGGCAGTGTCTTGCCTTCGAGCACCTCCAGGAAGGCACCACCGCCAGTGGAGATGTAGCCGATGTCGGCCTCGATGCCGTACTTGGCAATCGCCGCCAGCGTGTCGCCGCCCCCGGCAATGGAAAAGCCCGGGCTGGCCGCGATGGCGCGGGCCAGGGTTTGCGTGCCATGGGCGAAGGCGTCGAACTCGAATACGCCCACCGGGCCGTTCCAGACAATGGTGCCGGCTGCCTTGATCTGCCCGGCCAGCAGCGCGGCCGTCTGCGGGCCGATGTCCAGAATCAGATCGTCATCGGCCACGTCGGCAGAGGCCTTGACGGTGGCAGGTGCATCGGCCTTGAAGGCCTTGGCGACCACCACGTCGGTCGGAATGGGCACCGCCGCACCGCGTGCGGCCATGACCTTGATCACGGCGCGGGCCTGGTCCACCAGGTCGGGTTCGGCCAGGCTCTTGCCTATGGGCAGGCCGGCAGCGAGCATGAAGGTGTTGGCAATGCCGCCGCCCACGATCAAGCCGTCCACCTTGTCGGCCAGGCTTTGCAGGATGGTCAGCTTGGTGCTGACCTTGCTGCCCGCGACGATGGCGATCAAAGGCCGCTTCGGATTGGCCAGCGCCTTGCCGATGGCGTCGATCTCGGCCGACAGCAGCGGGCCGGCGCAGGCCGTTTTCGCGAACTGGGCAATGCCGTAGGTGCTGGCCTCGGCGCGGTGGGCGGTGCCGAAGGCGTCGTGCACAAAGATGTCGCACAGCGCGGCCAGCTTTTTCGCCAGCGCCTGGTCGTTTTTCTTCTCACCCTTGTTCAGCCGGCAATTTTCCAGCATCACCACCTGGCCGGGCTGCACCTGCACGCCGTCAACCCAGTTGCTTTGCAGCCTGACCTCGCAGCCCAGCAGTTCGGCCAGGCGGGCGGCCACCGGCGCCAAAGAGTCTTCAGGCCTGAACTGGCCTTCGGTGGGCCGGCCCAGGTGCGAGGTGACCATCACCGCCGCGCCGGCGTCCAGCGCCATGCGGATGCAGGGCACCGAGGCGCGAATGCGGGTGTCTTCGGCGATGTGGCCAGCGCCGTCCAGCGGCACATTGAGGTCGGCGCGGATGAACACGCGCTGGCCCTTGACCTGGCCCTGGGCCACCAGGTCGTCGAATCGCAAAATCTTCATGGTGTCAGAGGCCGAAGCCGCAGGGGGTGGGAGGGGCATCACCAGCGGCGGATTTTCACTCGAATCACCACGCCAGGCCCATGCGCAGGATCAGCATCACCGCCGTGCCCACGACGATGGTGCCCAGCATGTCGCGCCGCCAGGCGTACCAGGCCACGGCCGCTGCGGCGCCAAACAGCCGGGCGTCGCGCCAGTGGCCGATCAGCTCACCCTGGTGCAGCAGCAGGTCGGGCACCACCACCGCCACCAGCGCGCCGATGGGGGCGTAGCGCAGGCCTTCCTTCAGCCAACCGGGCAGCGGCCATTCGCGGTCGGGCAGCACGAAGAAGCCTCGGGTGATGAAGGTGATCACCATCAGGCCGGCAATCGTGACCAGCGTTTGCCACTCGCTCACTGTCCGGCCCCCGCAGCACCGGGCCGGCGGCCGCAGTGCTGGTCGATCAGCGTGCCCACGACCACGGCGGTGGCAATGGCCACCAACATGTTCAGCTTGAGTGGCAGCGCATAGGCCGCCACCGCAGCCACGCCAGCCAGCAGCGTGGGCAGCCAGGTGGCGCGGTCGCCCAGCATGGCGCAGGTCATGGCCAGCAGGGCCATGGTGCCGGCAAAGCCCAGGCCCCATCCTTCGGGCACCTGGTGGCCCAGGTAAATGCCCAGCAGCGACATCACATGCCAGGAGCCGGCATTGACCCAGACCCCGCCCCAGAAATAGGGCTGCTGCTCGGGTGCGCGCAGCGGCTGCGGAAAGCGGCGCATGAACAGCACATGGTTCATGTCGACGGTAAAAAACGCCATGCGCGCACGCTGCCAGCGCGGCAGGTGCTCGGTGTAGGGCCGCCACTGCGCGCTGAAGATCACGAAGCGCAGGTTCAGGCACAGCGCGGTGGCCCAGACCACCCAGATCGGCGCACCGGCGGCGATCAGCGGCAATGAGGCCAACTGCGCGGTGCCGGCAAACACCAGCAGCGACATCGTCACGGCCAGCCAGGGTGCCATGCCGCTCTTGACCATGGCCACGCCGGTGACCAGGCCCCAGGCGCCGATGCCCAGGCCCAGGCCGACCATGTCGCGCGCGCCTTCACGGAACGCGGGCTGGCGCTGGTAGGCATGCAGCGCGCGCAGCCGGGCGCGCAGGCGCTGCATCGGGCCCCTTGGTGCCAGCGGCGATGCTGGCGGTCGCGGTGGCGGCGATGATGATGATGGTGGTGGTGGTGGTGGTGGTGGCGGAAGCTGCGTCGCGGACATCGCACCGATTGTCCGTTCCCTCTCGCGGGCAGCGCTGCAGGTGCGGCTTGCGCCGGTGTGGTTTGGGCTTCCAGCCCTCAGCAGTGGCACCCGGCCAGGCGGCAGCGGGACGACAGCGTCAATGCGCCGGCTTGGCGGCCCTGACTTTGCCCTTGCCCTTGCCTTTGGTGGGTTCGGGCTCGTCGGCCTCTGCCTCATGCTCGTCGGCTTTGGCCGCCTGCGGCGGTGCGGGCGGCGGAGGCGCAGGCTCGGGCTTGTAGGTCGGAATCACCGGCTCGAGCTTGTTTTCCAGCATGTACTCGCTCATCTCGCGCCAGCCAGTGAACACCGAGGCCCGGTCGGCCTTCTTGTTCATGGCGTAGCAGTCTTCGATGGCGCGGCCCGCATTGCGGCAGGCACCGCCTACGGCCTTGCTGTCGGCCTGCAGGCGGGCATAGGTCACCGCCGGGGTTTCAATGCCCAGTTGCTCGCAGCCGGCGGTGAGCAGGCAAAGCAGAAAGAGGGCGACGAGGCGGGCATGCATGGCCCCGATATCGGCCGGCCGAGGGGCCGACTTGAGCGCGGCGCCGGCACCGCCTGCCAGCGTTTCAGCGCTGACCGGCCATGGCCATCAGCCGCGCCACGCGTTCCTCGGTCGCCGGGTGGGTCGAGAACAGCCCGCGCAGGCCACCGGCAGACAGCGGGTTCATGATCATCATCTGCGCCGTCTCGGGGTGGCGCTCGGCCGCCGGCAGGACCACGCCCTGGGCGATGCGGTGGATCTTGTCCAGCGCCGAGGCCAACGCCGCTGGGTCGCCCGAGATCTCGGCGCCCCCGCGGTCAGCCTCGAACTCGCGCGAGCGGCTGATCGCCATCTGAATCAGGCCGGCGGCCATTGGCGCCAGGATCGCCACGGCGATGCCGGCGATCGGGTTCGCCGGCCGGCCGTCGCCGCCGCGCCCGCCGAAGATCATGCCGAAGTTGGCCAGCATGCCGATCGCGCCGGCCATGGTCGCGCTGATGGTCGAGATCAGGATGTCGCGGTGCCTGACATGGGCCAGTTCATGGGCCATCACGCCGCGCAGTTCACGCTCGCTGAGCGAGCGGATGATGCCGGTGGTGGCCGCCACCGCCGCGTGCTCCGGGTTGCGGCCGGTGGCAAAGGCATTGGGTGCGGGCTCATCGATGATGTAGACCTTGGGCATGGGCAGTTGCGCGCGCTGGGCCAAGTCTTGCACCATGGCGTAGAACTGCGGCGCGCTGCCGGCGTCGACCTCGCGTGCGTTGTACATCTTCAGCACGATCTTGTCCGAGAACCAGTAGCTGAAGACGTTCATGCCCAGCGCGACCAGCAGCGCCACCATCATGCCGGTGCGTCCGCCCAACATGCTGCCCAGCAGCATGAACAGCGCGGTGATGGCGGCCATCAGCACGGCTGTCTTCATCAGGTTGAACATGGTCTGGCTCCTGCAGGGGTGAACGGGTGGGCAGCAGATGCGGCCCACTGGATGAAGTTCAATGGTCAGCCCGTGGGTGGTCAGCGCGGGGACGCTCAGCCAGTTCCTGGCCCGCGAGGACCGGACACTGTTGCATGAACGCGCGTGCATCGATGTGCCGCCCGCCCGGGCGCTGCAGTTGCAACAGGGCCAGCCTGCCCTGACCGCAGGCCACCTGCAACTGCTGCTCATCGGCCAGCAGCACCTGGCCAGGCCGGGCGCCGGGCGTGCCGGGCAGGGCCTGGGCGCGCCAGAGCTTGACCAACTCGCCACCGGCCTGAAAGCTGGCGCCCGGAAAGGGATCGAAGGCGCGCACGCGGCGTTCGATCAGGTCGGCCGGCAGATGCCAGTCAATCGCCGCTTCGCTTTTCTCAATCTTGTGCGCGTAGGTCACGCCCTGGTCAGGCTGGGCCACGGGATGCATTTCGGGCGTGGCCAGGCCCTGCACACACAGGCGCCCACCCAGCGCGGCGAGGCGGTCGTGCAGCATGGCGGTGCTGTCATCGGGGCGAATGACTTCGCTGGCCGTGAGCAGCATGGCGCCGGTGTCCAGGCCGGTGTCCATCTGCATCAGCGTGATGCCGGTGAGCTCGTCGCCGGCTTCGATCGCGCGGTGGATGGGCGCCGCGCCGCGCCAGCGTGGCAGCAGCGAAGCATGGATGTTCAGGCAGCCCCGAGGCGGCAGTGCCAGCACCCATGCCGGCAGGATCAGGCCGTAGGCGGCCACGACCATCACTTCGGGCGCGGCCGCCTGCAGCGCCTGCCTGGCGGCCGCAGCGTCAATGGCAAATTTGCCGTTCAGGCGCAGGCCCTGGGGCTGTGCCACCGGCAGTCCATGCTGCAGCGCCAGGGCCTTGACCGCCGAAGGCTGCAGCTTCATGCCCCGGCCCGCAGGCCGGTCGGGCTGGGTCAGCACCAGCCTCACCTCGTGGCCGGCGGCGATGATCTGGCGCAAGGCCTGCGCGGCAAACTCCGGCGTGCCGGCAAAGGCCAGTTTCATCGATGCGTCCGCATACCGGCCATCAGATCGACGGCGAACGGTGCCGAGCAGCGTCGTCCTGCTCGTCGCGGGACTTCTTGACCATCTTGCTGCGAATGCGGTTTCGCTTGAGCAGGCTGAGGTACTCGACAAAGACCTTGCCTATCAGGTGGTCCATCTCATGTTGAACGCAGACCGCTTCCAGGCCCTCGGTGGCGTATTCCTGCCACTGACCGTCACGGTCCAGCGCGCGCACCGTGACCTGGGCATGGCGTTTGACCGGCTCGTAGATCTCCGGCACCGACAGGCATCCTTCGTCGCCGACATGCATCTCGGCGCTGCGGGCGATGAGTTCGGGGTTGATCAGCACCCTGGGCTGGTCGCGCTGCTCGGAGGTGTCCATCACGATCACGCGCTCATGCACATCGACCTGGGTTGCGGCCAGGCCCACGCCGTCGGCGGCATACATCGTGGCCAGCATGTCGTCGACCAGGCGGCGAATGCGATCGTCCACCTGCACCACGGGCCTGGCCACGGTGTGCAAGCGGGGGTCTGGAAAGCGAAGAATGGTCAGCAGGGCCATGGTGGAAATCGGCAGTGAACAACACGCAACTGGGGGCCGCGCTGTGGAAATCAAGCAACGCGCCCCGGTCGTGACAGACCCTGCAGTGCAGATGCGACGGGAGCATTTGTTTGCGGCATCAAGGGTTTATCGGCAGAATCTGCCAGCCAGCATGAACTTTGCGCCAACCAGGCGCGTGGACTGGCAAGCCCTGTTCACCCCTTGTTGCCAGGCTCCGATTGTCGCATCGGCCCTTGGCGGAGACCGCCACATGAATTCACGCCAGCCCCCCCGCGGCTGCCGCCTCCGGCCTGCTGTCGCCTGGGGCTTGCTGCCGGCGCTGCTGCTGGCTGCCGGCGCAGTGCAGGCAGCCGATGCTGCCTTCCCCATCACGCCGGCCCAGCGCGCCACGGCACAACAGGTGGCACAAAGCGGCGTGGCCTTGTCCGAACTGTCGCCCAGCGCACCCGCCTCGCACACCGTGCAGCGCGGCGACACGCTGTGGGCCATCTCCAGCCTGTTCCTGAAGCAGCCCTGGCGCTGGCCCGAACTGTGGGGCATGAACCTGCAGGACATCCGCAACCCGCATTTGATCTACCCCGGCCAGGTGCTGGTGCTGGTCAAGGACGGCAACCGCGCGCGGTTGCTGATGGGCAACGCCGCCAATGGCATGCCCACAGACACCGTCAAGCTGTCGCCCCGGGTGCGCAGCCAGGTGCTGGACAACGGCGCCATCGCGTCGATTCCGCTGCACCTGATCGGCCCATTCCTGACCGAGGCGGTGGTGCTCAGCGACAACGAGCTGGCGGGCGCGCCGCGCATCGTCGCCACGCAGGAGGGCCGGGTGCTGATTTCGCGTGGCGAGACGGCCTATGTGCGCGGTGATCTGGGCGGGGCGCGCAGTTTCACCTTGTTCCGCCAGGGCAAGCCGCTGAAGGACCCCAGCACGCAGGAAGTGCTGGGATTCGAGGCTGGTTTTGTCGGCACGGCCGAATTTGTGCGCGCCGAAGGTCAGGCCCAGGGTCAGGCCGGCAGCAGCCTGGCGGTGCCGTCGACCTTCATCATGACCGGTGGCCGGCAGGAAGCGGGTGTGGGCGACCGTCTGGTGCCCGTGCCACCACGCGACTACACGGCCTATGTGCCCCATGCGCCAGAAAATCCGCTTGGCGGGCAGGTCGTGTCGGTCTACGGCGAGGCCATGACCGCAGGCCAGAACCAGATCGTGGCCATCAACCGAGGTCAGCGTGACGGCGTTGAGCGCGGCCATGTGCTGGCGCTTTGGCGCGCCGGCCGCCAGGCCATGGACACCACGGTGGTCGGCAAACCGCAGGCCATCCAGTTGCCCGACGAGCGCACCGGCCTGCTGTTCGTGTTCCGCGTCTTCGACCGGGTCTCGTACGCGCTGATCGTCTCGGCGCTGGACCCGGTCAAGACCGGCGACCGGTTCAGCCAGCCCTGAACATCAGGTCCGGCCACCTGCCCGTGACACGGCGCGGTTGACATGGACATCGCCGCCGTTGCCCCGCTGACGGACGATGAATTGCAGGCCTGGTTGCGGCTGCTGGCCTGCAAGGGCATAGGCCGCACGTCGGCACGGCGGCTGTTGGCCAGCCTGGGCTCACCCCAGGCGGTGTTCGATGCCAACGCCAGCGCCTGGCGCTCGGTGGTGGGGCCGGTCCAGGCCGCCGCGCTGGCGGTGCTGCCCGAAGGCCTGGCCCAGCGTGTGGCGGCCACGCGCACTTGGCTGCAGGCCGCCGAACACCGCCGCGTGATGGTGCTGGGTGACGTCGACTACCCGGCGCAGCTGCTCAACACCGCCGACCCACCGCTGCTGCTGTACCTGTGGGGCCGGGCAGCGCTGCTGGCCAGGCCTTCGGTGGCGGTGGTGGGCAGCCGCAGCCCCACGCCGCAGGGCCGCGACAACGCGCGCCAATTTGCCGTCGGCCTGGTGCGCAGCGGCTGGACGGTGGTCTCGGGCCTGGCCCGGGGCATCGATGGGGCGGCCCATGAAGGCGCCCTGGAGGCGGCGGCGCAGCGTCCGCCCGACCAGGCATCGGGCGCCAGCACCATTGCCGTGGTGGGCACCGGCATCGACATCGTCTACCCCCTGGCCCACCGGGCGCTGTGCCAGCGCATCGTGACCGGCGGCCTGCTGGTCAGCGAATGGCCGCTGGGCACACCGCCGCTGCCTGAGAACTTTCCGCAGCGCAACCGCATCATTGCGGGGCTGGCGCAGGGCACGCTGGTGGTTGAGGCTGCACTGCGCTCGGGTTCGCTGATCACCGCCAGGCTGGCGGCCGAGGCCGGCCGCGAGGTGATGGTCATTCCGGGCTCCATCCTGTCGGCGCAGGCCCAGGGCGGCCACGCGCTGATACGCCAGGGTGCGGCGCTGGTGGGCTCGGTCGAGCAGGTGCTGCAGGAGCTCAGCATGCCGGCCTCGGCAGGCGCTGGCGGGTCGGCCTTGCCGCAGGAACCGGCTTCGCCGGCCGAGGGCGAGATCGACAGCAGCCAGCACGAGGACCCGGTGCTGCGGGCGATGGGCACGGATCCATGCTCGCTGGACGCTTTGATGGCCCGTTGCGGCTGGTCGGCAGCCGACTTGAATGTGCAGTTGCTGGCGCTGGAGCTGCTGGGGCAGGTGGCCCGCCTGCCGGGTGGCCTGTACCAGCGAACAGGGCACGGCTGATCGGGGTCGGTCGGCCGCAGTTCTGGCCGCAGTTCTGGCCATTTCCGCCGAGGGCGCTGCGGTATAGTGCCTTCATGTTCGAGGTACTGGTTTATCTCTATGAGAATTACTGGCGCCCTGACGCCTGCCCTGAGCACGACCAGCTCACACGCAAACTGTCGGCCGTCGGGTTCGAGAACGACGAAATTCAGGAAGCGCTGACCTGGCTCGATGGCCTGGCCGAGACCGCACAGGCCTATTGCGGCGAGCAATCCCCCGGCAGCCTGCGAGTCTACGGCGCGGCCGAGATTGAACGCCTGGGCGAAGACTCGGTGGCCTTCGTCAGCTTTCTCGAATCGGCTGGCGTTTTGCCAGCGGCGATGCGCGAGATGGTCATCGACCGCGCCACCGCTGTGGGTGACAGCCCGTTGGCACTCGAAGACCTGAAGGTCATCGTGCTGATGGTGTTCTGGAGCCTGGGTGAAGAGCCCGACGCCTTGATCCTGGACGAACTGTTCGTCGCGCCCGAAGAGCGATTGATCCACTGAAGGTCCGCGAGCGCATCGCGCCGCAAAGCGCTGGCGGTCAGGTCAGGTCAGCAGGCGGGCCGGATCAGCGTCCAGTTTGGCCAGCGCGTTGCGGGTGGCCTTGACCGTCAGGGCTTCGTCCTGCGCCGGCAGCAGCAAACCAGCCTGCAGGTAAGCCGCCAGGCGCTGATGCTGGAACAGCACGCAGCGGCCGCTGGTGGTGACAAACAGCGACAGCTGGCGTCGCCCGCCATGCCAGGCCAGTTGCACCGATTCATGCCGGCCCCGGGTTTCCAGCGTGTACCAGCTGCCGATCAGCAGCTCACGGGCCCAGGCCAGCATCGGTGCGGTGGGCAGGGTGCCACCTTCGGACACCACCTCCAGTTCAGAGCTCTCATGGCCTGACAGGTCGAGCACCACCGACTCGTCGATCTCGATGTCGTCGGCCGAGGGCAGCAGCTCTTCCAGCGAATCCAGCCGTTCCATCAGGTCTTGCAGGCGCTCGTCAGAAATCACCGCGGCCTTGGCGGTGAAGGCTGCGGCCAAGGCGCTGTTGAGGGCACTGATGCGTTCTTCCTGCCGCTCGGCGTTCATCTTGGCCGAGGCCATGCCTTCACGCAGTCGCTTGAGCAGCGGCGGCAGCCGGCGAATCACCTCGGCCCGCTCTTCGCGCGTGACCTTGGCCCCGGCCGACCAGATCAGGTCGGCCGCAGCGCGCTTCATGGTCTTGGTCTCGGCGCTCTGGCCGCCATAGCGCACGGCAGAAGTGGCCAGCACGTCGGCCCAGACCTGGAACAGGAACTGGCGCACACCTTCCTGTACGGGTACCTCGTTGAGCATGCGGCGCAACTCGATGGTGTACTGGATGGCCAGGGTTTCGCGCTGCTCGATCTGCTGTGCCAGCGACACGCCCTTGCGGGTGGCCTCGTTTTCGTTCTTGAAGTAGTGGTCAAGGAACTTCTCGAACTCAATCAGTACGGTCTGAAAGACCCGGCGCCCGGTGTCGGGGTAGGCCTCGACGACCTGAACCACACGCTTGATTTCCTTTTCCAGCGCGTCGCCGACCAGGCGGCTGGCGCTGTCCAGACCCATCACGCAGGCGCCCATGCGGTCGATCAACCGGCGCGCCGGGTGGTCCAGCGTGGCGAAAAAGTCGGGCTCGCCCACGGCCACGCGCAATACCGGCATCTGCAGCCTGGCAAACCAGACCCGTACCGGTGCGGGAATGCGCTCTTCGGTCAGGATGCTCTGGAACATCAGGGCCACGATCTCGATCGTGGCCCGTTCGGCGGGCGAGTTGGCGGCCTGTTTGAGCGCCTGCTTGTTCTTGTTCAGCTCTTCCAGCAGCATCGGGCCGGTCAGGGCCTGCGGCAGCGGCCGGCCTGCAGCGGCAGACGAGCCCGACATCAGCACCGTAGGTTCTGCTGGCAGGGTGGCGGCTCCGGACTGCAAGCCGCCTTCGGGTGATGAAGCCGGCTCCGCCTGGTTGGCGAAGCGGCGACGCAGGTTCTGCTGGGCGTTGTTGATGGCCTGCGCCAGCGTGCCCGACAGCGGCCGCGCCTGCGCGGTGTCTGAGAAGCCCGGCAGGTGGCGGCCGACCAGGCGGTTCAGCCGCCCCAACACCGCGTCGGCGTGGTCGCTGCCTCGGGCCAGCGGTGCGGCGCGGGTCATCATGCGCGTCTCTTCGCCCACCGTTCCGGCGTCGGAGCGGCCGGCTCGACCCGCTGCGGCCTGGGGGTAGCCGCTGTCTTCCGACGGCTCGGGCTGTACCGATCGGCCCGCGCCCGAGCCTGCGCCTGCGCCTGCGCCTGCGCCTGGGCCGGACGGCGCGGCCAAGCCGGAGCGGGACCGAGCCCCGCTGCTGGGTGCGAGCCCGGCGCTGGTTCCGGCCCGGGCCGACGACGATGCTGCGACGCCAAAGCCGGCGCCAGCGCGATTTGTCTGGCGGGCCGCGCCCGAATGTGCGTTGGCAGCGCTGTTCTGCCACGGCAGCTGTGCCCCCGGACCATTGCCGCTACGCGCGCCAAAGCCGCTGTGATTGCCATAGCCGCTGTTGGCTTCAGGGCCAAAGCTGCTGCTGCCCTGGCCTGGACCGGCCTGGCCGACGAAGCTGCTGCCGTCGAAGCCGCTGGTGCCAAATCCAGCCGCCTGGCCCGAGGCGTCGTGGCCGATGTTGCGGCTCGTGGCGCGTCGGATATAGGGCCGAAGGTCGACCTCGGGCATCACCTTGTGGCCGATCAGCCAGTGGTTGGTCTCGTGGTAGGCCTCTTCGCACAGGGCCGCGAACTCGTCGTGCAGCACGGCTTGCGCTTCACGCCAGTCGATGGCGCTCAGGCCGGCACTGCGCCAGGCATCGAGCACCAGCCGCGCCAGCACATGGGCTCGCAGCATGTCGTTGGTGTCGATCTCGGCCCGCCGTTCCAGCGCGGCCAGCCGCGAGCGCAGGTCTGAGAACTCCCAGGAAGCGCGGTCCATGATCGCCAGCGCCAGGCGCGAGGTCAGGATCTCGCGCTCGATGGTGTCGTTGTCGACCAATGAGAACTCGCCGCCAGCGGACAGGCCGGCTGGCACGGCGATGGCTGCCCCGTGCTGCAGCAACTGGCGCAGTCCGGTGACCAGGTGGCTGCGCCAGGCGGTGCACAGCCGGTTCAGGTTGTCGACCAGGTCGCGCCGACGCTGGGTGGTCTGGTGCTCGCTGGGCTTGTCGCGCAGTTCGCCTGCGCCTATCAACACCGACTTGACCAGGCCTGGCAGACCCTTGTAGACCGTCTCTACATACAGGCGACGGGCCTGCTGGGCGATCTTGGCGTTGTCAACGGAGGTCGCCATGGTGGACGGGTTCGGGGCGGCTTGTACGGTCTGTTCCCGACTCTATACCACGGCCCCGGCGTTCGGATCGTTGGGATCCTGGTCCTTGCTCGGCGGTGTCTTGACCAGGTCCTCACGCTTGACACCCAGCCACATGGCGATCGCGGCGGCGACGAAAACCGACGAGTAGATGCCGAACAGGATGCCGATGGTCAGCGCCACCGCGAAGTAATGCAGCGTGGGCCCGCCGAAGAACAGCATGGCCAGCACCATCATCTGTGTCGAGCCATGGGTGATGATGGTGCGGCTCATGGTGCTGGTGATGGCGTGGTCGATGACCTGCTGCGTCGTCAGCTTGCGGTACTTGCGGAAGGCCTCACGGATGCGGTCAAACACGACCACCGACTCGTTGACCGAGTAGCCCAGCACCGCCAGCACGGCGGCCAGCACGGCGAGCGAAAACTCCCACTGGAAGTAGGCGAAGAAGCCCAGGATGATGATCACGTCGTGCAGGTTGGCGATGATCGCGGCGACCGAGAATTTCCATTCGAAACGAATCGCCAAGTAGGCCATGATGCCGATGATGACGAAGGCCAGGGCCTTGGCACCATCGGAGGCCAGTTCCGACCCCACCGCCGGGCCGACGAACTCGGTGCGCGAGAGCTTGATCGGCTCGGTCCCGGCCGCCGTGCTGCAGGAGGGGCGGCTGACCTGCTCGCCCTGCGGCGTGGTGTAGGCCTTGGTGCCCAGCGTGCCGGCCTCGGCCTGGCACAGCACGTCAAAGGCGCGGCCGGCCAGCGTGTTCTGCTCACTGGCCTTGGCTTCGCCCCGCACAGGCAGGCGGATCAGCACATCGCGCGAGGTGCCGAAGTTCTGTACCTGCACCTCGCCCAGGCCAAGGCTGTCAACGGCCTTGCGGGTCTTCTCCAGGTCGGCAGCCTGGGCGTATTCCACCTCGAGCACCGTGCCGCCGGTGAATTCAATCGACAGGTGCAGGCCACGGCTGAAGAGGAAGAACACCGCCGCCGCAAAGGTGACGAACGAGATGATGTTGAACACCACCGCATGCCGCATGAACGGGATGTCGCGGCTGATGCGAAAGAATTCCATGGTCTTGTAGCTCCTGCTCAGGCCTTGGTGGCCGGCTCGGTGGACGGCAAAGCGGCCGCTGTGGCAGGGTCGGCCTGACCGGCAACCGCCGCAGGCTTCCAGACCTGGCCAATGGACACCGACTTCAGCTTCTTCTGCCGGCCGTACCAGAGGTTGACCAGGCCACGCGAGAACATCACCGACGAGAACATCGAGGTCAGGATGCCCAGGCAGTGCACGACCGCAAAGCCCTTGACGAAGCCCGAGCCGAAGGCCAGCAGCGCCAGGCCGGCGATCAGCGTGGTGATGTTGGAGTCCAGGATGGTGGCGAAGGCCCGCTCGTAGCCCACGGTGATGGCCATCTGCGGTGAATTGCCGGCGCGCAATTCTTCACGCACCCGCTCGTTGATCAGCACGTTGGCGTCGATGGCCATGCCCAGGGCCAGCGCGATGGCGGCCATGCCGGGCAAGGTCAAGGTGGCCTGCAACATCGACAGCACCGACACCAGCAGCAGCAGGTTGAAGGCCAGGGCCAGCGTCGAGAACATGCCAAAC
>JANOWE010000243.1:0-14576 GCA_031417735.1 Betaproteobacteria bacterium
CCTGCACCCGCGCGACATGGGCCGCATCGTCGAGGCCATGCACCGGCTGCGCGATGCCGGCAACACCCTGGTGGTGGTGGAGCACGACCCGGCGGTGATGCTGGCCGCCGACCGCCTGATCGACATGGGCCCCGGCCCCGGCGAGCGCGGCGGCCAGATCGTCTTCGATGGCACGCCCGACGCGGCGCGCTCGGCCGACACCCTGACCGGTGCCTACCTGGGCGCGCGCAAGACCGTGGGCATCGGCATGCGGCGCTTCGTCAATGATTCGACGCCCAAGCTGATCCTGCAGGGCGCTCGTGAGCACAACCTCAAAAACCTGGAGGTCAGCTTCCCGCTGCAGCGGCTGACTGTTGTCACGGGGGTGTCGGGATCGGGCAAGAGCACGCTGATCCAGGACGTGCTGGTGCCGGCGCTGCTGCGCCACTTCGGCAAGCCCACCGAGGGCGCGGGTGAGCACGACGCGCTGCTGGGCACCGACTGGTTGAACGAAGCGGTCTTCGTCGACCAGAGCCCGATCGGCAAGACTGCGCGCAGCAACCCGGCCAGCTATGTGGGCGCGTTTGACGAGATCCGCAAGCTGTTTGCCAACGCCCCGCTGGCGCTG
Organism: Betaproteobacteria bacterium; assembly: GCA_031417735.1. GTDB lineage: Bacteria > Pseudomonadota > Gammaproteobacteria > Burkholderiales > Burkholderiaceae_C > Pseudaquabacterium. The sequence continues at coordinate 608 of JANOWE010000243.1, forward strand.
GAGCGCAGCTATGGCGCCGGCATGTTCAGCTTCAATGCCGGTGATGGCCGCTGCCCGACCTGCGGCGGCTCGGGCTTCGAGCATGTGGAGATGCAGTTCCTGTCGGACGTCTACCTGCGCTGCCCCGATTGCGACGGCCGGCGCTTTCGCGCCGAGTTGCTGGAGGTCAAGCTGACCCGCGGCGCCTACCAGCTGTCGGTGGCGGATGTGCTGGATTTGACCGTGGCCGAGGCCTGCATAGTGTTCAGTGGCGACCCGGGCGTCACCGCCAGGCTGCAGCCCATCGTCGATGTGGGGCTGGACTATGTGCGCCTGGGCCAGCCGGTGCCCACCTTGTCGGGCGGCGAGGCCCAGCGCCTGAAGTTGGCCGGCTTCCTGGCCGATGCGGCGGTTTCCGGCGGGCACAGCCCGCGCCAGCCGGCGGCCAGGCGCGGCACCCTGTTCCTGTTCGACGAGCCGACCACCGGCCTGCATTTCGACGACATCGCCAAGCTGATGCGCAGTCTGCGCAAGCTGATGGACGCCGGCCACTCGCTGATCATCATCGAGCACAACCTGGACGTGATTCGCAGCGCCGACTGGTTGATCGACCTGGGGCCCGAGGGCGGCGAGGGCGGCGGTGAACTGGTCTGCAGCGGCACGCCGGAGGATGTGAAGGCCCACCCCAGTTCGCACACCGGACAGGCCCTGCGCGACTACGACCAATCGCTGGGCCTGGGTGGTCTGGTGGCCGAAGAAGGCCGACCGCTGCAGCTGGTGGCCAAGGCGCGACGCGACGCGGCCAGGCTGGCGGCGGGCAACAACATCCGCATCGTCAACGCCAGGGAACACAACCTCCGAGGGCCTGAAGAGGCAGACGCGCACAGCGCGTCTGGCCGCTCGCCAGGCTTGGGTCGGTCCGCAGTGGACCGACCCAAGTCCGGGCTCTCCGTGGACATTCCGCGCGGCAAGTTCACCGTGGTCACCGGCGTGTCGGGCTCGGCCAAGAGCACGCTGGCGTTCGACATCCTGTTCAACGAAGGTCAGCGCCGCTATCTGGAAAGCCTGAACGCCTACGCCCGCAGCATCGTGCAGCCGGCCGGCCGGCCCGAGGTGGACGCGGTGTACGGCATTCCGCCTACCGTGGCCATCGAGCAGCGGCTGAGCCGAGGCGGGCGCAAGAGCACGGTGGCCACCACCACCGAGGTCTGGCACTTCTTGCGCCTGCTGTGGGTCAAGCTGGGCACCCAGCGCTGCGTGCACGACGGCGCCGAGGTGCGGCCACAAAGCGTGGAAAGCATCGCCGCGCAGATCCTGCGCAACCATGCCGGCCAGCACATCGGCCTGCTGGCGCCGCTGGTGGTCAACCGCAAGGGCGTCTACACCGACCTGGCCAAATGGGCCAAGGCGCGGGGCCACACGCACCTGCGCGTGGACGGCGAATTCGTCAAGCTCGACTCCTGGCCGCGCCTCGACCGTTTCAAGGAACACACGCTGGAACTGCCGGTGGCCAGCCTGTGGGTGGACGCCGCCGACGAGGCCGGTCTGCGCGAGGCCCTGGCCCGCGCGCTCGACCTGGGCAAGGGCGTGCTGCACCTGCTGGCGCCGCTGGACGGCCTGGAAGAGGCCATGGAGGCCGGCTTGACTGGCCAGGGCCTGGGCGTGGGCGCCGGCATCGGCACGCTGAAGGTGTTTTCCACCAAGCGCGCCTGTCCGCAGTGCGGCACCAGCTACCCCGAGCTGGACCCGCGCATGTTCAGCTACAACAGCAAACACGGCTGGTGCACTGGCTGCGTGGGCACCGGGCTGACGCTGACGCGCGAGCAGCGTAAGGTCTATGACGATTCGGTGCGCGACGCCGACCGCGAGAACAAGGGCCGCGAGCAGAGCTTTCCGTCGGAAGAAGCCGAGGTCGAAGGCATTGGCGGCGAGCCCTGCCCGGACTGCGCCGGCACGCGGCTGAACCCGGTCTCGCGTGCCATCACCTTCGATGCCCACACCATCACGGCGGTGGCGCAATGGTCGGTCGACCAGGCCCGTGACTGGGCTGCCGGGCTGGGCTTGGCTGGCCGTGACGCGGCGATTGCACGCGATGTGGTCAGCGAAATCCACAGCCGGCTGGAGTTTCTGGGCGAGGTCGGCCTGGGCTATCTGACGCTGGACCGCGCCGCGCCCACGCTCTCAGGTGGCGAGGCCCAGCGCATCCGCCTGGCCGCGCAGCTGGGCAGCCATTTGCAGGGCGTGTGCTATGTGCTGGACGAGCCCACCATTGGCCTGCACCCGCGTGACAACGCGGTGCTGCTGGGTGCGATGGCGCGGCTGTCGGCCCAGGGCAATACGCTGGTGGTGGTGGAACATGACGAAGACACCATTCGCCGCGCCGACCACATCATCGACATCGGCCCCGGCGCCGGCAAGCGCGGCGGCCAGGTCATCGCCCAGGGCACGGCGGCCGACCTGGCGGCGAACCCTGCTTCGGTCACCGGCCGGCTGCTGGCCCACCCGCTGCTGCACCCCTTGCAGCCGCGGCGCCTGGTCAACCGGGCCACGCTGCAGCTGGGCCTGCAGGGTGCGCATCTGCACAACCTGCAACAGCTCGATGTGAGCGTGCCGCTGCAGCGCCTGGTGGCGGTCACCGGCGTGTCGGGCTCGGGCAAGAGCACGCTGGCGCGCGACGTGCTGCTGGCCAATGTGCAGGCCATCGTGGCGACCAAGATCAGCAAGGCCGGCCGTGACGCACTGGCCGCGGGCGTGCTGCCGCCACTGGTGGGCTGCAGCGGCATCAGTGGCTTCGGGCCGATCGACCGTGTGCTCGAAGTCGACCAGACGCCGATCGGCAAGACCCCGCGCAGCTGCCCGGCGACCTACATCGGCTTCTGGGACGCGATTCGCCGGCTGTTCACCGAGACGCTGGAGGCCAAGGCGCGGGGCTATGCCGCGTCGCGCTTCTCGTTCAACACCGGCGACGGCCGCTGCCCGGCCTGTGAGGGCCAGGGCGTGCGCACCATCGCGATGAGCTTCTTGCCCGACGTGAAGCTGCCCTGCGAGGTCTGCCATGGCCAGCGCTTCAATGCGGAAACGCTGGCGGTGAGCTGGCGGGGCAAGAGCATCGGTGACGTGCTGCGCATGGAGGTGGACGAGGCGGTGGGCTTCTTCGCCAGCATGCCCAGCATCGCCCACCCGCTGCAACTGCTGCAGGACGTGGGCCTGGGCTACCTCACGCTGGGCCAGCCCTCACCGACGCTGTCCGGCGGCGAGGCCCAGCGCATCAAGCTCGTCACCGAGCTGAGCAAGGTGCGCGACGACCTGACCCGCCGAGGCCAGAAACCACCGCACACCCTGTACGTGCTGGACGAGCCCACCGTGGGCCTGCACATGGCCGATGTGGAGCGGCTGATCAAGGTGCTGCACCGGCTGGTGCAGGGCGAGCACAGCGTGGTCGTGATCGAGCATGATCTGGACGTGATCGCCGAGGCCGACTGGGTCATCGACCTGGGGCCGGAAGGTGGCATGGCAGGCGGCCGAGTGGTGGCCGAAGGGCCGCCCGAGCGCCTGGTGGCGCTGAGCACGCATACCGGGCGGGCGCTGGCACCGGTGCTGGCCAGGTTTGCCACGCCCGATTGATCGACTGATTGGGGCGAATTCGGGTCAGTTGGCGATCCGCTTGAAACATATTGTTTCATTTCACCCGCAGATACGGGGTCGCGGTTTGGCGCCAGTCAAAAGAAGATGCGCAGAGCACTTCTTTTCACGCCACTCTGAGCAGATCGCCATGAACAGTTGCACCTCAAGATTCCGCTGGGCCCGTCGACTCGTCGCCGTCGCAGCCCTGTGCAGCGCCGGCGCTGCCTGGGCGCAGGTCGGCGCCGTCATCACCTTTGGCGCCACTACCCTGGGCGTGAACAACACCGGCGAGCTCAATTTCAGCGGTGTGGGCCCAAGCGGTCCGTCGCCGTTCACCTACGGCGTCTACCGCGCCGGTGTGGGTGATGCCATTTCGCCAGGCTGTTTCTGCGAAGGCTGGGGCGTGGCGCTGAGCAGCAGCGGCAGCAGTTTTGCCACCTGGGCCAACCAGAACGCAGGCTCAGGTGGTTTCGGCAGTGGCAACACTTTTGGCTTCACCACCACGACCGCCACCTCCAATGTCAACATGGCTGACCTGCCGGTCTCGGTGCGCCATGCCTACGGGCCGTCTTTGATGGCCGATGTGTTTCAGGTACAGGTCACCATCACCAACAAGGGCACCAGCGCGCTGGACAACCTGATCTACCGCCGGGCCATGGACTGGGACGTGCCGCCCACCGAGTTCAATGAGTACGTCACCCACAAGGGTGTGGTGGCCAACCTGGTGGCCAACGGTGGCAATGTGCTTTACGCCAGCAACAACGGCTTTGCCGACAGCAACCCCTTGAGCGGCGCGGGCGACCTGGGTAGCCAATACACCTACGCCGACCGCAGCACCCAGATCAGCACCGTCAATACCGACTTCAACAAAGCCGGCCCGGCCGACCATGGTTCGGTGTTCGACTTCAGTTTCGGTCAACTGGCCGCAGGCAGCAGCCGCATCTTCAACATCTACTACGGTACGGCGGCCAACGAGGCCAGCGCGCTGTCCAAGATTGGCGGCCTGGGCGTGAACCTGTATTCACTGGGTCAGTCGTCCGTGGGCTTTGGCGGCAGTGGGGGCGGAACTGTAGTCGGTCACGCGGCGGCTTCCGTGTCAGGCGCAAGCGTCGTGGCGGATGGTGACGACCCGGCGATTCACCCGACCTTCATCTTTGCCTTTGGTGGCGTGGGCGGTGTCGAGCCCGGCATGACCCAGGTTGTGCCGATCCTGCCCTTCGTGCCCGCGCCCGGCGTGTTCAGCTTCGATGCACCGACGCCACGGCGCTGGTTCGATCCCCCGCTGGCCACCGGCTTCGAGATCTCGGTGCTTGGCGGCGACATGATCAGCATCACGGCGCCCACCGGCTTCAGCGACCTGAAGATCGTGATCGGCGGCGTGGTGGTCGATGGCGATTTCGACGGCGGTGAAACCTACACTTTTGCGGCTGGTGTGCACACCTTCAAGGTCACCGGCATGTCGGTTGACCTGGCCAGCGCTGCGCCATTCCCGCTGTTCATGGACTTCGCATCCACCGTGACCAGCATGACCTGGACGGCCGACATCAGCGCGGTACCCGAGCCTTCCACCTACCTGATGTTCGCGGGTGGTCTGGCGGCCCTGAGCCTGCTGCGCCGCCGCCGCAAGATCTGAGCGGTCAAGGGTCCGGGCCGTTAGCAAGGCGTCCTGCGGGGCGCCTTTTTTGTCGCTAGACCCGCCGGGTCCGGCCCTGCCAATAGGGCTCGCGCAGCCTGCGCTTGAAGATCTTGCCGGTCTCCTCGCGCGGCAGTTCGTCCTGGAAGACGACCACTCTCGGCACCTTGTAGCCGGCCAGGCGTTCACGCAAATGGGCCTGCACAGCGGCGGCTGTCAGTTCGCCGGAGACGAGCGGCTGCACCACCGCGGCCAGGCCCTCGCCGAACTCTTCATCCGGAATGCCGAATACCGCGCAGTCGGCCACGCCGGCCAGGGTCAGCAGCGTGGCCTCGATCTCGGCCGGGTAGATGTTGACCCCACCCGAGATCACCATGTCGCTCTGCCGGTCGACCAGGAAGATGAAGCCTTCGCTGTCGACATAGCCCATGTCGCCCAGGGTCCACAGCCCACCCACCTCCAGCTTGCGCCTGGCCTCGGGGTTGTGGGCGTAGCGGAAGTCGGGCACGGCGCTGCTGCGCGCATAGAGCAGGCCGACCTCGCCGCCGGGCTGTTCCTGGCCCTGTTCGTCCAGCACCTTGAGCTGCACGCCGGGCAGCGCGCGGCCGGCCGAGCCGGGCCGGGCCAGCGCGTCGGCGCTGCCGATGTGCGAGACCCAGCCCAGTTCGCTGGCGGCATAGCTCTCGTTGATCACCGGGCCCCACCAGTCGATCATGCGACGCTTGATCTCGGGCGCGCAGGGCGAGCCGGTGCTGGCCACGAAGCGCAGCGAGCTCAGGTCGTGGCGCTGGCGCACCGCCTCGGGCAGGCCCAGCAGGCGCACGTACATGGTGGGCACCAGGTAGAGGTGGGTCAGCCGCTCGGACTCGATCAGCCGCAGCGTGCGCTCGGCATCGAAGCGCGGCTCGATGCGCAGCTGGGCACTGTGCAGCGCGCACTGCAGCACATAGCTGGCCGGGGCCGAGTGGTACATCGGCGCGCTGAGCAGGGCGCGCATGCCGGGTTGCAGGCCCAGCACGATGGCCATGTGCGCGGCCATCGCCGTCAGTTGCGCGGCGTTGGCGGGCTCACGCTGGATGCCCTTGGGCAGGCCGGTGGTGCCCGAGGTGTAGACCATGGCACTGCCCGGCGCCTGCTCGGCTGGGCTGGGGCCGGTGGCGGCGTCGCGAAATTCAGCCCAGGCCACTGCCCCTGCCGGCAGCGGCAGCAGGTCGGCCGACAGCCGGTGCGCCCGCTGGGTGAAGGGCAGTGGCTGGACCACGAACACGCACACGCCGTCCGGGATGCCGCCTTCGATCTGCGCCAGCAGGTCGGCATGCACCACCAGCAGCTTGGCGTCGCTGTCGGTCAGCACATGCCGCACCTCGGCGGCCTTGAAGTGCCAGTTGACCAGGCACCAGCGGCCGCCGATGAAGCGGGTGGCCAGCATCAGCTCCAGCATCACCGGCTCGTTGTGCAGCATCAGCGCCACCACCTCGCCGGGCGCGATGCCCAGGCCGTGCAGCGCGGTGGCGGCCTGCAGGGTCTTGGCGTGGAAGGCGTCGCCGTCCTCCACGTCCTGGTCAAACAAAACGGTGGACTTCATGCTCAGGCGGAGCCTGTGGGGCCGGCATGGGCCTGGGCCAGGGCCTGCGCCAGGTCCTTGATCAGGTCGTCGACATGCTCAAGGCCGGTCGACAAACGCAGCAGGTCGGTGGGCACCGGGCTGCCCGCGCCTTCCACGCTGGCGCGCTGTTCGATCAGGCTTTCGGTGCCACCCAGCGAGGTGGCGCGCTTCCAGAGCTGGGTGTGCGCGGCGGTGGCAATGGCCGCAGCCTCGCCGCCCCGGGTGCGGATCGACAGCATGCCGCCGAAGCCGCCCGGCATCTGCCGCAGCGCCACTGCATGGCCCTGCGCCTCGGGCAGGCCGGGGTAGAGCACCTCGGCCACCAGCGGGTGGTGCTGGAAATGCTGGGCGATGTGCAGTGCCGAGGCTGAGGCGCAGCGCACCCGCAGGTGCAAGGTGCGCAGGCCGCGCAGCAGCAGCCAGGCCTCGAACGAGCCCAGCGTGCCGCCGAGTTGCGCGCGGATGCGGCGCAGGCCCTGCCAATAGGCGCTGTCCTCGCGCGTGACCAACACGCCGGCGATCAGGTCGGAATGGCCGTTGAGGTACTTGGTGGCGGCATGCATCACGATGTCGGCGCCCAGGGTCAGGGGCCGTGTGAGGATGGGCGTGCCGACGGTGGAGTCGACCGCCAGCAGCGCGCCGGCCGCATGGGCGATGGCGGCGGTGGCTTCGATGTCGGTGATGGTCCACATCGGGTTGGCCGGCGTCTCGACCCAGACCAGCCGGGTCTGGCCGGGGCGAACCGCGGCCTGCACGGCGGCCGGGTCGGTCATGTCGATCAACTCGACCTGCAGGCCCCAGTGGCTGGCAAAACCCATCAGCCAGTTGCGCAGCGACCAGTACATGACCTTGGGCGCCAGCACATGGTCGCCCGGCGCCAGGCCCTGGAACACGGCGGTGGCCGCGGCCATGCCAGACGCGAACAGCATGGCCTGCGTGCCCTGTTCCAGCGCGGCGATCACCGCCTCGGCCTGGTCGTAGGCAGGGTTGTCGGCGCGGGCATAGACCCGGCCCGAGCGGTACTGGTTGTCGGCGTCGCGCAGGTAGGTCGACGACACATGCAGCGGCGGGATGACCGCCCGCGTGGCCTCGTCGATCCAGCCCAGGGCCTGGGCGGCGATGCTGTCGGGGTGGTGGGTCTTGGGGTCCATGGCGTGGTGGTCGGTCGGGCTGCGGACCGAGCATGATGCCCCATGGTGATGCCTGTGCCTGGCACCCCGGAGACGGCGCCACCGGGCCCGCGACCACCCGTCAGTCGGTGCTGAACTGGCGCCAGTTCTTGCCCTTGAACTGGGCGTAAAAGGCCTTGATCTGCGCCATGTCGGCCTCGACCTGGCCGCTGGGCAAGAACACCGGCCCCAGGCCGCTGAGCTTGCGTGGGTAGTCCATGTAGGCCATCACGATGGGCACCTGGGCCTGCAGGGCGATGTGGTAGAAGCCCGTTTTCCAGCGCCGTGTGGCGCTGCGCGTGCCCTCGGGTGGCACCACCAGCTGCAGCGGCCCGTCGGCGTCGCGGATGGCCTGGGCTGATGCCGCGACCAGGTTGTTGGCCTGCGAGCGGTCCACCGCTATGCCACCCAGCCAGCGCATCAGCGGGCCGGTCACAAAGCCAAAGGGCCCGCCGAACAGCTGCTGCTTGCCCATCCAGTAGATGTTGAGCCGCAGCGCAAAGGCCACCATCAGCGTGTACGGCAGGTCCCAGTTGCTGGTGTGGGGCGCGGCGATCAGCACGCAGCGCGGCTGCTTGGCCGGCAGGCTGCCGGTCACGGTCCAGCCCAGCAGGCGCAAAGTGCCGACCGACACCAGGCGCAGCAAGGTGTTCACGCCGGGCGTGGTGAAGATCGTGCGGTGCAACGGGGGCTCGGTGAGGTGGCTGGTGCAGGCTTGGCCGGGCGCATTGTGGGCCATGGCAGCCCAGGCCTCGCGCTGGCCTTGCTCTGCACCGAACTGACGCGGGCGCCGCGCAGTGGCTGTTGTACGACCCGCCCGGGCCCCGCGTTTTCGGCAATGTCATGCTGCAGCGCGATAGGGCAGGATATGGCGTTTGGGCGCGACGGGTCGATCAACCCGCCCGAACGCCGCCACCGATCCGTTCACCGCAAGGAGCCTTCAGCATGTTCAAACCCCAGCACCCCGGCCTGCCCAAGGCTGCCCGCCTGTTGTTGCCGCTGATGGTCGCCGGTGGCCTGGCCTCGCCGGTCGCGGCGCAGACCGTGCTCACCGCGTCGTCCTGGTTGCCCCCGTCGCACATCTTGAGCGAGACGCAGAAGGAATGGTGCGGCCAGCTTGAGAAGAAGACGGCGGGCAAGGTCTCGTGCAACGTCCTGCCGCGTGCGGTTACCGCAGCGCCGGGCACCTTCGATGCCGTGCGCAATGGCCTGGCCGACCTGTCCTACACCGTGCACGGCTACACGCCGGGCCGTTTTGTCACCACCAAGCTGGCCGAGATGCCGTTTCTGGGCAACCAGTCCGAGGCCACGTCGGTGGCCTTCCAGCGCATGTACGCCAAGCACCCGGCGATGGCCGAAGAGCACAAGGGCGTGAAGGTGTTGGCGGTGTTCACCCACGGCCCGGGCATGGTCTTCAACACCAAGCGGCCGATCATCAAGGTCGACGACCTGTCGGGGCTGAAGTTCCGTGTCGGTGGCGGCATGGTCAACGACATCAGCAAGGCGCTGGGCATGAACGTCACGCTCAAGCCGGCGCCCGAGAGCTATGAGCTGCTGTCCACCGGGGTGATGGACGGCACCTTGTTCCCGGCCGAGTCGGTGGAGAGCTTCAAGATCGACAAGGTCGTCAAGTACGGCAGCGCCTTCCCGGGCGGTCTGTACAACACCAGCTTCGTGTTCATGATGAACCAGGCCAAGTACGACAGCTTGCCGGCCGATGTGAAGCAGGCGGTCGACGAGTTGTCGGGCGAGGTCGCCGCCAAGCTGTTCGGTCAGGGTTGGGACAAGGTTGACCGCCGTGGCATGGCCTTCATGCAGGCCGCCGGCGTGCAGCTCAGCAAGGCCGACGCGGGCTTCGTCAGCGCGGTCAAGGCCAAGGTGGCGCCGCTGGAAGACGAGTGGGCCAAGGCGGCCGAGGCCAAGGGCCTGAAGAACGCCAAGAAGGTGCTGGTCGACTTCCGCGCCGAAATCAACAAACTCGAAAAATAAGCCCCGGCGCTGCGGCGCCGACTGGCTGGTGCAGCGCCGCCCGGGCTGCACCAGGGAGGACCTGACGTGAGGCGTGTTCTGGATTCGCTGTGCGGCCTGCTGGCCGCATTGGCGCTGTTTGCCACCATGGCGCTGACGCTGGCGGATGTGGTCGGCCGCAAGTTTTTCGACCATTCGGTGCCTGGTTCGCTCGAGCTGACCGAAATCCTGATGGTGGTGGTGATTTTTGCCGCGCTGCCGCTGGTCTCGCTGCATGGTGAGCATGTGGTGTTCGATTCACTCGACGCGCTGATGCCGCCCTGGTTGCGCCGGCTGCAGCAGAGCGTGGTCGATCTGTTCTGCGCTGCTGCTCTGGCTGCCCTGGCCTGGCTGATGTGGATCAAGGCTGAAAACATGGCCAGTTATGGCGACGTCACCGCCCAGCTTCGGCTGCCACTGGGTCCGTTCGTGACCCTCATGGCGGTGCTCTGCGGCCTGACCGCGCTGGTGCACCTGGTGCTGCTGCTGCAACCCGTGGCGCACCACCATGTGGGCGTGGACGAGCCCGGAGGTGCCCTGTGATCGAAGCCCTGCTCGGTTTTGGCGCGGTGTTTGCACTGGCGCTGCTGCGCGTGCCACTGGCCTTTGCGATGGGCTTTGTCGGCTTCATCGGCCTGGGCCTGCTGCGCGGCTGGGGGCCCACGGCGGCGGCGGCCTCGCAGGTGGTCTACGACACCGGCTTTGCCTACACGCTCAGCGTGGTGCCGCTGTTCATCCTGATGGGCAACTTCGTCGCCCGTGCCGGCCTGGCGCATGAGCTGTTCAATGTCGCCTATGCCTTCATCGGCCATGTGCGCGGTGGCCTGGCCCATGCCACCGTGCTGGCCTGCGCCGGCTTTGGCGCCATCTGCGGCTCGTCGATTGCCACCGCCGCGACCATGAGCAAGGTGGCCTACCCGTCAATGAAGCGGCTGGGCTATGCCGACTACCTGTCCACCGGCGTGATCGCTGCGGGCGGCACGCTGGGCATCATGATTCCGCCGTCGACCATTTTGGTCATCTACGGCATCGTCACCGAAACCAACATCGGCAAGCTGTTTGCGGCCGGTGTGCTGCCCGGGCTGCTGTGCGCGGCGCTGATGATGGTGGGCGTGGCCATCATCACCTGGCGCGACCCGCTGGCAGGCCCGGCCGGCGAGCGCACCTCCTGGCCCGACCGCTGGCGCGCGGTGCGTGGCATCTGGGGCGTGGCGGTGCTGGTGGTGGTGGTGCTGGGCGGCATCTACGGCGGTGTGTTCACCGCCACCGAGGGCGCGGGCATCGGCGCCTCGGGCGCGTTCTTCTTCGCGCTGGCGCGTGGTGCGCTCAAGCCCAGGGTGTTGCTGGGCGTGCTGGTGGAAAGCGCGCGCACCACGGCGATGCTGTTCACAATCCTGATCGCGGCGATGATGTTCTCGAACTTCATCAACTTCACGAGCATGCCGGGAGACCTGCGCGACTGGATCGCGCAGCTGGGCCTGTCGCCGGTGATGGTGGTCGGCGCGATGATGGTGATCTATGTGCTGCTGGGCACCATCATGGAAGAGCTGTCGATGGTGCTGCTGACCATCCCCGTGTTCTTCCCCATCGTCACCCAGCTCGGCTTCGACCCGGTGTGGTTCGGCGTGCTGATCGTGCTGGTGGTGCAGATCGGCCTGATCTCGCCGCCGGTGGGCATGAACCTGTTTGTGCTCAATGCGCTGCTCGACGACGTCAACCTGGGCCAGGTCTTCCGTGGCGTGTGGTTGTTCGTGGCGATGCTGTGCGTGGCACTGGTGATCGTGCTCTACGTGCCGGCGCTGTCGCTGTGGTTGCCCAGCTTCATGCCGTGATCAGCCTGGCCGTGCGCTGACGGCGGCGCCAGGCCTGCTGCAGGCGCCAGCCCAGCAGCAGCGCCACGACGGCGGCGTAGACCGACCACTCGGCAAAGTTCTGCTTGGCCGCACGCATCCAGAAGAAGTGCAGCAGGGCCAGCAGCACGATGGCATAGACCAGGCGGTGCAGCCGCTTCCAGCGCGCCGCGCCCAGGGCCTTGATGGCGCGGTTGAACGAGGTCGCGGCCAGCGGGGCCATCAGCAGCAGGGCCAGCGTGCCGACCAGGATGAAGGGGCGCTTGGGGATGTCCTGGATGATGGCCAGCGGGTCCAGGCTCATGTCCAGCCAGGCGTAGCACAGAAAGTGCACCAGGCCGTAGGCAAAGGCCGACACCCCCAGCAGGCGGCGGTAGCGGACCAGCGCGCTCCAGCCCGTCCATTCACGCAGCGGCGTGATGGCCAGCGTGGCGCACAGAAAGCGCAGCACCCAGTCGCCACTGCTGCGGATCAGCGCCTCGGCCGGATTCGGCCCCAGCGTGTTGGCAATGGCGCCCCACAGCAGCCAGGCCAACGGGCCGAAGGCGGCCAGCATCAGCAGCGGCTTGGTGGCCGGGTGCAGCAGCAGCTTGTTCATGACCGATGCTGACCGAGCCGGCGTCAGAAGTTCTTGGCCAGGTCCATGCCGGCATACATCTGTCCGACCTGGGCCTCGTAGCCGTTGAACATCAGCGTGGCGCGCTTCTTCGCGAACACGCCGCCGTCTTCGCCGATGCGGCGCTCGGTGGCCTGGCTCCAGCGTGGGTGGTCGACCTTGGGGTTGACGTTGGAATAGAAACCATATTCCTGCGGCCCGGACTTGTTCCACGAACTCACCGGCTGCTTCTCGACGAAGCGGATCTTGACGATGGACTTGCCACTCTTGAAGCCGTATTTCCAGGGCACGACCAGGCGCACCGGCGCGCCGTTCTGGTTCGGCAGCACCTCGCCATACATGCCAAAACCCAGCAGCGCCAGCGGGTGCATGGCCTCGTCCATGCGCAGGCCTTCGACATAGGGCCAGTCGAGCACGCTGCTGTTCACGCCGGGCATGGTGCGGTTGTCGGCCTGGGTCACGAACTCGATGTATTTGGCGTTGCCCGTGGGTTCGACCTGGCGGATCAGTTCGGACAAGGAGTAACCCACCCAGGGAATCACCATCGACCAGCCTTCCACACAGCGCAGGCGGTAGATGCGCTCTTCCATGGGCGCGAGCTTGAGCAGCTCTTCGATGCCGATGCTGCGCGGCTTCTTCACCGCGCCTTCGATGGCCACGGTCCAGGGCCGGGTCTTGAGCGTGCTCGCGTTGCGTGCCGGGTCGGCCTTGTCGGTGCCGAACTCGTAGAAATTGTTGTAGCTGGTGGCGTCCTGGCGCGTCGTGGGCTTGTCCATGGTGATCGCGCCGGACACGCCGCTGCGGGTACCGGCCAGGGCGGCCGCTTTGGCCGCGGGCTGCTGCGCCAGCGCCTGGCGACCGGCCCAGCCGGCCAGGCCCAGTCCCAGTGCGCCACCGGCGAGCTGCTGCAGCCAGCGGCGGCGGCCTTCGTAGGCGGTCTGCGGCGTGATCTCTGACGGAACGGGGTGATCAAAGCCACGATCGGGCATGGAAGGCTTCATGGGTTTCTCCTGCGGCCAAAGGCGGTCGGGGCGCCAAGTGCGCCCCGTGCATGGTCAGAGTCGTCCGCAGCGGCGCGGAGGTTACAGCTCGCCGTAGCTGTGCAGGCCGGACAGGAACATGTTCACGCCCAGGAAGGCGAAGGTGGTCACCACCAGACCGGCCAGCGCCCACCAGGCCGACATGGTGCCGCGCAGGCCTTTCATGAGCCGCATGTGCAGCCAGGCGGCGTAGTTCAGCCAGACGATCAGGGCCCAGGTTTCCTTCGGGTCCCAGCTCCAGTAGCCGCCCCAGGCCTCGGCGGCCCAGAACGCGCCCAGGATGGTGGCGATGGTGAAGAAGGCGAAGCCCACCGCGATGGCCTTGTACATCAGGTCGTCCAGCACCTCGGGTGCGGGCAGCCTGGCGGCAATGCGCTGGCGCATGGCCAGGATGCCACCGACGATGAGCAGGCTGATACCGGCATAGACCACCCAGTAGCTGACC
>JANOWE010000244.1:0-1515 GCA_031417735.1 Betaproteobacteria bacterium
TCGGCCATCTCGGTCAGCACCTCGCCTTGCAGGCCTCGGGTCAGCGCGCCCAGCGGGAAGAGCCGGCAGCGTGACAGCTTGCGGGCGCGGAACTTCAGCATCTCGACCAGACCGGGCTCGTCCAGCGGCGGGTCGGTGTCGGGCGGGCAGACCAGGCTGGTCACACCACCCGCGGCGGCGGCCTGCAGTTCACTCTCGAGCATGCCCTCATGCTCATGGCCGGGTTCACGCAAGCGGGCGGCCAGGTCGACCAGGCCGGGGGCGACGATGCAGCCGCTGGCGTCAATGGTGCGGTCGGGCTGGAAATCGGCCGGCACCCGGCCCAGCGTGAGGATGCGGCCGGTGGCGATGGCCACGTTGGCGGGTTCGTCGCGGCCGCTGGCCGGATCGACAAGACGGCCGTTGGTGATGAGCAGCTTCATGCCTCATTCCCCGCGATGATCGACATCACCGCCATGCGCACCGCAATGCCAAAGGTGACCTGGGGCAGGATCACGCTGCGCCCACCATCGGCCACCGAGGAATCGATCTCGATGCCTCGGTTGATCGGCCCCGGGTGCATGACGATCGCGTCATCCTTGGCATGGGCCAGCTTGGCTTCAGTCAGGCCGTAATTCTTGAAGAACTCGCCCGCGCTGGGCAGCATGGCGCCGCTCATGCGCTCGTTCTGCAATCGCAGCATGATCACCACGTCCACGTCCTTCAGGCCTTCGGCCATGTCGTGACACACCCGCACGCCCATCTGGTTCAGGTCGCCGGGCACCAGGGTCTTGGGGCCGACGGCGCGGATGTCGGGCACGCCCAGGATGGTCAGCGCGTGGATGTCGGAGCGGGCCACGCGTGAATGCACGATGTCGCCGACGATGGCCACCGACAGCTGCGTGAAGTCGCGCTTGTAGTGGCGAATGGCGTACATGTCCAGCAGCCCTTGCGTCGGGTGGGCATGGCGGCCGTCGCCGGCGTTGACCACATGGACATGCGGCGCGCAGTGCTGGGCGATGAGGTGCGCCGCACCCGATTCGGCATGGCGCACCACAAACATGTCGGCGTGCATGGCGCTGAGGTTGGCGATGGTGTCGAGCAGGCTCTCACCCTTGGCCGCGCTGGAGCGCGCAATGTCCAGGTTGATGACATCGGCCGACAGGCGCTTGGCGGCGATCTCGAAGGTGGTGCGGGTGCGGGTCGAGTTCTCGAAAAACAGGTTGAAGATGCTCTTGCCACGCAGCAGCGGCACCTTCTTGACCTCGCGGTCATTGACCGACAGGAAGGTGCCGGCGGTGTCCAGGATGTTGGTCAGCACCTCTCGCGGCAGGCCTTCCACCGACAGCAGGTGGATCAGCTCGCCCTGGGCATTGAGTTGGGGGTTGCGTCGGTACAGCATGGTTCAGGCACTTTCCTTCACACGCAGGCGCAGCCCGCCGTCGTCGCCTCGGGCCAGACGCAGGCTCTGGCCTGCGGGCAGCGACACCCTGGCGGCACAAAAACGCGGTTCGATCGGCAGCTGGCGCCCACCCC
>JANOWE010000245.1:0-9500 GCA_031417735.1 Betaproteobacteria bacterium
CCCCGCGGCCCTCCCCGGTCGGGGTGCGCGCCTCGCCCCCCCCCCCGCCGGTGGTGCTGCGCGGTCTGAGCTTTGCCATCGTCGACGAGGCCGACAGCGTGTTCATCGACGAGGCCCGCACGCCGCTGATCCTGTCACGCACGGTGGAGGCCAGCGATCTGGCCGCAGTCAGTGCCGAGGCGATCCGACTGGCTGGGCAGTTGCAATCCGGCCTGCATTTCGAGCTGGACAGCGCCCGGCGCGTGGTGCGCCTGACCGACACCGGCAAGGCCTGGCTGGACGCGCTGCCGGCGTCCGGCCTGGTGGCGCCGGGACAGCGCGCGTTGCACGAGAACGTGCAGCGCGCGCTGTCCGCGCTGCGGCTGTACGTGCGCGACGAGCACTACGTGTTGATCGACGACAAGGTGCAGATCGTCGATGCGTCGACCGGGCGCGTGATGCCCGACCGGGCTTGGGAGCAAGGCCTGCACCAGATGATCGAATGCAAGGAAGGCGTGACGCTGACGGGCCGCCGCGAGACGCTGGCGCGCATCACCTACCAGCGGCTGTTCAGGCGCTACCTGCGCCTTTCGGGCATGACCGGCACTGCCACCGAGGTGGCGGCCGAAATCGGACGCACCTATCGACTGCCCGTGATGCGCGTGCCCCTGCATCGGCCATCGCGCCGGCGCGACCTGGGCGTGCTGTGCCTGCGAGACGGCCCCGACAAGTGGCGCGCAGTCGCCGACGCTGTGGCGGCAGTGGCGCTGGAGCAGCAGCGGCCGGTGTTGATCGGCACCCGCACCGTCAAGGCCTCGGAGCAGTTGAGTGCAGTGCTGGCCGCGCGCGCCATCGAGCACGTCGTGCTCAATGCCAAGCAGGATCGAGACGAGGCGCTGCTGGTGGCACAGGCAGGGCAGGCACAGCGCGTGACGGTGGCAACCAACATGGCAGGCCGCGGCACCGACATCGTGCTGGGCGTCGGCGTCGCGCAGCGCGGCGGCTTGCACGTGATCCTGACCGAGTACAACGAGTCGCGGCGCATCGACCGCCAACTGGTGGGGCGCAGTGCGCGGCAAGGCGATCCGGGCAGCACCCAGGCCATCGTCGCGCTGGATGACGAGGTCTTCACGAGCCAGGCACCGCTGCTCGCGGGCTGGCTGCGCGCGCTGGCTGCAGCGCGCGCTGCGTTGCCGGGCTGGGGCACCGCGCTGCTGCGATGGCGCGCCCAGGGCCGTCTCGAGGGCCTGCACCGCGTGGCCCGCGAAAACAATCTGCGGCAGGATCAGCGCCTGTCGCAGGTACTGTCCTTTTCAGGGAGAGGTGAATGAAGTGTTTGTCACGGGCGTGCGCCTTTTGGTTGCCGGCGATGGCGTTTGCGGCCGCAGCACACGCGGGACTGCCGCAGTACGAATGCCTGATCGAGCCGATGCAGGTCGTCGATGTGCGCAGCACCGCAGAAGGCCTGCTGCTGCGTGTGAACGTTCAGCGCGGCGACCCCGTACGACGAGGTCAGGTTCTGGCTGAGCTGCAGTCGCAAGCCGAATCGCTGGCGGTGGACTCGGCGCGCTATCGCGCCCAGATGGAAGGGCCCATCCTGGCGGCAAAGAACCGCATCGACTACGCCACCAAGAAGCTGTGGCGGGCCGAGGAGATGCAGAAGAGCAACATGGTCAGCGAGCAGGCCCGCGACGAGGCCGCGACCGAACTGCGACTGGCTGAGTCCGAACTGCAGGTGGCGCAGGAAAACCAGTCACTTGCCCGTCTTGAGCACCAGCGCGCGGTGGCGCAACTGGCGTTGCGCACCTTGGTCAGCCCGTTCAACGGCGTGGTGATAGACCGGCTGCTGAACCCGGGTGACTTAGCCGAGGCCGGCACCGGCCGCAAGCCCGTGCTGAAGCTGGCACAGATCGACCGGCTGCGCGTCGACATCGTGCTGCCCAGCGCGCTGGGGGGCAAGGTGAAACCCGGTGCTCGGGTCGTGGTGGTGGCGCATGGTGGTGTTCGCCACCAGGCCACGGTGCGCCTGGTCGACAAGGTGGTCGATGCTGCCAGCGGCACACTGGTGGCGCGCGCCGAACTGCCCAATCCGAACGGCGACGTGCTCAGCGGCGTGCGCTGCAAGGCCGAGTTCGACCCGGCAATCGAGCCCGAGACCCGTCGGGGTGCAGCGTTGTCTGCGCGTTAGTCCGAAGTTTCAAGCGGCGGACTGAATCGTCGAGGTTTTGCCGCTAGCCAAGCGCTTCACGATCCGGTTTGCGGCGGCACATCACCGTCCAGCAGGTACCGCCCGAGCCCAACCCAGTGGTTCAAGCTGTATGACGCGCGGCCGGTGGGCGTGAACAGCCGCTCGACACGCCGTAGCAGTTCGATCATGTCACCCTCGCCAGCAGCGCATCTCGCCAATTTTTCATCATCCTGATTGAGCCTGAATTTGAAATCTCCGCTCCGAAATATCAGTCGCGTTTCGTCTGTATGGCACGCGTCCGGCAAACCCCATCATTGCGCCGCTGCTGGCGGCGTTCTGACCGTGGTCTACGCGCTGGCGGCTGCGGCTGTGGGTTCGACGATGGCGGTGGCGGGCTGCCAGTTGAGCGGCAGGAGCTGCGCCAGGTCGCGATTCTTGAGCGTGGGCAGCCGCTCGAAGACGTCCTTCAGATAGGCCCACGGATCGTGCCCGTTGAGCTTGGCCGATTCGATCAAGCTCATCAGGACAGCCGCGCGCTTGCCGGCCAACTGCGAGCCCACGAACAGCCAATTCTTTCTGCTATGTGCATACGAGCATGCGCGCAAGGCGTGGCTCTTTTTCAGTCGCGAAGCGGTCGAAAAGTGCGACCGGTTCGTCTCGAAAATGCCCGCCCATCAGTGGGCACTTTTCATTTCTGATTCGCGTTCTTTGAAGGACAGCCAGCCGTGCCTGCCGAGCTTTGCTGAACGCACCGGAACACCATGATGCAGGCAGTCCAGGTCGCTGCAGGCCGATTTCGCCGTCACTGTCCGTCTCGCCACGCGCGGCGCGGCGTCGCGGGTCACGCCCGCCACATGCGGCGTCAGGATCACGTTGGCCAGCGCCAGCAATGGGTGGTCGGGCCGAAGCGGTTCGGCCTCGAAAGTGTCCAGCCCCGCGCCGCCCAGGTGCCCGCTACGCAGGGCGTCGACCAGTGCGGCCCCGTCCATCACTGCGCCTCGGGCGTTGTTGACCAGCAGTGAGCCCTGGTTCATCAGCGCCAGCTCGCGGCGGCCGACACAGCCCCCGGGTCTGCGCGTTCAGCGGTGCGAAGGGGGCATGTGACGGTGGTTTCACCGCCGCATTGTGGGTGGCAGCATCATGCCCATGCCTTGAATAAGTCGACTGTCTTCATGCCGCTTCAGACGTGATCCAGCGATGACCCAGATCGACCGCGTGCTGCGCTCCAATCTCAAGCTGCGCCATCTTCAACTGGTGCTGGTGCTGGATGAATTTCGCCACCTCGGGCGGGCCGCGGAGTTCCTGTCGCTGACCCAGCCGGCGGTGTCCAAATCGCTGGCCGAGATCGAACGCATGTTCGGGCTGAGCCTGTTCCTGCGGTCGACCCGAGGCACCGAGCCCACGCCCTATGGCACGGCGGTGGTGCGTTTTGCTCGCTCGGTCTTGTCCGACCTCGGCCGCACCCGCGACGAGATCGCCGCCGTGGCCAGCGGCGCGGCAGGTCGGGTCAGCGTGGGCGCGATGGTGGTGGTCCTGCCGGGCCTGCTGGCCGGTGCGGTAGCACTGCTGAAGGCCCGCTCGGCATTGACCACCGTGGCCATCGAGGAGGGCGAACTGACGCCGCTGCTGCCGCGCTTGCGCGGCGGTGAGCTCGACCCGCCCACCGACCTGGTCGAGAGCGCGTCCTGCCTGGTCACGCTGACCTTTCTGCGCAAGCGTCGTACTGCCCTGGCCTTCGTCGCCCGCACCGTGGCGCACTAGCTGGAGCGCGAGGGCCTGGCCAGGTCACTCTCGGTCACGGTGGCGATCGACCTGCCACCGGTGGGCATCATCACGCTGCGCAGCCGTGTCCGCACCCCGGCCTGCCAGCTGTTGATCGATTGCCTGCGCCAGACCGCGCTGGGGCTGCCGGGCTGACTGGGCGGACCGCTGGCACCTGGAGCCGCCGTGCTGGGCTGTGCTTCTTTCAAGCCCGGGGCCACCGGTTCGACCGGGCGGCATGCGGCCAGAAGCTTGGGGGAGGCACTTGCTTGCGCGCAGGGCGTTTGTCTTTTCCGCACCGCAACGGGGTTTGATCTGCCCCTTGCACGGCCAGGTGTCGCCCAGGCGCTTGCCGCCGGGCCCGGTGCTTGAAAGACTGCGCCCATGCACACCCGCCCCGCCGCCGCAGCCGCCGATGTACCCGTCAACGCAGCGCCCTTCAGCCCCGCCGCCACCGCCGCGCTGGCCTCTCCCGAGGCCTTGACCACCGCCCTGGCCGCCGTGGGCTACATCGCCACCCGGCCGGTGGCCACCGCGCTGTACCTGGCCCACCATCTGCGCAAGCCGGTGCTGATCGAGGGCCCGGCCGGCGTGGGCAAGACCGAGCTGGCGGTCTCGGCCTCGCGTGCGCTGGGTCTGGCCCTGCTGCGCCTGCAATGCTACGAAGGCCTGGACGACAGCAAGGCGCTGTACGAATGGCAATACGGCAAGCAGTTGCTCTACACCCAGGTGCTGAAGGAAAAGATCGCGCTGCTGACCGACGGCACCGACACCCTGGCCGAGGCCCACCAGCGGCTGACCGGTTTTCAGGACATGTTCTTCTCGCGCGACTTTCTGCAGCCGCGCCCGCTGCTGCAGGCGATGGAGCAGCGCGGCGGCAGCGTGCTGTTGATCGACGAGGTCGACAAGGCCGAGGAAGCTTTCGAGGCCCTGCTGCTGGAGGTGCTGTCCGACTACCAGGTCACCATCCCCGAGATCGGCACCATCCGCGCCGACGTGCCCCCGCTGGTGCTGCTGACCTCGAACAACACGCGTGAACTGGGCGACGCACTGAAGCGCCGCTGCCTGCACCTGCACATCGGCTTTCCCAGCCGCGCACTGGAACTGCAGGTGCTGCGGGCCCGTGTGCCCGAGGCCGGCGAGCAGTTGCTGGCCCAGCTGGTGGGTTTTGTGCAGGCGCTGCGCGGCGAGAAGCTGCGCAAGCTGCCGTCGATCGCCGAGAGCATCGACTGGGCCCGCACCCTGCTGCTGCTGCACGCCCCCGCGCTGGACGAGGCCTGGGTGCTCGACACGCTGGGCGTGCTGCTCAAGCGCGAGACCGACATCGAGGCGGTGACGCCGCGGGTGGCCAGCCTGGTGCGCGCCGCACTGGCAGCAGCCAACCAGCCGGTCTGACACGCGACCGCGGCATGGAACAGGCGCTGACCGGTTTTGTGCAGGCCCTGCGCGCGGCCGGGGTGGACAACGCCACCGCCGAAACGCTGGACGCCGCCCGCGCCGTGGCCCTGGTCGGCTTTGCCGACCGCCAGTTGCTCAAGACCACGCTGGGTCTGGTGCTGGCCAAGTCCGAGGCTGAAAAATCGCTGCACGACGAGGTCTTCGAGCGCTGGTTTGCCAGCCGCAGCGTGCAGCCCGCTGCGCAGAGCGCGGGCGATGCGGCGCCGGACTCGCCTGAGGCCAGCGCCGCGCTGCAACAGGAGCTTGAGCTGGCCCGCGCGGCCGAGCAGGTCGGCGTCGACGAGATCCGCTTCGCCTCGCAGATTCCGGTCTACACCCAGCGTCTGCTGGCGGCCATGGGTGCCGATGCATCCGACCCCGCGCTGCGGGCCCGGGCGCGGGCCCTGGTCGACCAGCGCTTCGAGCTGCTGGGCCGGCCCGCGACCGAGGCCTTTCTGGCCGAGGTGGCCCTGAGTCGGCCGCTGGGCCGGGTCAGCCCCGACGACATGGCGCGCATGAAGCGGGTCGTCGCGCGCATGGCCAGGCGGTTGGCCGCGCGCCATTCGCGCCGGCGCCGGCAGCGCCTGCCGCAGCAGCTGGACCTGCGCCGCACGCTGCGTGCCAACGCCGGCCACGACGCCATGCCCTGGGCCCTGCATTTCAAGCAAAAGCGCCGCGACCGGCCGCGCCTGGTGGTGCTGTGTGATGTGTCGGGCTCGGTGATGGCCCATGTGCGCTTTTTGCTGCTGCTGCTGCATGCACTGAGCGACCAGGTCGCCGACCTGCACTGTTTCGCCTTTTCCAACCGCCTGCATGACGTGGGTGAGCTGCTGGCGCAGCTGCCCTATGAGGACGCCATGGACCAGGTGCTGCGCCAGGCCGGCGGCGGCGCCACCGACTATGGCCATGCCCTGGCCGACCTGTGCAGCCTGCCCGACGGGCTGGTCGACCGTCACACCACGCTGCTGGTGCTGGGCGACGGCCGCAGCAACCATGCCGACCCGCGCCTTGACCTGTTCGCCACGCTGGCCGGGCGCGCCCGCCGTGTGCTGTGGTTGTGTCCCGAGCCACCCAGCCGCTGGGGCAGCGGCGACAGCTGCATGCTGCAGTACCAGCCCTTCTGCACCCACCTCAGCCACTGCAGTACCGTGTTCGACCTGGAGCAGGCACTCGACGAAGCCCTGCTGGCCTGAGCGCCATCCGTTCCACCCACCCACTTTCCGCCAACTTCCTGCCAAACGAGAGAGCCCGCCATGAGCAAGCCTGCCATCACCTCCAACGCCTTTGCCCTGAGCCCCAACGACCCGCTCAACGACCTGCGCATGTCCGACAAGTCGCTGCCGCTGTACGAGCAGGTCAAGCGCTTCAT
The DNA here is from genome assembly GCA_031417735.1 of Betaproteobacteria bacterium. Lineage (GTDB taxonomy): Bacteria > Pseudomonadota > Gammaproteobacteria > Burkholderiales > Burkholderiaceae_C > Pseudaquabacterium. The sequence goes on from JANOWE010000245.1 coordinate 6,735, forward strand.
CACCGAGGTGGTCGACCCGATGAGCGAGAAGTACCACGCGCTGGGTGAGAACCGCGTCGGCGCCGACCGCTGGACCTATGCGCCCGGCCAGCTGGAGCTGCTGGGCCAGGCCAAGGCCAAGGCCAAGGAAGTGGGGCTGTGGAACTTCTTCCTGCCCGACGCGGATACCGGCGAGGGCCTGTCCAACCTCGACTACGCCTACATCGCCTCTGAGTTGGGCAAGAACCCGCTGGCCAGTGAATGCATGAACTGCTCGGCGCCCGACACCGGCAACATGGAGGTGCTCGAACGCGTGGGCACGCCTGAGCAGAAAGAGCAGTGGCTCAAGCCGCTGCTGAATGGCGAGATCCGCTCGGCCTACGCCATGACCGAGGTGCACCATGCCTCGTCGGACGCCAAGAACATCGCCACCACGGCCGTTCTGGAAGGCGATGAGTGGGTCATCAATGGCGAGAAGCACTACATCAGTGGCGCCGGCAGCCCGCGCTGCAAGATCCTGATCACCATGGTGCGGTCCAGCCCCGACGCGGCGCCGCACAAGCAGCAGTCGATGATCCTGGTGCCCAAGGACACGCCGGGCGTGACCATCGTCGGCGCCATGCATGTGTTCGGTGAAGACCATGCGCCGCATGGCCACATGCACATCAGGTTCGACAACGTGCGTGTACCCAAGAGCAGCATGCTGCTGGGCGAGGGCCGGGGCTTCGAGATCTCCCAGGTGCGCCTGGGCCCGGGCCGCATCCACCACTGCATGCGCTCGATCGGCGCGGCCGAGCGGGCGCTGGAACTGATGGTCAAGCGTGGTGTGTCACGCAAGGCCTTTGGCAAGCAACTGGTCTGGCTGGGCGGCAATGTGGAGATCATCAGCCGCGCCCGCATCGAGATCGAGGCCATGCGCATGATGGTGCTCAAGGCCGCCAAGGCGATGGACGTGCTGGGCAACCGCGAGGCGCGGATCTGGGTCCACATGGTCAAGGCCCTGGTGCCTGAGCAGGTCTGCAAGATCATCGACCAGGCGATCCAGATGCATGGCGCCTTGGGCGTGAGCCAGCACACCCCGCTGGCGCGCATGTACGCCCAGCAGCGCACGCTGCGTCTGGCCGATGGCCCGGACGAGGTGCACCACCTGGTGGTGGGCCGCAGCGAGATCCGCGCGATGGAGGGCAGCGGTGAAGACGAGTCCATGCCCATGATTTTTCGCAGCTGACCTTGCCGGCCGATGACCGTGGCCTGCCATCCCGTCGTTCACTTTCCTGAGCCCAAGGCCCTGCCATGGACCGCCCGATCGACCCGCTGCTGAACGTCCCCATCCTGCCTGCGCTGCTGCGCTTTGCCTGGCCCAACATGCTGGCCATGCTGGCGTCGGCCTTGGCGGCGGTGGCCGAAACCGCCTATGTGGGCAGCCTGGGCGTGCCCGCGCTGGCCGGCATGGCGCTGGTGTTCCCGATGGTCATGCTGCAGATGATGCTGTCGGGCGGTGCCATGGGCGGTGGTGTGTCGTCGGCCATCAGCCGTGCCTGGGGTGCTGGCGCGGCCGACCGGGCCAACGCGCTGGCGGTGCATGCGATGTGGATAGGCTTGGGCATTGGCGCGCTGACCTCGCTGCTGATGCTCAATTTCGGCCCACTGGTCTATGCCGGCCTGGGCGGCCAGGGCCAGGCCCTGGCCGAGGCCACGGCCTACTCGAACGTGGCCTTCTTTGGCTCCATCAGCGTGTGGCTGATGAACAGCTTTGCGTCGGTGCTGCGCGGCTCGGGCAACATGGTCGTGCCCTCGGCCACTTTTTTGCTGGTGTCGCTGGTCCAGGTGCTCGCCGGTGGTGCACTCGGCCTGGGCTGGGGGCCCTTGCCCAGGCTGGGCATGCCGGGCGTGGCGGCCGGGCAGGTGATCGCCTTCACCGGCGGTGCGGCCTTTTTGTTCCTGTACCTGCACAGCAGCCGTTCGAAGGCACGATTGTCGGTGCGCGCCACGCCGGTACAGGCCGAGTTGCTGCGCGACATCCTGCGCGTGGGTGCGCTGGCCTGCATCTCACCGCTGCAGTCGGTGCTGACGATCCTGATCCTGACCCGCCTGGTGGCGCAGTTCGGCCCGACCGCGCTGGCCGGTTACGGCATCGGCGCGCGGCTGGAATTCCTGCTGGTGCCGATCGCGTTTGCCATCGGCGTGGCCTCGGTGCCGCTGGTGGGCATGGCCATTGGCGCGGGCAATGCGGCGCGCGCCCGGCGCGCGGCCTGGATGGCGGCGACGCTGGCTTTTGCGCTGCTCGCGCCGCTGGGGCTGGCACTGGCCATCGCGCCCGATCTGTGGACCCGGCTGTTCACGCAGGATGCGGCCGTGCTGGCCTCGGCGGCGCTGTACTTCCACTGGGCCGGGCCGTTCTACGGTGTTTTCGGCTTTGGCCTGAGCCTGTATTTCTCGTCGCTGGGTGCGGGCAAGGTGGGCGGCCCGGTGCTGGCCGGCACCCTGCGCCTGGGCGTGGTGGCGCTGGGCGGCTGGTGGCTGGCCCAGGCCCAGGCCTCGCCCTGGACGATCTTTGCGCTGGTGGCCGCAGGCATGGCGGTGTATGGCATCGCCACTGCGGTCGCGGTGCGCTACGCCGACTGGTCACCGCGTGGCCAAGGACCAGCAGTCCAGGCGCCGCTGCCGCAAGCCCTCAAGTGATCAGGCCGCTGCGGCTTGGCGCAACGGCAGATCGTTCAGATCAGCTGAGCTCAGCCCAGCTGCAGAAATTCGACCCAGTTGCCGTCCGGGTCGGACACCATCGCG
>JANOWE010000246.1:0-4847 GCA_031417735.1 Betaproteobacteria bacterium
CCGGCGTGCCGGAGTTGATGGGACTGCTGGGTCAGCGCTTCGAGCGCTTCGCCAATCCCTGGGAGGATGGCGATGAGTAGGCCCTCAACACCGCGAGCCCCGCCGAGCTTCGTCGCGCTGGTGCAGTCGTTCTTCACCGAGTACCTCACGCAACAGCGCGCGATGAGCCCACGGACGGTGGCGACCTACCGCGACGGGTTCGTGTTGTTCCTGGACTTCGCCACTGGGCATCTGCACAAGCAGCCCACGACGATGCGCCTGCAGGACATCACGCCGGCGCTGATCCTGGCCTTCCTCGATCATCTCGAGCGTGATCGCGGCAACGCGGTACGCACCCGCAACGCCCGGCTGGCCGCACTGCGCGCCTTCCTGAAGTTCGCAGGCCACCGTGATGTCGAGGCGTTGCACGTCGTCGAGCAGGCCCTGGGTGTGCCGATGAAGCGCTTCGAGCGGCCGATGCTCGGCTTCCTGTCGCGCGAGGAGATGTTGGCGATCATCGGCAAGCCGGGACCCGGCTGGACCAGCCAGCGCGACCACCTGATGCTGCACATGCTCTACAACACCGGCGCGCGGGTGTCGGAGATCATCGGCGTTCGCCTGTCCGATGTCGTTCTTGACGGTGCGGCCTGCGTCCACTTGCATGGCAAGGGACGCAAGCAGAGGACGATGCCGCTGTGGCGCTCGACGGTCAAGGCGTTGCGAGCTTGGTTGCGGCTGAACCCCGAGCTGGTGTCGACATCGGCGCTGCTGCCCAGCCGGGATGGCCATCCGATGACACGTACCAACGTTACGCAGCGACTGGCCTTGGCTGTGGCCGCGGCAACACCGGCGATGCCGAGCCTGAAGGGCCGACGAGTCTCCCCACACACTGTCCGCCACACGACAGCCATGCATCTGTTGCAGTCCGGCGAACGGATCGACGGACTCGCCCTGTGGCTGGGCCATGAGAGCCCGACCACCACTCACCATTACACAGAGGCCGACCTCGCGATGAAGGAGAAGGCGCTGGCCAAGCTGCAGGACCCCGGTACGGCCTCCAAGCGATTTAAGGCCACCGACTCGCTGCTGGAGTTCCTGAAGACGCTGTGATTATGAGAAGGCTGCAAGCGCGTCGAACGCCTTGTCTACGAGGTAATCAACGCGCTCGCCAACCCCGGACTTCTCATAACTGGGGTCTTCTCATAATGGCCGGCTGCCGACCCCGCCCAGCGGCGGCTTCCCGGAAACCCCGTCACGATGGCTCGTCGCCTCAGTGCAAGCACCTCGGCGCGTCGATGAGCCCGTCGCAAGAACAGGTGCCTGGCCGCGCAGCCTGTCGTTGCGCAGCCCGCGCCCGGCGCCTGTCGGACTACAGAGGCCAACGCGACCGATCCGACTCCCTGCGTTTGTCGCCACATGGCGACCGCGCCCGCCAAAAGCCGGTCCGCTGGCGCCGGCCGCCTACCGTGCGGCGCTCAGCGGCGCCCTACCAGGGCAGGCGCTGCCCGTCCCAGGCCACGAACTGGCCGCTGTGCCCGGGCTGCAGGCTGTCCACCACCGACAGCATCTGCGCCGCGGCCAGGGCCGGGGGGCGGCCGATCTGGTCGCCCTTGAACGGCCGCGACAAGGCCGAGCTGACCGTGCCCGGGTGCAGCGCAGCCAGCACCGTGCCGGGCTGGCTGCGGCGCAGCTCGATCGCCGCCGTGCACACCAGCATGTTCAGCGCCGCCTTGCTGGCGCGGTAGCCATACCAGCCGCCCAGCCGGTTGTCGCCGATGCTGCCGACCTTGGCTGACAGCAGCACCATCAGCGCGCGCTGCGGCGCCAGCAGCGGGCTCAAATGCCGCAGCAGCAGCGCCGGGCCCACTGCGTTGGCGCTGAACAGCGCCAGCAGCCGCCCGGCTTCCAGGTCGGCCAGGCGCTTTTCGGGCTGCAGGCCGGGCCGGTGCAGCAGGCCGGTGGCCACCAGCACCAGGTGAAACGGCGCCTGCGGCGCCAGATCGGCGGCGGCCTGGGCGATGCTGTCGGCTTGCTCGATGTCCAGCGCGGGCGTGCTGCGCCGGTGCAGGCCGACCACGGCGGCGCAGCGCGGGTCGGCCTGCAACTGCGCGACAAAGGCCGCGCCGATCGCACCCCGCGCACCGACCACCAGCGCGCGGTAGCCGTCGGGCAGGGAAGGCATGGCCGAGATCATGACCACAGCATAGTGGGGTGTTTGGCGCCACGGGCATCATGCCGGCGACTTCACTTCCGCCGCGCCACGCGCCACGCGCCCCTGCCGATGCCCCAGCCTGACCGCCCAGGCCCCGCCCGCCCATGGCGTTGATGCCGCGCCGCGTGGCCGGCCCCTTGCTGCTGTTGCTGTGTGCTGCGCTGCTGCTGTCGCAGCTGCGCTTGCTGCCGCAGGACCAGGGCCTGCTGCTGGAATGGGCCGGGTGGCCGGTCGATGTGCTCGGCCGGCTGCAGGGCCGCTGGCAGCGGCTGATGCGCGACTGCAGCACGGTGCAGGCCGTGCCGCCGGGCTCGCCGCACTGGCAGCAGGCGCAGGCGGTGCTGTCGGCCTACAGCCCGCCAGCGTCCGACCCGGCCACGCTGGTGCAGCTGCTCGGTGACGTAGGCGGTGACTGGCTGTTGGCCGAGGTGCGCTGGCTGCCGCCGGCCGGCGCGATCGACCCGGCCATCGTGCCGCTGCGGCGGGTGGCGGGTGTCTGGCAGGTGCAGGCCGCCGGCGTGTGGAGCGGCGACACCGGCCCCTGGGCGGCGCCGGTGTTCATCCGCCGCCAACTGGCGTTGCGCCTGCCGGCACTGCCGGGGCCCTTGCTGCAGTGCCTGGACCCGCGTTTGCCGGTCTTCGCCGGGCGCTGAGCCTAGACTGCCGGCATGAACCCGCCCGAACAGCTTGCACCTGCCGACGAGCAGCCCGAAGCCATCCATGAGCCCCGGCGCTGGCGCGACAACGGCTGGACCGCTCAGGTGATGAAAAACGAGGACGACGACGGCTGGGCCGTGGCCATGACGCTGGACGGCCAGACCGAGCCCGCGCTGGTCGGCCCCTGGACCATGGGCCGCGACAAGAAAAACCCCAAGCCGCTCGACACGGCCGCGTTCAACACCCTGGTCAAGACCGCCGCCGAGGTCATCCGCCGCCATGAGCAACAGCTGCAGGCGCAGCTGCACCAGCACATCGGTGTGGACCACGGCGGGCGCCGCTTCGAGGTGCGGCTGGACATCGTGCCCGACGAGCATGAGCCCTATGCCGAGCTCAGCGCCGAAGACGACGGCGGCGACGAACTGGCCCGGCTGCGCGTGAGCGCCGGCTTCAAACTCAACCGGGCCAGCGCCACGGCATGGGTGGCGGCCGACTTTGCGCGGCCCTGACGCAGCAGGTGGCGATGCTCGAACGCCGCCGCTGAGCGCCCGCGCCCTCAGCAACCACCAGCCGCAGCAAGGGCTACGCACATGGTCTTGAATGTCATCTGGATCGGGTTTTTCCTGCTCGGCTTTGCGGTGGCGCTGGTGCGGCTGCTGCAGGGCGACGTGCTGATCTTCACCCAGGTGCTGACCGGCATTTTCGACACCGCCAAGACCGGTTTCGACATCTCACTGGGCCTGGTCGGCGTCATGAGCCTGTGGCTGGGGGTGATGAAAATCGGCGAGCAGGCCGGCGTGATCGGGCTCTTTGCCCGGGGCATGGCACCACTGTTCTCGCGCCTGTTTCCCGACATTCCGCGTGGCCACCCGGCCGGCGGCAGCATCGTGATGAACTTCAGCGCCAACATGCTGGGGCTGGACAACGCCGCCACGCCGCTGGGCCTGAAGGCCATGCGCGAGCTGCAGGAGATCAACACCGACAAGCAGCGCGCCAGCGACGCGATGGTGATGTTTCTGGTGCTCAACACCGCCGGCATCACGCTGATCCCCAGTTCAGTGATCGCCATCCGCCAGGCCATTGCCATCGAGCAGGGGCTGGTCGGCTTCAACGCCGCCGATATCTTTCTGCCCACGCTGGTCGGCACCTTCATCTCGTTCACCGCCGGCCTGGTGGCGGTGGCAGTGTGGCAGCGCATCAACCTGCTGCAGGTGCCGATCGTGGCCTTCTTCGGCGGCTTCATCGCGCTGATGGGCGGGCTCTACGTCTGGCTCAGCCGCTACCCGCCCGAGGTCATGGCACAGACCATCGGCGTGCTGGGCAGCTTCACGCTGGTGGCGGTGATCGTGCTGTTCATCGCGGTCGGCGCGATGCGCGGCATCAACGTCTACGAAGCCTTTGTCGAAGGCGCCAAAGAAGGCTTCGGCGTCGCCGTGACCATCATCCCGTACCTGATCGCGATCTTGGTCGCGATCTCAGTCTTCCGCACCACCGGCTGCATGGACTATCTGGTCGGCGGCATTGCAGCCGTGGTCGCGGCGGTCGGCCTGCCCACGGACTTTGTGCCTGCGCTGCCGGTGGGTCTGATGAAGACACTCAGTGGCAGCGGTGCACGCGGCCTGATGGTCGACGTGATGAAGACCTACGGCGTCGACTCTTTCCAGGGCAAGTTGGCGGCCATCATCCAGGGCTCGACCGAAACCACCTTCTACGTGCTGGCGGTGTACTTCGGCAGCGTCAACATCAAGCACACCCGCCACGCCCTGACCTGCGGCCTGATCGCCGATGTGGTGGGCGTGGCCGGCGCGATCTGGGTCGGCTACCTGTTCTACAAATAGCCTGCCGCCGCGCTTTGGGCCGGCGGATGGTTGATGCCTGGTGTGGGGCGGCTTGAGGCTCTGAGCTGCCCTTGGTTCTTGGTTGAAGCCGACGTTCGTTGGCCGGCGCGCTGGCCGAGGCCACCAGGCACCCGGCTGCCTGCGTGTCACCCGGGCCCGGC
>JANOWE010000247.1:0-2540 GCA_031417735.1 Betaproteobacteria bacterium
TGCCGGCCATCGTCACCGACACCACCCTGCCCACGCCGCAAACCAGCTATGGCATCCAGAAACTGATCTGCGAGCAACTGGTGGCCGACTACAGCCGCAAGGCCTACCTCGACGGCCGCAGCGCGCGCCTGATGACCGTCACCGTGCGGCCCGGCCGGCCCAACGGCGCGGCCTCCTCCTTCTTCAGCGGCATCATCCGCGAGCCCCTGGCTGGCCAGGAATCGGTCTGCCCGGTCGCGGCCGACGTCACCCACCCGGTGAGTTCACCCCAGCGCACGGTGGAAGGCCTGATCGCGGTCTACGAGGCCAGCCGCGAGGCCTATGGCGGCCGCACCGCCATGAACCTGCCCGGGCTGAACATCAGCGTGGCGCAGATGCTGGACGCGCTGGAACGCGTGGCCGGCCCCGCCGTGCGTGCGCGGGTGCGTTTCGAGCGCGACGAGCGCATCGCCGGCATCGTCTCGCGCTGGCCCGCAGGCGCCCGCGCCGACCGCGCCGCCGCCCTGGGCCTGCAGCCCGAGGACAGCTTCGACGACATCATCCGCCAGTACATCTACGACCAGCGGGGCAACCCCGGCGCATTGGCCGGGCTGGGCGAGCTGTAGCGCCAGGCCGTTGCCGGGTTGGACGGCCCCTAAAATCGGCCCGTGCCTCACGCCATACTCAACGTCGCCGCCTACCGCTTCGTGCCCCTGCACGACCTGCCCGAATTGCGCGCGCTGGTGCTTGAATCGGCGCTGCGCGAACAACTCAAGGGCACGGTGCTGCTGGCGCCCGAGGGCATCAACCTGGTGCTGGCCGGGCAAGCCGAAGCCGTCCGCCGCTGGCTGACCGGACTGCGTGAGGACAGCCGCTTCCGCGACGTGATCAGCAAAGACAGCTGGAGCCCGGCCCAGCCCTTCCAGCGGCTCAAGGTCAAGTGCAAGGCCGAAATCATCCGCATGAACCAGCCCGAGGTGCTGCCCGGCGCCGGCCGCGCACCGGCGGTGGCGCCACCCACGCTGGCGCGCTGGCTGGCCCAGGGCCATGACGATCAGGGCCGGCGGATATTGATGCTCGACACGCGCAATGATTTCGAGGTGGATGAAGGCGCCTTCGCCGGCGCGCTCGACTGGCGGCTGAAGCGCTTTTCCGACTTCCCTGCCGCGCTGGCGGCCCACCGCCAAGACCTGGGCAGCGCCGACGAGACCACCGTGGTCAGCTATTGCACCGGCGGCATCCGCTGCGAAAAGGCCGCGCTGTGGATGCAGGCGCAGGGCATACCGCATGTGCTGCAGCTGGAAGGCGGCATCCTGGGTTACTTTGAGGCCACCGGCGGCGACGCCCCGGGCTGGCAGGGCCGCTGCTTTGTCTTTGACCAACGGGTGGGCCTGGCGGCCGACCTGGCCCCGGCATGAAGCCGCAGGCGGCGCGCAGCGCGCCGGACCGGGAACGCCTGTCTCCTGGCCGCTGGTTGATCCGCCTGCTTGGCCTGGTGCTGATGCTGGGCGCGCTGAGCCTGCCGCTGCTGCGCACGCCCGACCGGCCGGTCGAGACCCTGGTCGCACGCTGGGCACCACCACCATCACAGTTCTTGGACCTGCAGGGCCAGCTGGTGCACTACCGCGACGAAGGTCCGCGCAACGACCCCGAGCCCCTGGTCCTACTGCACGGCACCTCGTCCAGCCTGCACACCTGGGAAGGCTGGGCCAGGGCCTTGCGTGGCCAGCGCCGGGTGATCAGCCTGGACCTGCCGGCCTATGGCCTGACCGGGCCCTGGGCCGGGTCATTTGTGGGCCAGCCCTACACCGCCCAGGCCTATGCCGGCTTTGTGCTGCAGGTGCTGGACCGCCTGGCTGTGAACCGCTTTGTGGCGGCCGGCAACTCGCTGGGCGGCGAGGTGGCCTGGCGATTGGCCCAACAAGCGCCGACCCGCGTGACCCGGCTGGTGCTGGTCGACGCCACGGGCTACCGTTTCGAGTCCGGCAGCATGCCGCTGGCCTGGCGCCTGGCACGCGTGCCCGTGCTCGCCGACCTGGTCGAGCAGATGATGGCCCGCCCGCTGATCGCGCAGGGCCTGGGCACGGTGATGGCCGACCCCAAGCGCGTCACCGAGGCCATGGTCGACCGCTACGTCGAGCTGACCCTGCGCGCCGGCAACCGCCGGGCCTTTGTGCAGCGTGCCAAGGACTGGACCCCGGGTGAAGGCCTGGATCACATCGGCGGCCTGAGCCTGCCCACCTTGATTCTGTGGGGCGCGCAGGACCAGTTGATCCCGTCCACGATGGCGCAGCGCTTTGCGGCCGACATCCCCGGCAGCCAGGTGGTGGTGTTCGACAAACTGGGCCATGTGCCGCAGGAAGAAGACCCGGCGCGCAGCGTGGTGGCAGTGAAGGCTTTTCTGGGCCTCTAGGCTTGATTCCTGTAAGGCGGCTTGGGGCTCTGAGCTGCCCTTGGTTCTTGGTTGAAGCCGACGTTCGTTGGCCGGCGCGCTGGCCGAGGCCACCAGGCACCCGGCTGCCTGCGTGTCACCCGGGCCCGGCCTGCCATGCCTGCCGGTA
>JANOWE010000248.1:0-11266 GCA_031417735.1 Betaproteobacteria bacterium
GCCGGTGATGTTCGCCTGGCTCGGATCGAGTTCAAGCGCCTTGCTGTACAGCGCCTCGGCAGCGTCGTAGTCCTTGCGCCGATGCCAGAGAAAGTTCGCGTAGTTGCCGGTGATGTTCGCCTGGCTCGGATCGAGTTCAAGCGCCTTGCTGTACAGCGCCTCGGCAGCGTCGTAGTCCTTGCGCTGATCCGCCAGAAAGAGCGCGCAGTTGCCGGTGATGTTCGCGTCGCTGGGGTCGAGTTCAAGCGCCTTCTTGTACAGCGTCTGGGCAGCGTCGTAGTCCTTGCGCTGAACCGCCAGAAAGTTCGCGTAGTTGCCGGTGTTGTTCGCGTTGCTCGGATCGAGTTCAAGGGCCTTCTTGTACAGCGCCTGGGCACCGTCGTAGTCCTTGCGCTGATCCGCCAGAAAGTTCGCGTAGTTGCCAACAAGCTCTGCGCTCCTGGGGAACTGTCGTAGCCCTTCCAGATACACCAGCTTGCGCTCGTCCAGGCCTGGGGTGGCCTGAGCCTTCATCTCCCAGGCCCACCAGCTGCTGCCCGCGCGCACCGACTCGCTCAGCACCACGCCGGCCTTTTGCTCGGCAGCGGACCCCCGTGCCGATGATTCACGCAGCTTGGCTGCCTGGTCTCGGTAGCGCTCGGCGCGCTCCTGTCCCAGCTTGGCGGTGCGTTCGGCAATGGTGCCAACGTCAAAGCCCGCCACCAGTTTGGCCGCCAGTTGCAGCATGAACTCGTCAAATCCCGCAATCTTGACCAGCACGCCAGTGTGCTTTCGCATCACCGCCATCGCCTTGGCGGGCGGCGGTGAGCCTTCGCGGTAACACCAGACCATGCGACCGGCCATGTCGCCGGCGTCCAGATCGGCCAGCATGTTCATCAGGCTGCCATCATTGCCGCCGTAGCCCACCACCACCGGCGTGAAGTACTGGAACAGTTTCTTCAGCGCAATCTTCCAGCCCTGCTCCATGATCGACACGCCTTCGGTGTCGTTGATGGGATGCAGAAACAGGTCGCGGTGGATCTTGGCGACCAGGGGCCGCCGCAGTTGTGGCCGTACAAAGCCGGCCAGGGATTCATGGGCCACCACCAGGGGTGACTGGTGGGCGTGCATGGCCAGGGCGTCGGCCACGAGGTTGTCAAAGTTGGTGGTCACCACCACCTTGTGCCGCGTGTGCTGGATGATTTCAGCCAGCAGCGAATAGCCCAGGCTGGGCGATTTGCCGTCCATGGCGGCTTCAAGCTCGGCATAGCCCGCTTCACGGTCGCCGTCAAAGCAGCGCTCGAAGATCTGCGGGTAATGGTCTGCGGCGGTGTCCCAGGTCAGGCTGCCATTGCCGATGCCGCAGCCGGCGATCCACTCGGCCAGTGGACGCTGGTCGCCGCATTCACGCCGGTGCAAGACCTTGAGCCAACGCTGGGCCAGATGGTGGCCGGTGGGAATGCCCGAAGTGAACGAAGCGCCAGCGCCCAGGATGAAGGCGAAATGCCTGTCGTTCATGGCACCGTGAATGCGCGCCAGCTCGTCCAGCACGCCGTCCAGCGACCATTCGTCCACACCGTCCGTTGCCATCGAATCGCCTTCCCTGTTGACTGGCCGACCTGAGGCGAACAAGGCCCCGCTCCGCAGTGTGCCAGTGCCGCCCATGTGGCACGGTAGCCTGCTGCCCGGCGCGGTGGCTGTGCTTGCATCGTGCATGCATGAAGGTGACGCCCTGAGACTGTCAGAAGCCAAGCTGGTTGGTGAACATCAGCCCCTGTCGAGAAGACCACCCCTCACTGCAAGCTGGCCCTTGTCCAGACCTTGGTCGGCGCCGGGCGGCATGGCCGGGCACCGCTCAGGCTTCGTCCAGCGGCCTGTGCAGGATGATCGACAGGTCTTCGCGGGTCTCCTCGAGCTGCAGCAGTGTGGCCTGACGAGCGGCCAGCGCGTCGCGGTTGAGCAGCGCGGTGAGGATGGCCTTGTGCCGGGGCAGCGACAGCGCGTGGGTATCGGGCATCTTGCTGCTGAGCTTGATCGATTCGCGCAGCGCGAGCGACAGCATGTTGCCGATGTAGGCCAGCAGATCGTTGCCGGTGGCCTCGGCGATGCGCCGATGAAAGGCAACATCCGGCTCGAGCAGTTCCTCGGGCGTTCGCGCCGCATCCATCTCCGCGTACGACTCGGCTATGCGCTGCAACTGCTGCGCGCTGGCGGCCTGCGCGGCCAGCGCGGCGGCAGCCGGCTCGAAGATCCGACGCACTGTCAGCAGGGTGTCGACGAATTCGTCCTGCGGCCGCGTCTGGATCAGCCAGTACAGCACGTCAGGGTCGAGCAAATGCCAGTCGCTGCGCTGCCGCACGATCGCGCCGGCACGCTGGCGCGACACCACCAGGCCCTTGGCCGTCAGCACCCGCGTGGCTTCGCGCAACACCGGCCGACTGACGTCGTAGTCCGCGCACAGCAAGGCTTCGCCGGGCAAGCGCATGCCGGGTGCCAATTCACCCGAGACGATGCGCAAGCCGAGCTCGCGCACGATTCGGCCGTGCTGGCTCTTGCGTTCGGACGCCTGGCGGTAGTCCGGCGTGCCGCTTGACCCGGTCATCGTCGAACCGGCCTTGCGCCGTCGATCACCGGGCAGCGCTCATTTGTTGCGGTTGTAGACATCGAAGAACACCGCAGCCAGCAGCACCAGCCCCTTGATCACCTGCTGGTAGTCGATGCCGATGCCCATGATCGACATGCCGTTGTTCATCACCCCCATGATGAAGGCGCCGATCACCGCGCCGACCACCTTGCCGACGCCGCCCGATGCCGAGGCGCCGCCGATGAAGCAGGCGGCGATCACGTCGAGCTCGAAGCCGGTGCCGGCCTTGGGCGTGGCGGTGTTCAGCCGTGCCGCAAAGACCAGCCCGGCCAGCGCCGCGAGCACGCCCATGTTGACGAAGGTGTAGAAGGCCAGCCGCTCGGTCTTGATGCCCGACAGCCGCGCCGCCTTCTCGTTGCCGCCCAGCGCGTAGATGCGCCGGCCGATGGTGGTGCGCAGCGTCACGAAGTCGTAGAACACGATCAGCAGTGCCATCACCACCAGCACATTGGGCAGCCCCTTGTAGGCCGACAGCAGCGTGGTCAGCAGCGCAATGATCGCGACGAAGCACAGGTTCTTGCCGATGAAGAAGGCCAGCGGTTCGACCTCCATCTCGTGGCGCGCGGCGTTGGCGCGCTCGCGCAGGTTCGCCACCACCAGCGCCGCGCCGGCCAGCAGGCCGATCAGCAGCGAGGTCAGCCGGAAGGTCTGGCCGCCCAGAAAATCGGGGATGAAGCCTGAGCTCAGCAACTGGAACTGTGGCGCGAACGGGCCCACCGACTGACCCTGCAGCAGGGCCAGGCTCATGCCCTTGAACACCAGCATGCCGGCCAGCGTGACGATGAAGGACGGGATCTTGAAGAACGCGACGAAAACCCCTTGCGCAGCACCCATCGCCGCACCGGCGACCAGGCAGATCAGCGTGGCCGGCACGAAGTGCATGCCCATCTCCACCATCAGCACCGCCGCCAGCGCCCCGACCAGGCCGACCACCGAACCCACCGACAGGTCGATGTGGCCGGCGACGATCACCAGCAGCATGCCCAGCGCCATGATGACGATGTAGCTGTTCTGCAGGATCAGGTTGGTCAGGTTCAGCGGCTGCATCAGCACGCCGTCGGTCATGTACTGGAAGAAGGCCATGATCGCCACCAGCGACAGCAACATGCCGTATTCGCGCAGATGCGACTGGAAGAAGCGCAGGCCGCGCCTGGTGGCCGGCGCACGGGCCGCCGCGGGCAGTTCGAGTTTGCTGTCCATTCAATGGCTCCCGGACGTGACGATGGCTCGCATGATCTTTTCCTGACTGGCCTGGGCAGCGCTGAACTCGGCGACAAAGCGGCCCTCGTTCATGACGTAGATGCGGTCGCACATGCCCAGCAGCTCGGGCATCTCGGAAGAAATCATCACGATGCAGCGGCCCTCGGCGGCCAGCTCGGCCATGATCGAATAGATCTCGAACTTGGCGCCCACATCGATGCCGCGTGTGGGTTCGTCGAGCATCAGCACCGTGGGCTGCGAGAACAGCCACTTGCTCAACACCACCTTCTGCTGGTTGCCGCCCGACAGGTTGACCACCGGCTGGAAGACCCCGGCGCAGCGGATATTGAGCTTGTGGCGGTACTCGGTGGCCACGGCGAACTCGCGGCCCTCGTCGATGACCAGGCGGCTTGATACCGCCGGCAGGTTGGCCAGCGTGATGTTGCGGCGGATCTCGTCGTCGAGCACCAGGCCGTAGCCCTTGCGGTCTTCGGTGACATAGGCGATGCCCTGCTCGATCGCGCGCCCGATCGTCGAGACATCGACCTGCCGGCCGTCGATGCGCACCGTGCCACGGATGCCCTGGCCATAGGAGCGGCCGAACACGCTCATCGCAAACTCGGTGCGCCCCGCGCCCATCAGCCCGGCGATGCCGACGATCTCGCCGCGCCGCGCATACAGGCCCACGCCCTTGACGACTTGGCGGTCGGCGTGCATGTGGTGGTGCACAGTCCAGTCGCTGACCTCGAACACCGTCTGGCCTATGGCCGGGCTGCGCTTCGGATAGCGGTCGGCCATCTCGCGGCCGACCATGTTGCGGATGATCAGGTCCTCGCTGACGGCCTGCGCCCGGCAATCCAGCGTCTGCACCGTGCCGCCGTCGCGCAGCACGGTGATCGAATCGGCCACCTTGCTGATCTCGTTGAGCTTGTGCGAGATCAGGATGCACGAGATGCCCTGGGCCTTCAGCCCGAGCAGCAGCGCCAGCAGCGCGTCGCTGTCGCTCTCGTTCAGGCTGGCGGTGGGCTCATCCAGGATCAGCAGCCGCACATCCTTGGACAGCGCCTTGGCGATCTCGACCAGCTGCTGCTTGCCCACGCCCAGGTCGGTGATCAGCGTGGCCGGCGACTCGGCCAGGCCGACCTTGGCCAGCAGCGCGAGGCTGCGAACATGCGCCGCATGCCAGTCGATCACGCCCCGGCGCGCCGGCTCGTTGCCGAGGAAGATGTTCTCGGCGATCGACAGCAGCGGCACCAGGGCCAACTCCTGGTGGATGATGATGATGCCCAGCGCCTCGCTGTCGGCGATGCCCGAGAAGCGCCGCTCCTGGCCGTCGAAGTGGATCTCCCCGCTGTACTGGCCATGCGGATAGACGCCGCTCAACACCTTCATCAGCGTGGACTTGCCGGCACCGTTCTCGCCCACCACCGCGTGGATCTCGCCGGCACGGACCGACAGGTTGACGTTGTCCAGCGCGTTGACCCCCGGAAAGGTCTTGGTGATACCGCGCATCTCGAGGATGGTGTCCACGCCCTGGCCTGTGGCGGCGGTGGCCGGCGCCGGGCTCGGGCTCACTTGATCTGGCTTTCCTTGTAGTAGCCGCTGCCGATCAGGATTTCCTTCCAGTTGCCGATGTCCACGCTGACCGGCTTGAGCAGGTAGGACGGCACGATCTTGATGCCGTTGTTGTAGGTCTTGGTGTCGTTGATCTGCGGCTGCTTGCCGCCGAGCACCGCGTCGATCATGCCGCCGGTGACCTTGGCCAGCTCACGGGTGTCCTTGAACACGGTGGAGGTCTGCTCGCCGCGCAGGATCGACTTCACCGACTGCACCTCGGCGTCCTGGCCCGAGACCACCGGGAACGGCTGCTTGGGCGTGCCATAGCCCACGCCCTTGAGCGACGACAGGATGCCGATCGACAGCCCGTCGTAGGGCGACAGCACCGCATCGACCCGGGCATTGCCGTAGAAGGCGCTGAGCAGGTTGTCCATCCGCGCCTGCGCCACCGCGCCGTCCCAGCGCAGCGTGCCGACCTTGTCCATGCCCAACTGCTTGCTGCGCACCACCAGCTTGCCGCTGTCGATGTAGGGCTTGAACACCGACATCGCGCCGTCGTAGAAGAAGAAGGCGTTGTTGTCGTCGGGCGAGCCGCCGAACAGCTCGATGTTGAACGGACCCTTGCCTTCCTTGAGCTTGAGCGCCTTCTCGATCGACTGCGCCTGCAGCACACCGACCTGAAAGTTGTCGAAGGTGGCGTAGTAGTCGACGTTCTTCGAGCCCTTGATCAGCCGGTCGTAGGCGATGACCTTGACGCCTTGCTCGGCTGCCTTGGCCAGCGCGTTGGACAGCGTGGTGCCGTCGATGGCCGCGATCACCAGCACCTTGGCGCCCTTGGTGACCATGTTCTCGATCTGTGCCAGCTGGTTCGGAATGTCGTCGTTGGCGAACTGCAGGTCGGTCTTGTAGCCCTTGGCTTGCAGCACCTTGACCATGCTGTCGCCGTCGGAGATCCAGCGTGCCGACGACTTGGTGGGCATCGAGATGCCGATGGTGGCCTTGTCCTGCGCCAGCACGGGCAGCGTCAGCAGGGCGGCGGCGGACAGCGCCAGGGCGGACTTCATCATGTTGCGTTTGTTCATCAACGGTCTCCTCGGGTTTTGGGTTGGCAGCGGGACGGGAACGGGAACGGGAACAGCGATGGGGGCCAGACTCAGCGGCCCCAGCGCAGCACCATGGGATCGAGCCGCCGCGCGGTCTCGATCAGGCCGGCGCGGGTGGCCGGGTGCATGGCCGGGAACGGGTGGCGCGGCGCTTCGCAGTCGATCACGCCACCTTCTTTCATCAAGGCCTTGGCCGACAGCAGGCCGCCCTGGCGGTTCTCGACGTTGATCAGCGGCAGCCAGCGCTCGTAGGCCTGCACCGCTTCTTCGCGCCGGCCGGCGGCATAGGCGTCAACGATCTGGCGGATGCCGTCCGGGTAGGCGCCGCCGGTCATCGCGCCGGTGGCGCCGGCGTCCAGGTCGGGCAGCAGCGTGATCGCCTCTTCGCCGTCCCAGGGGCCCTCGATCGCGGCGCCGCCCAGGCGGATCAGCTCGCGCAGCTTGGACGCCGCGCCGGGCGTCTCGATCTTGAAGTAGGCAACCTGCTCGAGCTCACGCGCCAGTCGCACCAGAAAGTCCACCGACAGCGTGGTGCCGCTGACCGGCGCGTCCTGCACCATGACCGGGATCGTCAGCGCGTCGGACAGGCGGCGGAAGAAGTCGAAGGTCTGCGCCTCGGGCACGCGGATCGTCGCGCCGTGATAAGGCGGCATCACCATCACCATCGCCGCGCCCATGTCCTGCGCGCGGCGGCTGCGCTCGGCACACAGCCGCGAGCTGAAATGCGTGGTCGTGACGATCACCGGCACCCGGCCGGCGACATGGTCGAGGATGGTGCGCGCCAGCCGCTCGCGCTCGTCGTCGGACAGCACGAACTGCTCGGAGAAGTTGGCCAGGATGCAGATGCCCTGCGAGCCGGCGTCGATCATGAAATCGATGCAGCGCTTCTGGCTGGCCAGGTCGAGCTCGCCCGAGTCGGTGAAGGTGGTCGGGGCGACCGGGAAGACGCCCTGGTAGCGGCGGGTGATGGGCATGCGGGTCATCAGTGTGAGTGGCGGGGCACGGTCGCACCTCGGCAACCGACCAGAAAATCGAAGTCGCAGCCCTCGTCGGCCTGCAGTACACGTTCCACATAAAGCTTGCGGTAGCCGGCGCCGTCCAGCGGCTCGGGCCGCTGCGCCGCCGCCCATTCGGCCAGCCGCGCCTGCAACTCATGGTCGCTGATGTCCAGATGCAGCCGGCCGGCGGCGCTGTCGAGCTCGATCCAGTCGCCTTCGCGGACCACCGCCAGCGGGCCACCGGCGCGCGCCTCGGGTGTGACATGCAGCACCACGGTGCCGTAGGCGGTGCCGCTCATGCGGGCGTCGGAGATGCGCAGCATGTCGGTCACGCCCTGGGCCAGCAGCTTGGGCGGCAGGCCCATGTTGCCGACCTCGGCCATGCCGGGGTCGCCGCGCGGGCCGCAGTTCTTCAGCACCAGCACCGAATCGGCGGCCACCGGCAGCGTCGGGTGGTTGGTGCGCACCTTGTCGTCCTCGAGGTTCTCGAACACCACCTTGCCTGATTCGGCCGACAGGAACTCGTGCAGCGTCAGCGTGCCGGCCTTGACCTGCTCGGACAACTGCCACACGGCCGTGCCCGAGCCGATGTCGCGGTCCTGGTGCTTGCCGTTGAGCATCGGCCCGCCGGTGACGACGATGGCCGGCGGAACGCAGCTGGCCGCGCCCATCAGCAGCGCCGGCGTGGTCTTGTCGCAGCCCACCAGCAGGACGACGCCGCCGATCGGGTTGCCTCGGATCGCCACTTCCACGTCCATGCTGGCCAGGTTGCGGGTGAACATGGCTGTGGGCCGCAGGTTCGATCCGACGTTGGAGAAGACCGGAAATTCGACCGGAAAGCTGCAGGCCTCGCGGACGCCGCGCTTGACCCGCTCTGCCAGCATGCACAAGCGCGCGTTGCAGGGCGTCAGCTCGGACCAGGTGTTGCAGCTGCCGATCAGCGGCCGGCCCTGGAAGACATGGTCCGGTATGCCCTGGTTCTTCATCCAGTTGCGGTACATGAAGCCGTTCTTGTCGGCGCTGCCAAACCACTCGGCGGACCGCAGCTTGGGCTTGACCTTGGCCATCGGTTCAGACACGGACAACTCTTCTCAGCATAAATTGCATAATAAAGTCTGACTTTATGGACCGTAAACCGAGTGTTTACCCTGATCTTTGACCTGCATTGTGCATTTAGTATGACTACAACAGCTATCAAACGCGACCCCATGCAGCCCACCGCCCACTACCCCAGCCTGCGCGACCGTGGCGTGCTCGTCACCGGCGGCGCCACCGGCATCGGCGCCAGCCTGGTGGCGCATTTCGCTGCGCAGGGCGCCCGGGTCGGCATGATCGACATCGATGTCGGCGCCGCCCAGGCGCTGATGGCCACGCTGGCGAGTGCCGCCCACCCGCCGCAGTTCGCCGCTGCCGACCTGACCGACACCGCCGCGCTGCAGGCGGCGATTGCCACGCTGCGCGATCGCATCGGCCCGATCACCGTGCTGCTGAACAATGCCGCCAACGACCAGCGCCACAGCATCGAAGCGACCACGGCCGAGTCGTGGGACGCCGGCATTGCCGTCAACCTGAAACACCAGTTCTTCGCCGCACAGGCGGTGGCCGCAGACATGCGTCAAGCCGGTGGCGGATCGATCGTCAACTTCGGCTCGGTGAGCTGGAAGCTCAAGCAGGGCGGCATGCCGGTCTACACCACGTCGAAGGCAGCGGTGCAGGGTTTGACGCGAAGCCTGGCCCGTGATCTGGGCGTCCACAACATTCGCGTCAACACGCTCGTTCCCGGCTGGGTGATGACCGACAAGCAGATCCGGCTGTGGCTGGACGACGCCGGCCGCGACGAGATCGCCCGAGGTCAGTGCATCAACCGGCCCCTGCTGGCCGAGCACATCGCCGCGATGGCACTGTTCCTGGCCGCCGACGACAGCGCGATGTGCACCGCGCAGGACTTCATCGTCGACGGCGGCTGGACCTGAGCGCGCGAATCAGGTCGTGCTTCATGCCGATGTGCTCGTGCTGGGACTTGAGCAGCGCTTCCAGCCGGTCAACCATCTCGGTGATGCGGCCGTGCCAGGCCGGAACTCATGTCGTACCCGTCGTCCTTGATGGCGATCACCGCCGCTTCGGCCCACTGCGAGAGGATGTCGGCGTCTTCCGGACAGGCCGTGACCAGGGCATGCAGCCGCTCGGCGTAGGCGGTGTCCAGCGGGTTGGTGTCCTTGCTGGCAGCTGCGCTTCGGCAGACATCGGTTTCTGAAGGCACGAAGGCCGGTGCGGCGGGTTCGCTCAGGTGGCGGAAAGCGCCACTCAAGCGATGCTTCATCGGGTCTCCGGCGGCGCTGGCGCGTTGGACTGGGTAGAGCCCAGTGTGCCAAACGAGAACGCGCGGGACGGGCGGACTGCCCACTTGATTCGTTCGCAGCCGACGCAGCCGCTACGACCTGGACAGCGCACGCTTGAGCACGTCGGCGCCGAAGCCAATGAGGATGATGGCCATGAAGCCCGACGTCGCGTCCAGCGTCTGCAGCTTCTCTTGTGCGCTGGCCAGCAGGCCCAACCCGACCAGCAGCACGGTGACGAACAGGCTGACCAGGGCCAGCGCGGTGCTGCTCTCGAGGTGCGTCCTGCTTGTTTCCAGCCGCACCGGGCTGGCGGTCAGGGTGACGATGGGCATGGCCGGCGCCGCCGGGTCCAGCGCCTGGGCGCTGACCTCGAACTCGGCCACGTCGGGCGCGGCCGCTGCGGGGTGCGTCGACCACGGCCGCAGCCAGTCGGTCGTGCGGGGTTGCTCGAAGTAGTGCCAACCGGTCCAATCCTGGCCGGCGGGCACGTCCTGGCCATTGACTTGCCAGCGCCAGTGAAAGCGGCTACGCGCGCTGGCGTTGTCCAGCCCCGGCGCGCCAAGGTGAACGCGCAAGGTCACCAGCTGGTACTGGCGCGGCGTGGGTGGGTCGACCTCGATCCACAACCCTGCGGTCTGGGGGTTGCGCAAGGCATGGTCGATCTGCTCGACGCTGACGTTTTCTTCGGCCTGCAGCAGCAGTCGCCGCGCTTCGGTGGCCGACTCGCCGGGCCCAGGCCGCAGTGCGTCCAGCAGCGGTTTCGCAAACGCCAGCCGGCCGTCGCGCACCGGCTTGCTGCCGGCCGTCTGGACCAGGTTGGCGTAGGCCTGGATGACCTCGGCCTTGGCCACGGCATTGGCCGCGTCGACGTAGCGCTGACGCTCGCAGTCGGTCAGCCCCTTGTCCAGGAACTCTGCGCGCAGGCCGGTCAGCAGTTCCTGCAAGTCAGGCCACGGCGGTTCTGCGCCCAGGACGACGTCCTTGCGGGCCTTGTCGGCGCGCGACTCAAGCGCTGCCAGCGCCTGGCTGCCGGGTTTGTCCTCGCGCTGGGCGCGAATGGCCGCCGAACCGTCCAGCGCCGCCTGAGCACGCGTGAACTCGTCGGCGCTGGGCAGCGGCTTCTCAACCATGCGCAGCACCAGGCGACACAGCCGCGTCGCATCGTCGATTTCGTGCCGGGCCAGGCCGGTGTCGCCGACCACGGCCTTGAGCAATTCGCCGGTGTCAACGGTGAGGTCCACGCGCCGGCTCAGCGCTTCGACACGCTGCTCCAGCATGGGCAGGGCCAGTTCGGTGCTCGGGAAGATCGGCCACAGGATGCGCACCTCCTCGCGCAGGCGGCGCTTTTCAACCCGCAGCAGGTTCAGCGTGCGCGACGAGATGACGCTGCCAATGCCGCCCAGCCGTCCGTCCAGATCGGCCAGCCGCTGCTTGACCGCGACGCAG
>JANOWE010000249.1:0-42235 GCA_031417735.1 Betaproteobacteria bacterium
GGCGACCTGGCCAACTGGATGATCCCCGGCAAGATGGTCAAGGGCATGGGCGGTGCGATGGACCTGGTGGCCGGTGTCAAGCAGGTGGTGGTGCTGATGGAGCATGTGGCGCGCAAGAAGGACGGCGGCTTCGACCTCAAGATCCTGCACGAATGCACGCTGCCGCTGACCGGCCTGGGCGTGGTCAACCGCATCATCACCGACCTGGCCGTGCTGGACGTGACGCCGCAGGGCTTGAAGGTGGTCGAGATGGCGCCGGGTGTCACGCGTGAAGAACTGCAGAGCAAGACGGGCGTGCCGCTGCTCTAGGCGCCGGCTTGCTGCGGCCGAGTTCAGCGCCGCAGCAGGTTCACCAGCGGCTTGCCGCTGCGGTCGCGGTAGACGTCAAAGTCGGCGTCGATGCTGATCACATGGCGTAGCTTCAGTCGCGCCGCTGCCTCGGCGACGGACGCGTCGGCCAGGTCGAAGGGCAGGCTGGCAAAGCGCTCGCTGATGGCCAGCACCTCGGCCAGGCTGGTCTCGGCCGGCAGGTCCAGGGTCAGACCACCGCGCTGAATCCAGCGCAGGAAATCCAGCGCCGCCGGGTTGCCGATGCGCCGAGCCAGCAACGCACAGACTTCGGTGGCCACTGGCCAAGTGCTGATCAGCCGCGCGGCCGGGTTTGACTTCAGCCAGGCCAGCATCGGCGCATGCCAATGGTCGGCGGCATTGAACAGCGCAAGCAGCGGGCCACTGTCGGCCAGCACGCGCAGCGGCACGGCAAAGCCTGGCGGCGGTTCGGCGGCCTGCTGGCGTGAGGGCATGTCAACCCTGGCGCGCGGCGTGTTTGTCGGCCCACGCACGGTCCAGGGCCTGCTTGCGGTCGGTGGCCAGATCGGCAGGTCCGCCGTGGCGACCGAACAGGTCCTCGCCCAGCGCAAAAGCCGATGCGCTGGTCTGCGGCCTGCGATCCAGCCAGTCGACCAGGGCTTCGCGGATCAGCTGGCTGGCAGGCACGCCCAGGGCCAGGCAATGCTGGCGCAGGCGTTGCTCCAGCGCAGGATCGAGCTTGACGGTCATGGTCATGGCGGCCTCAGATGTAATAACAAAAATATTACATCAACGCCAGCGCCAGCGCCAGCAATTGCAGCGGTGTCGTCGCGCCCACCGGCTTGGGTAGCATGGGCGACCCGTTGCCGGAGAGTTTCATGGTTCGAATCGCCGTTCTGGCCTTGTTGCTGGGCCTGAGCGCCTGCAGCACGCCGCCTGCGCCCAGTGCTGCCGCACCGCTGCTGCCCGAGATTGCCAGCGGCGTGCAGGCCAAGCCGGGCTGGACGCACCAGCGCCTGGCGGTGGCCGCCGCCAATCCTCTGGCGGCCGAAGCCGGCCTGCAGATGCTGCGAGCCGGCGGCTCGGCCATGGACGCGGCGGTGGCGGTGCAGATGGTGCTGACGCTGGTGGAGCCGCAAAGCAGCGGCATCGGCGGCGGCGCCTTCCTGATGCACTGGGACGGGCGCAGCGTCAGCGCCTGGGACGGCCGAGAGACCGCGCCTGCTGCCGCCGACGAGCGCCTGTTCATGCAAGCCGACGGCAAGCCCATGCCCTTCATGCAGGCGGTGGCCGGCGGTCGATCGGTGGGTGTGCCGGGCGCGGTGCGCATGCTCGAAGCCGCCCACCGCCAGCATGGCCGGCTGCCCTGGGCGCAGCTGTTCCAGCCCGCCATCCTGCTGGCCGAGCAAGGCTTTGAGGTCGGCCACCGGCTGCACACCCAGGCCGCCGCGTTCCCGGCAGTCAAGCGCGACCGGCAGGCGGCGGCCTACTTTTTCGGCCCCGACGGCCAGGCCTGGCCGGCGGGCCACCGGCTGAAGAACCCGGCGCTGGCGCAGGTGCTGCGCCGTATCGCGGCCGAGGGCAGCGCCGCGCTTCACCATGGCGTGGTGGCCGAAGACATCGTGCGCCGGGTGCGTGGCGACGCCCGCAACCCGGGCCTGATGAGCCTGGCCGATCTGGCCGGCTACCAGCCGCTGCAGCGCGAGGCGATCTGCACGCTGTGGCTGCAGGTCTGGCGGGTCTGCGGTTTCCCGCCGCCGTCATCGGGCCACTTGGCGGTGATGCAGATCCTGGGCCTGCTCGAGCGCAGCCCGGCGGTGCCGATGCTGCAGGACGGCCTGCCCGGGCCTGACTTTCTGCACCCCTATGCCGAAGCCTCACGCCTGGCCTTTGCCGACCGCGCGGCCTATGTCGCCGATCCGGACTTTGTCGCCGCGCCCGGTGGCCGTTGGGACAGTCTGCTGGGCGACGCCTATCTGGGCCAGCGTGCGGCGCTGATCGGCCCTGAGCGCGCGGACAAGGTGGCGCCGGGCCAGCCGGGCGGCCGCACGCAGGCATGGGCGCCGCAGGTCGAGCAGCCCGAACATGGCACCAGCCACATCTCCATCGTCGACAGCCAGGGCCATGCGCTGGCCATGACCACCACCATCGAGTTCGTCTTTGGCGCGCAGATCATGAGCGACGGCGGCACGGGGCTGCCCGGTGGCTTCTTGCTCAACAACGAGCTGACCGACTTTGCGCTGAACCCTGCCGACGCCCAGGGCCGGCCGGTGGCCAACCGGTTGCAGCCCGGCAAGCGGCCGCGATCGAGCATGAGCCCGACGCTGGTGTTCGACGCCAGGGTGCCCGGTCCGGCGCCGCTGGTGATGAGCCTGGGCTCACCGGGTGGTGCGGCCATCATTCACTTCGTGGCCAAGACCTTGTTGGGCACGCTGCAGGCCGGGCTGGACCCGCAGCGCGCCATCGACCTGCCCAACTTTGCCGCTCTGGGCACGCCGCTGCTGCTGGAGCAGGGCCGCTTTCCGGACGCCACGGTGCGGGCACTCACGGCACGGGGCCACAGCGTTCACGCCACCGACCTGACCAGCGGCCTGCAGGCCTTGCAGCGCCGGCCGGCGGCGCTGGGTGGCGGCTGGTCAGGCGGTGCCGACCCGCGCCGCGAGGGTGTGGTGCTGGGCGACTAGGGGCGACCTGTCAGCCGCCGCGCAGCGCCCTGGCGCAGTCACCCACCAAGCCCGGCCCCTGGTAGATCAGTCCGGTGTAGATCTGCACCAGGTCGGCGCCGGCTGCGCGCTTGGCCTGGGCGTCGGCACCGCTCATCACACCGCCCACGCCGATGATGGGGTAGGCGCTGCCCAGCTCGGCGCGCAGCTGGCGGACGACCTGGTTGCTCGCCTCGAACACCGGCCGGCCGGACAGGCCACCCGTTTCTTCCGCATGGGCCAGGCCCTTGACCGCGTCGCGCGCAATGGTGGTGTTGGTGGCAACCACGCCGTCGATGCCATTGGCCTTGAGCGTCGCGGCGATCACCCGCACCTGTGCTTCATCCAGGTCGGGCGCGATCTTGACGAACATCGGCACCTGGCGGCCCAGGCGCTGCGCCAGGTCGGCGCGGCGGGCCTGCAACTGCCCCAGCAGCGCGTCCAGCGCGGCGTCGCTCTGCAGCGCGCGCAGGTTCTGCGTGTTCGGGCTGGAGATGTTCACCGTCACATAGTCGGCATGCGGGTAAACGCCGTCCAGGCCGGCCAGGTAGTCGTCGGCTGCGTTCTCGATCGGAGTACTGGCGTTCTTGCCGATGTTCAGCCCCAGCACACCGCCGCCGGCGCGGAAGCTGCGCGACTGGCGCACGTTGTGGATGAAGGCGGCCAGGCCCTCGTTGTTGAAGCCCAGCCGGTTGATCAGCGCCTGGCGATCGGGCAGGCGGAACATGCGCGGCTTGGGGTTGCCGGGCTGGCCCTTGGGCGTGACCGTGCCGACCTCGATGAAGCCAAAGCCCATCGCGCCCAGGCCGTCGATGCAGCGGCCGTTCTTGTCCAGCCCGGCGGCCAGGCCGATGCGGTTGGGAAAGCGCAGCCCGGCCACGGTCGCCGGGTCGTCGACGCGGCGCTCGGCCCAAAGGCATTGCGCAGGCGTGCCCTGCAGCGTGGCGATGCTGTGCAGCGTCAGCTCATGGGCGCGTTCGGGGTCCAGGCCGAACAGGAAGGGACGGGTCAGTGCGTAGGGGATCAGTGCCATGAGCTGATTCTCCCAGCCTCGGGGGTGCACGCGACGGGTGGCTTGCCGTAGAGAGGTCTGCGCCGCCCGCCCGCTCAGATGCAAGCCGACTCCCTGCCTCCCACGCCTGCCCTGCCGGCAGCCCAGCAATGGGCTTCGGCCCTGTCGGACATCGAGCGCAGCGGCGCCCACTGCGCGGGCTCGGGCACGGGCTGCAGCGCGCCGAAGGTGATCACGCCAGGGTAGCCACAGGCGGCGGCGCCCACCGTCACGCTGGCGAGCTGGCCAGCACCGGCACTGCTGCCGAACAGGTTGGCGCCCGTGCCGCCACCGCCACAGCTGGCCAGCAGCCGATGCGGCAAATCGCCTTAGGCCAGCGCCGGCGTCAACGCCGGGTTCAGGCCACTGCCTTGGCCACCATAGGCGCCACCAGCGCCCCAGGAGCCATTGCCCAGCCCGTCGTAGCCACCCGGGCCGCCGCCCGGCCCCGCGCCCGGCTGGCCCTGGCCTTGAAAGGCACGGCCCGCGCCACCGGCACCGCCGCCAGGCCCATCGGCACCGCCGGTGCCGGCGGCCTGGTTGCCGCCGATCTGGCCCGAGGCGTCCAGCGTTCCCGCCATCAGCCAGGTGCTGCGCGACAGCAGGGCCAGGGGCTTGTCGCCGACGGCGCTGATGCGGGCACCGGCTGCCACGCTGATCGACTGGAAGTCGAACACCGCGTCCCAGGGGTTGAAGGCCGCGCCCCGGGTGAACAGCACGCCTGTGAACAGGATCTGGTTGGCGGTGGTGGCGCCCAGGTGGCGTGTGGATGGGGGACAGGCTGCTGAGGTCAAGGCCTGCTCCTGACAGGGCGGGTGGGCTCGCACGGTGGTGGTGGTGATCGTGGTGGTGATCGTGGCTGACCGGGCAAGGCGTGAGGCCATGCTATTCAGGCCGCTGCCGCGATGCACGCGCCAGGCGGTGACGGCCAGGTGACATCGGGCGTGCTGTGGTCTGCTCGCCCATCCCCGCGGCTCAGCCCTCTGCCTATACTGCCGGCCCCTGATCTGTGTCGGCGCGCCCGGCCTGCTGAACCTGCCATGACCCCTGACGAACTCAAGGCCCTGGTCGGCCGCGCCGCCATCGCCCACCTGGTGCCGGGCAGCGTGGTCGGGGTGGGCACCGGCTCCACCGTCAACCATTTCATTGCCGCCCTGGGCGAAGTGAAGTCGCGCTTTGCCGGTGCGGTGTCGAGCTCGCTGGCCAGCACGCAGCGCCTGCAGGCGCTGGGCATCACGGTGCTGGACACCAACCAGATCGAATCGATTCCGGTGTATGTGGACGGCGCCGACGAGATCGACCCGCGCGGCCACATGGTCAAGGGCGGCGGTGCGGCGTTGACGCGGGAAAAGATCATCGCCGATCTGGCGCAGCGCTTTGTCTGCATCGCCGATCAGAGCAAACAGGTGGCCGTGCTGGGCGGATTTCCGCTGCCGGTGGAGGTGATTGCGATGGCGTCGGCACAGGTGGCGCGGCGCTTTGCCAGCCTCTACGGCGGCGTGGCCACGGTGCGCGAGGGCGTTCTCACCGACAACGGCAACCTGGTGCTCGACGTGCGCGGCCTGCAGATCCAGGACCCGCTGGCGATGGAGACCGAGGTCAACCAATGGCCGGGCGTGGTCACGGTGGGCATCTTTGCCCGCCACAGGGCCGGCATCTGCCTGCTCGGCACCGCGCAGGGCGTGAAGACGCTGGACTTTGGCTGAAGGGTGTCAGTGCGGGCCGGCGCCGGCCCGACGCGCGGCGCGGCTGATGTAGCGTGCAGGGTCAAGCGCGTCGACCAGCGGCGCGGGCAGGGGCAACGGCGTGCCGCTGAGCCAGGCTGCGAGCAGCTCACCGCCCAGCGCCGCCTGGGTGATGCCGCGTGAACCCAGCGCGGTGAACAGGTACAGGCCGGGCACCCTGGGCAAGAGCCGGGGCTGGTCGGCACGCTGGCCATGTTCAGGGGCCAGCGGCATGGGGCCCAGCAGCGGCAAGCGGTCGTCAGTGTGCAATCGCCAGCCGACCCGGCCGCCCAACTGGGTCGGGTCAACCCCGCCCTGCCAGCCGGTGAGCCGGCGCAGGATGGCCAGGTGCCGCTGATGGTCTTCGTCGCGGGGCAGCGGATCTTGGTCATCGGCCTGCGCACTGCCACCACAAAGCAGCCGGCTGTCGGCCATGCTCAGCGCGTAGCCGGTATCGGCCAGCGGCATGGCCAGCCGGGGCAGGCCGGGCAGATCGGCCGGCAACTCGGTGGTCTGGCCGCGCAGGCGCTGCAAGGGCCAATCGGTCGCCGCGCCGCCGGTCTGATCGGGCAGGCCGGCCAGCAGGCGCCGGGCGTCGGTGGCGTTGCACAGCACCACCGCGTCGGCCTCGGTCAGCACCTCACCCTGGTCGCCCAGCAAGCGCCAGCCTGAGGCCTGCGCCTGAAGTCCGGCTACCCGGCAAGCTGGCCGTAGCGTGATGCCGGGCCTTGCCAGCCACTGCGCACAGAGCTGGGCCGGCGCCAGCCAGCCGCCACCGGTCAGCAGCCAGGCCGGCATGGCGCCAGGCAAGGCCGGATCGAGCACCTGGGCGTAGTCGGCGGGCAGGCCCTGGGCCTTCAGCAGCGCGCGCATGGCGTCGGCGTCCAGGCCACGCTCGCCCCGCCGCAGGCCCTTGGCCGAGCCGTCGACCTGGCCGCCGTTCAACAGCGGCTGCAGCACGCGCTGGGTGTGCAGCGCTGCGGCGCGAAGCCAGCGCGCATGCACGCTGTCGTGGCCATGGACGATGCCGTGGAACAGGCCGCCGGCATTGCCCGAGGTCTCCATCGCGCAGCCGGGTTGGCGGTCGAACACCTGCACGGCCCAGCCCAGCGCCGCCAGGGCGTGCGCCACGGCCGCGCCGGCCAGACCGGCACCGACCACCGCGACGCTGCCCGTTGGCGAGCCCCAGGGCATGAGCGGCTGGCGTCCGGGCGGTGCTTGGTGGGGTGCGGTAGGCCCAAAACGAGCTCGGCTCACCGATGGTGGCGTGGCGGTGGCAGCCGGTTCCGCTACGAAACCGGCCGCGCGCAGTGCTTGGGCAGCAGGTCCGATCAGGCCGGTATCGGCGGTGACAACCAGGCTGGCGCCGGGCGCTGCCAACCGGGCCAGTCGGCGCAGGCGGTGGCGGTCCCAGCCGGTGTGCGCAGCGTCGTTTGCGACCTCGGTTGCTGCAAGGTCCAGCAAAAAAAAATCGACTTGTGCCACCAAGTCACGCAGCACCCGGTCCAGCGGACCCACGGCCAGCAGCAGGCGCAACGCGCCGCCGGCCAGCGGCAGCAGGTGGATGTCGGGTGTGAGCGGCGGCCACAGCGACAGCAACTCATCGCGCCTGGCCGGGCAGAGTGATGCGGCATGGGCATGGGCCAGCTGCGCCCGGCTGGGTGGCCGGGGCGCGATGGCGATCACATGCAGGCGGCGGCAGCGCTGCGGGTCTTGCTGCCAGGTCTGCCAGAGGCGCAGCAGGCCATGGCCCAGGCCGAAATCGCTGAGCAGCAGCACAAAATCGTCGCGGCCGGCCCAGCGCTGCGCCAGATGGCGGATGGCCGCCGCGCTGCCGTCTGCGCTGGCCAGCGATCTGCCAAGCCACAGGGCCACCAAGCCGTCGTCAGCCGGCCGCGGCGGGCCCCAGCTCACGCCGCCGCCCGCCGCGCCAGCCAGCGCAGCAGCGTGGCCTGCGCCGTGTCCAGGCCACGGTAGGCCAGCACCGCCGGGCTCATCGAGGCCAGGGCCTGGTGCACCTTGGCCGCGTGCGCGGGCCGCTGCAAGGCGGTGGCCAGCGGGCGGACATCGACCTTGATCGTGAACACCGCCTGGGCCTGTCCGGCCACGGGCAGGAAGGTCTGGCGTTCGGTGCGCCACCAGGCCTGGGCGGCCAGGCCGTCGTCGTCCAGCGCGGTGGGCCAGCCTGCCGGATCGACGCGCTGCGGGTGGGCATGCAGGCGCGGGTGAGGGCTGATGGTCCAGACAAAGCGCTCCCAGCGCTCGGCGCCGGGGCCGGTGACCAGGGCCAGCAAGGGCGCGGCCGCGCCCACGATCAGGCGGTTGTCGGCCACCGGCGCATGCACGGCGCTGAAGTGGCGGCCGACCTTGTGCTCGGGCGCCCACATCGACGGCAGCGCCACGGCCAGCCAGGGCAGGTGGCCGCTAGCGCCGTCGACGATTGCAAAGTCTTCTTCGAAGGCCAGGCTCAGCAAGGCGGGCCGTCGCCATGGCGCCGGCAGGCTGGCCAGCAGCGGCCCCACCTCGGGCCAGTCACGGCCTGTGGCCCGGGGCTGGTCGGCCGCGTCAACCGCCCAGCCCAGCGCCGGCGCGCACCAGCGGCCGGCCGCCTCAGGGCCGCCCCACTGGAAGGCCTGAGGCTGCTCTTGTGCAGCCAACCCGGCCAGAGCCTGCAACGCCGGGGCGGGGTCGAAGCCCGGCTCGCACAGCAGCGCCTGCGGGCTGAAACAGCCCAGCACGGCCAGCTTTTCACGCAGATGGCGCGACACGCCGCGGTGCGGCTGCACCGCCGGCGTGAGTTGGCTGGCACCGGGCAGCAGCCGGCGCAGCCCGGGCTGCATGCGGTGCGGCGAGACCACAGCGGCGTCGAAATCAAAGCTCATGGGCGCGGGTTTTACCACCGTGGCATGACGCGCGGGCCCGTCGGCCACCCAGCAAAAAGGGCACCGAGGTGCCCTTTCGAGGATGCTGCTGCCGTGCAGGCCATCAGACGCGCTTGCGGTACTCGTTGGTGCGGGTGTCGATCTCGATCTTGTCGCCCTGGGCCACGAAGATCGGCACCGGGATGTCGAAGCCGGTGGAGATCTTGGCCGGCTTGAGCACCTTGCCCGAGGTGTCGCCCTTGACGGCGGGCTCGGTCCAGGTCACTTCACGCACCAGCGAGGTGGGCAGTTCGACCGAAATGGTCTTGCCGTCGTAGAACACCACTTCGACCGGCATATTGTCTTCGAGGTAATTCAGCGCGTCGCCCATGTTCTCGGCCTTGACCTCGAACTGGTTGTACTCGCTGTCCATGAACACGTACATCGGGTCGGCGAAGTAGGTGTAGGTGCAGTCCTTCTTGTCCAGGATCACCTGTTCCATCTTGTCGTCGGCCTTGAATACCAGCTCGGTGGCCTGGTTGTTCAGCAGGCTCTTGAGCTTCATGCGCACGGTGGCAGCGTTGCGGCCGCCGCGCGAGTATTCGGTCTTCAGCACCACCCAGGGGTCGGCACCCTGCATGATGACGTTGCCGGCGCGGATTTCTTGAGCGATTTTCATGGTGGTTTCCGACGGGACTTGGCCCGCATCAGTGGCCGACCGGTGGCCTGTGTGGCACCGTGGTGGCCTGGGTGTTCGGGTGACGGCTGCTTGTCCGGCATCGGCGGCTGAAGACCGGCGCCTGTTCTGCGCGCGGCAGGCTCGCGTAGCGCGCAAAACCCGGGATTCTATCGCTTGAGCATCACAAAGCTCAGCAACCGCTGGTCCAGCGGCGGCTGTTGCAGGCATTTCGCGCGCCATTGCTGGTGCGCGCGGGCCCAATCCGCCAACAACTGCTCACCGGGCCCGGTGGCGGGCCAGGGCGCCAGGCCGTTGAAGGCGAGAAAAAGCGCGCGCACCTTGCTCGCCAGCTCCTGACCTGCCTCGGCCAGGTAGTACGCCAGAAAGGCGTCGAGCTTGGGGCCATGCGCGCCGTCCGGCTGCGGATAGACCATCCACAGCATCGGCGCGGGCGAGCACAGCTGGGCGCGCACAAACGAGTCCTCTCCGCGCACGATGTTCAGCTCGCAGCCCGCCAGCAGCAGGTCGTAGTCGACCTGGCGCAGCGGCGGCAGCGGCCGCAGGCGCAGGCCTGCGGGCAGCGGTGTGCGGGTGAGAGCCTGAAGCGCTGGTCCGGGTGCGGCCAGCAGTTGCAGCGGGCCCATGGCGGCCAGACGTTGCAGCAGCGGCGGCAGCTCGGTGCTGTCATAGCAGAACAGCGACACGCTGCGCTCGCCCGCACCGGGCGTCAGGCCCAGCTGCTGCAAAGCGGTCGCGTCAGGCCGGTGCCCCGGTGCCAGCGCCGTACCAGCGCCTTGCAGCAAGCCGCCCGTGGCCGGGCTGAAGCCGGGGTAGAAAAACCACTTGCTCAGCCCTGCGCCCGGCCCCGACCACTGGGGTGAGGCCAGGCCATGCGAGCGCTCGACATAGGCCTCGGCACTGAGGTATTCCAGGTTGATCCAGACCGGCGGCCGGCCTGCGCCGGCTCGGGCCGCCATGGCCGCCGCAAAGGCCGGCGGAGGGTCGCAGCCGAACGCCTCGACCACCACCTCGCCCGGCTCGGCGGCTGAAGCGGTATCGCCGGGCCAGGGCAGCACCACCACGCCCGGCGCACCGTCAGGCGCCATCCAGGCCAGCGCCGAGCCGTCGTCGACAAACAGCCGCACCTGCTGGCCCCGCTGCGCCAGCGCACGGGCCAGACGCCAGCACATGCCGATGTCGCCGAAGTTGTCGACCACGCGGCAGAAGATGTCCCAGCGCAGCGCGGGGAAGGTGGCAGCAGGCATGGGCCGATTATTCCGCCCGTCCATTCCACCCAATCGAGCGGCACGATCAAGCCGCCCGGTCCGGGCGGCAGAATGCAGGCTGTTGCCGTCACACCCCGCCATGTCCAGCCCTCCACCGCCTGACGACGCCGTCGTCGCACCCGAGCCCGCACCCGAGCCCGCATCAGAACCCGCTTCCGAGCCCGAGCCCACCGGCCATGGTGAACAACTGCTGGCCGAGGTGGCTGCGTTGCCCAGTCTGCCAGGCGTGTACCGTTACTTCGATGCCCAGGGCCAGGTGTTGTACGTGGGCAAGGCGCGCAGCCTGAGAAAGCGCGTGGCCAGCTACTTCCAGAAAGACCATGGCGGCACCCGCATCGGCCACATGGTGGGCCAGATCCACAGCTTGCAGACCACGGTGGTGCGCACCGAGGCCGAAGCCCTGCTGCTGGAAAACAACCTGATCAAGGCGCTGAGCCCGAAGTTCAACATCCTGTTTCGCGACGACAAGAGCTACCCCTACCTCAAGCTGCACCAGCACCCCTTTCCGCGCATGGCGTATTACCGGGGCGCGGTGGACCGCAAGCACCGCTACTTCGGTCCCTACCCCGGCGCCTGGGCGGTGAAGGAGACCATGCTGCTGCTGCAAAAGGCGTTCCGGCTGCGCACCTGTGAAGACACGGTCTATGCCAACCGCTCGCGGCCTTGTCTGCTGTACCAGATTCGCCGTTGCTCGGGGCCCTGCGTGGGCCTGATCAGCCTGGCCGACTACGGCCGCGACGTGGCCAATGCCGAGCGCTTCCTGCTCGGCCAGACCGACGAGGTGATGGGCGGGCTGCAGGCGCAGATGATGGACTATTCCGACGCGCTGGAATTCGAGCGCGCGGCCGAGGTACGCAACCAGATCACCGCCTTGTCGCGCGTGCTGCACCAGCAGAGCATGGACGAGAGCAGCCTGTCCGCGCGTGACCGCGATGTCGACATCCTGGCCGTGCGGGTGCTGGGCGGGCGGGCCTGCGTCAACCTGGCCATGGTCCGCGGCGGACGCCACCTCGGTGACCGGGCCTACTTTCCCAGCCATGTGGAAGAGGGCGCCGCGCTGGCGCAGGCCGAGGCTGTCGAGGCGGCGGACTTGCCCGCAGGCCCCGATGCCGAGCCGGCTGCTGCGCCCACGGTCGAGCAGCAGGTGCTGCAGGCCTTCATCGTGCAGCACTATCTGGGCATGGCGCCGCCGCCGTCGCTGGTGCTCAGCCATGCCGTGCCGGCGGCTTTGCTGGGCCTGCTGACCGAGCAGACCGGCATCAAGATCAGCGCCCAGCACCAGCCGCGCGAGCAGCGCCGGACCTGGCTGGAAATGGCCGACAAGGGCTGCGAGCTGGCCCTGATGCGGCTGTTGTCAGAGGAAGGCAGCCAGCGCCAGCGCACCCGCGCCCTGGCCGACGCGCTGGACCTGGGTCTGGACGCGGCCGCGCTGGATCTGCTGCGCATCGAATGCTTCGACATCAGCCACACCGCCGGCGAGGCCACCCAGGCCAGTTGCGTCGTCTACGAGGCGCATGGCATGCGGCCGTCCGAGTACCGGCGCTACAACATCGAAGGCATCACTGGCGGCGACGACTACGCCGCCATGCGCCAGGTGCTGACCCGGCGTTACGCCAAGGTGGCCGAGGCCCGAGCCGCCGCGCTGGCCAGTGGCCAGCTCGCGCCCGACGCCGACGCGGCGGGCGCGAGCGCCGACACCCCGGTGCTGCCCAAGGCCCTGCGCCTGCCCGGTCTGGTGCTGGTAGACGGCGGCAAAGGCCAGGTCTCGATGGCGCGAGCGGTGTTCGAGGGCCTGGGCCTGGACCTGTCGCTGATCGTCGGCGTGGAAAAGGGCGAAGGCCGCAAGGTCGGTCTGGAAGAACTGGTCTTTGCCGATGGCCGTGAGAAGGCCAGCCTGGGCCATGACTCGGCCGCACTGATGCTGGTGGCGCAGATCCGCGACGAGGCGCACCGCTTTGCCATCACCGGCATGCGCGCCAAGCGTGCCAGCGTGCGAACCGGTGGCAGCCGGCTGGAGGACATCGCCGGCGTGGGGCCCAAAAAACGAGCCAGGCTGCTGCAGCGTTTTGGTGGCATTCGCGGCGTGGGCGCGGCCAGCGTGGACGAACTGTGCGGGGTGGACGGCATCTCGCGTGAACTGGCAGAGGACATCTACCGTGCCTTGCACTGACGAACGCTCTGACCCGCAGCTGCGCGAGGTGGCTGCCCGGCCGCGCCGACCCGGCCACCAAAGCCTGCTGGCCGGCTTGCTGGCGCTGCTTGGCGCGGGCTGTGGCAACGGCCCGGCAAGCTCCGGCGGTGCGAGCCCTTCAGTGGTGGCCAGCGCGCCGGCCGCTGCGCCAGCGGTAAGCGCCATGCAGACACCTTTCACCCCCGTACCGGTGCGGTTCGACAGGCCAGGCGCTGCATCCGCGCTGCCTGCCTCCGGCCGCCCCGCGCGCAACTGGGACGACTACCGCCACCAGGCCGCCCTGCGCATCGTCGCGGCCAATCCACAGGGCAGCTTTGACGGCCCGGTGCCCGAGCCGCTGCTGGCCATCCCGGTGCTGGAGGTGGAACTCACCGCCGACGGCAGCGTGCGGCGCATCGTCGTGCTGCGCCGGCCCCGGCAGGCCCTGGAAACGGTGCAACTGGCCATTGATGCGGTCCATCGCGCAGCGCCGTTTGCGCCGGTGGGGAGCCTGCCCAAGCCCTGGAAGTTCGCCGAGGTCTTTCTGTTCGACGAGCAACGTCGCTTCAAGCCGCGCACGCTGGACCTCTGAGGCGCGCACGCCTGGCGCCGGGCAGCAGCCCGTGGCCTTGCTGCCGTGCACAATGGGCTCATGCCCCGGCCCCAGTTCCTGTCCCTGCCCATGCTGTTGACCTGGGCCCGAATCGTGGCGATCCCGCTCATCGTCGGGGTGTACTACCTGCCGCTGGAGGCGACGACCCGGAATCTGGTCGCCTCGTTGATGTTCATCGTGTTTGCCCTCACCGATTGGGCAGACGGCTGGCTGGCACGTCGCTGGAACCAGACCTCGGCCTTCGGGGCTTTTCTCGATCCGGTGGCCGACAAATTTCTGGTCTGCGCCACGCTGCTGGTGCTGGTCAAGCTTGACCGGGTGGATGTGATGGTGGCACTGGTCATCATCGGCCGCGAGATCGCCATCTCGTCGCTGCGCGAGTGGATGGCCTCGATCGGCGCCTCGCGCAGCGTGGCCGTGCACATGCTGGGCAAACTCAAGACCGCCACGCAGATGACGGCGATTCCATTTCTGCTCTACGACGGCGTGCTGTTCGAGCGCATCGACACGCATGTCTGGGGCACGGCGCTGATCATGCTGGCCGCAGTGCTGACGATCTGGTCGATGGTCTATTACCTGCAACGCGCCCTGCCCGAAATTCGGGCCAAGGCGCGGTGATGCGCCGCGCGTTGGTCCAGCGTGCATGGCCCCATGTCGCCGGTGCCCGCGCCGCCTGACCGGCAAGCGCTGCTGGCCGCCATGCCGGCAGTGTTTGTCGGCATCTGGAGCACCGGTTTCGTGGTGGCCCGGCTGGCCATGCCGCATGCGCCGCCGCTGAGCTTTCTGACCTGGCGCTACGCGCTGTCCTTGCTGGCCTTTGTGCTGTGGGTCCGCATCGCCGGTGTTCGCTGGCCGCAGGGCAGGGCCCAGTGGTGGCATCTGGCGGTCAGCGGCGCGCTGATGCATGCCGGCTACCTGGGCGGGGTCTGGGCGGCAGTGCGCGCCGGCATACCGGCCGGCACCGTGGCGTTGATCGTGGGCCTGCAACCGTTGCTGACGGCGGTCTGGGTCAGCGGGCGCGGCCAGCAGCAGGTGTTGGCGCTGCAGTGGCTGGGCTTGTTGCTGGGCCTGGCAGGGCTGAGCCTGGTGGTCTGGCACAAGGTCGGCCTGGGCGAGGTCACCGCACTCAACCTGGCCTTGTCGCTGCTGGCATTGGCCTCGATCACCGCCGGCACGCTGTACCAGAAGCGCCATGTTCAGCCGGTGGATGTGCGCAGCGGCAACGCGGTGCAACTGGGCGCGGCGCTGCTGCTGACCTGGCCGCTGGCCTGGCTGGAGCCAGGCCAGGTGGCCTGGGTGCCCGACGTGATGCTGGCCATGGCCTGGTCGGTGCTGGCGCTGACGCTGGGCGGCTCGTCGCTGCTGATGATGCTGCTCCAGCGCGGAGCGGCCACCCGCGTCAGCAGCCTGATGTACCTGGTGCCACCCTGCACCGCCGTGCTGGCCTGGCTGTTGTTCGACGAGGCGATGTCGATGGCCTCGTGGGCCGGCATGGGCCTGTGCGCATTGGGTGTGTGGCTGGTGCTGCGGCGGGTGTGAGCTGTTTCACGAACCGGCCTGTGCAGGTGTTCCGGACTGTGTCAATGTGCATAGAATCCGCCCCTCGCGCTTGACACTGCCCAGAGCCGCCGCTGTAATTGTTGGCGAGGTGCGACGCTCCCGGTGCAGAGCAACACCGGTGGGCGCACACCGCCACAACCATCAGACAAGAGGGGGTTCCTACGTGAACAAAGCCGAGCTGATCGAACACATCGCCAAGCAGGCCGATATCTCCAAGGCCGCGGCGACCCGGGCACTGGAGGCATTGATCGGCGGCGTGCAGGCAACCCTCAAAAAGAATGGCAGCGTCTCGATCGTCGGCTTCGGCACCTTCGCCGTGACCAAGCGCGCGGCCCGTGCTGGCAGAAACCCGCGTACCGGTGCGGTCATCAAGATCAAGGCCGCCCGGGTGCCCAAGTTCAGGCCCGGCAAAGGCCTGAAGGATTCAGTGAACTAAAGTGTGACGCGCCCGGTGCTTCGGGCGCACTGTCAGCGGGTGCTTAGCTCAGTTGGTAGAGCGGCGCCCTTACAAGGCGTAGGTCGGCGGTTCGAGCCCGTCAGCACCCACCACCGTTGACCGCACCGCCGTCCGCGTCAATCTGCGCCGCACGGGCGGCCGTAGAATCAAGACTTTGTCGCCATCGGCGGTTGGCACTGTTGCGCCATGCCGGCGCAAGCAGAGGGTGAACCTTGATTCGCCCTTTTTTTCGGCTGCAGCGCAACCGCCCACCGTTCATCGACCTTTCTTGTGGCCAGGATTGCCCTGGTGCCAGGCCCTCGTCCAGACCGCTCAACCATGCTTGAATTCATTCGTGCACATACCAAGCTGCTGCAACTGCTGCTGCTGATCCTGATCCTGCCGTCGTTTGTGGTCTTTGGTCTGCAGGGCTATACCGGCCTGACCGAGGGCGGCAATGCCACCGTGGCCAAGGTGGATGGCCAGGCCATCACCCAGGCCGAATGGGACGCCAACCACCAGCAGCAGGTGCAGCGCGTGCGTCAGCAAATGCCCAATGTTGACGCCAAGGAATTCGACAGCCCGGTCGCGCGCGGCCAGACCCTGGACGCGCTGGTGCGCGAGCGCGTTCTGGCCACGGCATCGAGCAAGTTGCAACTGGCGGTATCCGATGAGCGGCTGCAGCGGTTGTTTGTCAGTGACCCCCAGTTCGCCAATATGCGCAACGCCGACGGCAGCGTCAACAAGGACCTGCTCAACGCCCAGGGCATGACCTCCGAAATCTTCGCCGCCCGACTGCGCCAGGATCTGCAACTGCGCCAGGTCCAGGGCGGCATCACCGGATCGGTGCTGGCCGCCGCGGCCCCGGTGGATGCGGCGC
The DNA here is from genome assembly GCA_031417735.1 of Betaproteobacteria bacterium. Taxonomy (GTDB): domain Bacteria; phylum Pseudomonadota; class Gammaproteobacteria; order Burkholderiales; family Burkholderiaceae_C; genus Pseudaquabacterium. The sequence goes on from JANOWE010000249.1 coordinate 16,272, forward strand.
TTGACGCACTGCTGCAGCGCCGCGTGGTCAAGCTCGCGCGGTTCGACAACAAGGACTACCTGGCCAAGGTCAACCCCAGCGACGCTGAAATCGAGGCCTATTACAAGCAGCATGAGGCCAACTTCCGCGCGCCCGAGCAGGCCAGCATCGAGTATGTGGTGCTGTCGCTGGACGGGCTGAAAAAAGGCATCAGCGTGGCCGAAGACGACCTGCGCAAGTACTACGCCGAAAACGCCAGCCGCTACACCAGCGCCGAAGAGCGCCGCGCCCGGCATATCCTGGTCAATGCGGCCAAGGACGCTGCCGCCGACGTGCGCCAGAAAGCCAAGGCCCGCGCCGAAGAACTGCTGGCCGAAGCCCGCAAAAACCCGGCCGGATTTGCCGAACTGGCGAGCAAGAGCTCGGATGACAAGGGCTCGGCTGCGCAGGGCGGCGACCTCGATTTCTTCGGCCGGGGCGCGATGGTCAAGCCCTTCGAAGATGCCGCCTTCGCGATGAAGGTAGGCGAGATCAGCAAGCTCGTCGAGTCCGATTTTGGCTACCACATCATCCAGCTCGAGGCCGTTCGCGGCGGTCAGACAAAGCCGTTCGAGGCGGTTCGCGCCGAGATCGAAGAGGCCGCGCGCACACAGCAGGCCGGCAGGCGCTGGGCCGAGGCGGCCGAGCAGTTCACCAACATGGTCTATGAGCAGTCCGACAGCCTGCAACCTGAAGTGGACAGGTGGAAGCTCGACAAGCGCAGCGCCACTGTGCAGCGCACCGCTGCGCCAGGCGCCACCGGTGCCCTGGGCTCGCAGAAGTTGCTCGAGGCGGTATTCGGCAGCGAGGTTGTGAAGAACAAGCGCAACACCGACGCGGTCGAAGTCGGGATCAATCAGCTGGCCGCGGCGCGGGTGACGCAATACCTGCCCGCTCGCACCTTGCCGCTGGACGAGGTGCGCGCCGCAGTGCGCAGCCGTCTGGTGGCCGAGCAGGCTCAGGCCATGACGCAAAAGGACGGCCAGGCCCGGATGGCAGCGCTCCAGGCCGACCCCAACAGCGGCGCGGCCTTGCTGGGTCCGTTGACGGTGTCGCGGGCCAAGCCCGAAGGCCTGCCAAGGCTGCTGCTCGAGGCTGTGCTGGCTGCGGACAGTGCCAAGTTGCCGGCAGTTGCCGGCGTCAGCCTGCCCGGTGAGGGCTATGTGGTGGCACGCATCGACCAGGTGCTGGCCCGTGATATCGGCGCCGACGAACGCAAGGCCCTGCAGCAGCAATACGCCCAGGCCTGGGCCAATGCCGAAGCGCAGGCCTATTACAACGCCTTGAAGCTGCGCTTCAAGGTCGAAAAGCGGGTTGACCCGGTCGCTTCTGCCGCCGCTGCGGCGTCCGCCGCCAAGCCCTGACAGGTTATACTCTTCGACTCAGTGGTGGCTGTAGCTCAGTTGGTAGAGTCCAGGATTGTGATTCCTGTTGTCGTGGGTTCGAGCCCCATCAGCCACCCCAAGTCATGATGCACACAGCGGCCCGAGAGGGCCGTTATCGTTGATGGGTTCGGCAACGACAACCGCCGGCGAGAGCGACGGCGGTCTCGTCGAGGGCGATTCAATGATCTGAGTGAATGGCCTGCGCATCAACTCGATGATGCTGACCTGCGGCACCTGCGACACCTGCGACACCTGCGACACCTGCGACACCTGCGACACCTGCGACACCTGCGGCACCTGCGACGCTGCGGGCAAATTTGCCTTCAAGTCGGTCTGCCCTGCAAGAGACTGAGCGGGGTGGGCGGGGCCATTGTCGGTGTGGTGCCGGGCGAGCTGGTGTGGTGCGCCTGGTCGCCCGGGCTGGACGTAACCGGCAACTCGGTGGCGGCGCGGTCGGCGCTGGCGCTGTTTGTGCTCGAGACCGGCCTGAGTGTGTTGTGAGGCTGTGCGGCGGCCAATGGCCTGAGCCGGCCTGCGGTGGCCTTGTGGACCGGCGTCATGACTTCAGGGTTTGTCGCTTCCAGCCAGCACGACCCGCACCTCGCAGCGGATGCCTTGCGGCAGCTGCTCGGTCCATTGCACCTGGCCGCCCAGCAGGCGAACGCGCTTGCGCACGCCACCCAGGCCCAGGCCCTGGGCCCAGACTTCTGGCTGGCGGCCCAAGCCGTCGTCCACCACCGTCAGCAGCAGGCGCAGCTGGCGATCAATTTGCACGGCAATTTCGACCTGCGTTGCATGGGCATGGCTGAGGATGTTGTTGACCAGCTCACGCAGGATCCGGGTCAGGCCTGACCACTGCACCACGTTGAGCACGATGTCGCGGTCGGCGCTGAAAGACCAGTCCAGCACACAGCCGGCCAGGCTCAAGCGCTGGGCAATGTCGGCTTTCCATTCGGCCGCGGCATGCGACAGCAGATGGTTGGATGCCGCCAGGCCTCGGGTCAAAGTTTTCAGATCCTGCAGAGTGTGGCGGATGTAGTCCTCGATCTCGGCGTTGGGCGCCTTGTACATCAGGGTCAGCAGCCGCGCGCCGATGTCGTCGTGCAGGTCCTGGGCCAGGCGCGCGCGTTCTTCACTGCGCCCTCGCTCGACGGCGCGGTCGTAGGCCACGGCGCGGCGCAACTGGTCGATCATGCGTTCAGTCAGGCGCTGGTCTTCGGCAGTGAACAGGCGCTGGCCGCGCCGGGCAAAACGAAGCAGGATGGCACCGGACGTGCTGCCGCCGTCGCAGTCGGCCACCAACTGCGGTACGGGCACCACCATCATCGTGCCGTCGGTGGCCACACGCACCCTGGCCACGCGGCGGGCGGTGGTGCTGACATCGAGCGGGTCGAACACCTCACGCAGCAAGCCCGCGATCTGTGGCACGGCCTGGGCAGGCGTGGCCTCGAGCGATCGTGCGACACGGTAGACACGGTCGAACATGCGCTCGGCACTGAGCGCGTCCGAGCCGCCAAGCTGGTGCGAGATCCAGTGCCGGCCAGCGCCATAGGCCAGCGCAGTCACCGCCAGCGACAGGCTCAGCGAGGCCAGCGGGTCCAGCGCAAACAGCGACATCAGCAGCAGGTCCAGTGACGCGGCCACCGTGCTCACGCCGGCCAGCATCGCAAACTCACGCAGGATCTGGTCGCTGCGCGTCAGGAACGGAACCAGCATCAGCAGCGCGGCCACAAACACCACCCACACCATCGAGCCGACGTTCGCCACGGCAGCCAGGTCCGCCGCACTTCGCTCGGCGGCGGCCACGGCCAGCAGCAGCAGGCCCAGGGTGCTCAGGCAGGCCAGCAGCCAGCGGTACAGGGCCAGCGCCAATGGGTTGCGACCCTGGCCTTGGCGCTTGGAAAGTCGCAGCAACACCAGCCCGCCGACGCAGCCCCCCAGCAGCACGAAGCTGGCCCACCACCACAGGCCAGGCAGGTCGGCCAGAAACATGGTGGCGCTACCGGCCAGCAGCAGCGACCAGACCCAGGGCGGCAGCCAGCGCAAAGCCGGCAGCCGTTGCGGGTGGCGCATGAGCATGTGCAGCAGTGCCGCAGCGGCGACGCTGTCGGCCAGCACGCGCAGCCACAGGCCGAACTCGCCCCAGGCCGCAGCGCCGCCCAGACCGGGCAATTGCTCGACACCGATGAGCAGCAGGTTGACGCATTGGCTCAGCGCCACCATGCCGTAGAGCATCGCGTTCAGACCGGGCCGTCCGAGCGCCACCACCACGGACACGAGGTAGAGCACCAGCGCCAGGGCCGTGGCCGACCAGGTCCACGCACCCAGTCCGCCCAGGCCTCGGGGCCGTGCTTGCAGGCCATGCTCGCTGCCGTCTGCCAGGCGCAGTTGCAGCGGGACGCTGCCATGGGCCGAGATGGCCTGACCCAACTGACGCAGGCTGGCGATTTGTTGCGCCCGCAGGCTATCGTCAACGATCCAGCGCGGCGAGCGCAGCGGCCAGGTCGGGTCGGCGGTCAGCAGGCTGCCGTCGGGCAACACCAGACCGGTCACGGCCTGTTCGAGTGCGAGCGAGGGCAGTGTCTCGGGTGCGGCTGCCAGTTGCACCTCGCCATCCGGACCAGACTTGAATTGCAGCGGCAAATGCGGCCAGGCCGACAGCATGTGCAGCCACAGCACGACCAGTGCCACGCCAATCAGACCCAGCAGCAGCAAACCCCGGGCACGGCGCAAGGGGTGGTCGCGTCGGTGCGGGCCCAGGCGTCGAACCGCCTCGTCTATCCAGGCGGCGTCCAGTTGCGAGTCTTGTCCGCCGCGGGAAAACGTGTCGGCGTAGGGGCCGGGAGAGGCCGAAGGGGCCGACCCAGCACGTGGCGAGCGGGTCATGACCTTGCCGGCAGGGGGCTGCCGCTCACACGCTCAGACCAGGCCCTGCTTGGTCGCCAACACCGCCGCCTCGGCCCGGCTTGAGACGTTGAGCTTCTTGTAGATCGACTTGATGTGGTCGTTCACGGTGAACCACTTGATGCCCATCAGGCTGGCGATCTCCTTGATCGTGAAGCCCTTGCTCAGGAAGGTCAGCACCTCGCTCTCGCGCGGGGTCAGCCGTTCATGGTCGGGCACCTTTTCGATCGGCACCGGGCCGCTCGTGCTGATGAAGTCCATCGGCGTGCTGAAACCCGAATCGGGGGCCTGACTGTCGTGCCGTACACCTTGCCTGAAATGCGTCAACAAACGCCTGGCAATGGCCGGCGAAAGGGGTGGCTGGCCACGCACAATCTTTTGCAATTCTTCGACCAGTACTTCAAAGCGGTCTTCCTTGAGCAGGTAGCCGTCGGCACCGCACTGCAGGGCGGGAAAGAGGTGGTCGTCGTCGGAGTACAGCGTGGTGACGATCTTGGTGGCCGGGTACTGCGTCAGTTCGGCCAGCAATTCCATGCCGTTGCCGTCTGGCAGTTCCAGGTCGACCATGATCAGCTTGAACGGATCGACCCCGTGCATGCCGCTGGCGCCTCCGGCCAGCCGAATCTGGCCGCGGGCGGTTTCAAGGTCGCCGGCCTCGGTGATCGAGATCGCGTCGCTGAAGCTCTCGCGAACCACACGGCATAAAAAGCCACGGGCCACCGGGTTGTCTTCGAGGATCAGGACTTTGACAGCCATTAGCAGGTTCTCCCGCTGTTGATCCTAGCTTAGAAGACAGGCGCGGCAACCGAATGCTGTTGTGCTGCGCTGCGCGGGGGCGATCGGCGACTGCCTCAGTCCGGCACCAGCACCATCTTGCCGATGACCTGGCGGTTCGCCATCAGCGCGTAGGCCTGGTGCAGGTCGCTCAGTTTCAGGGTTTTCTGCACCAGCGGCCGGACTTTGCCTTCGCTGAACCAGGTCGACAACTGCGCCATGTCCTTGGCAAACGCTGCGGGCTCACGGCGAACGAAGTCGCCCCAGAACACGCCGACGATGGACGCACCCTTGAGCAGCGCCAGGTTCCAGGGCAGAGCCGGAATGCCACCGCCGGCAAAGCCGACCACCAGGTAGCGGCCGCGCCAGGCGATCGAGCGGAACACCGGTTCGGCCAGATCGCCGCCCACCGGGTCATAGACGAGGTCGGGACCTTTGCCGCCGGTGGCCGCTTTCAGGGCATCACGCAGCTTGGCCGTGCTGTAGTTGATGGTCTCGTCGGCGCCCATCTGCTTGACCATGGCGCACTTCTCGTCGGTCGAGGCTGCGGCAATGACATGCGCGCCAGCCGCCTTGGCGATCTGCACCGCCGCCGTGCCCACACCGCCGGCAGCACCCAGCACCAGCACCGTTTCGCCGGCTTTGAGCTGGCCCCGGTCGAGCAGGGCGTGGATGGTGGTGCCGTAGGTCAGCACAAAGGCCGCACCTTGTTCGAAGCTCATGCCATCGGGCAGCGGCTGCAGTTTGTCCTGCATCACCACGGCGTGGCTGCCAAAGCCACCAGTGCCACCCATGGCCAGCACCCGGTCGCCAGGCTTGAAGCGCTGCACGCCTTCGCCCACGGCCTGCACCAGGCCAGCAAACTCGCTGCCGGGCACAAAGGGCAATGGCGGCTTGAACTGGTACTTGTTCTGCACGATCAGCAGATCTGGAAAGTTCAGGCTGGCCGCATGCACCGCCACCAGGACCTGGCCGGCCTCGGGCTCGGGCGTGGGCACCTCTTGCCATCGCAGGGCGTCAACCCCCGTGGGGTCGTGGCAGAACCAGGCTTGCATGTTGTTTCCTTGTGAGGGTTCGAAGCCGGTGGCCAGGGCAGGCACCAGCGGCATGGACCGCTGCATGATAGGCATGGCGACCGGGCTGGCCACGTCGCCGGGGTGACGTGACCACGCTGCCTACAATCGCCCCCTGATGCGCCTGCTCATTGCCAACGACGATGGACACCTTGCACCGGGCATTGCCGCCCTGGTGCGGGCCGTGCAGGGCCTGGGCGAGATTCACATCGTCGCACCCGAACAGAATGCCAGTGGCACGTCCAACGCGTTGACACTGAGCCGGCCGCTGTCGGTGTTCAGCAGCAGCGGAGGCCCGGCCGGCTGCCAGGTCGTCAATGGCACGCCATCCGACTGTGTGCATGTGGCTTTGACTGGCCTGCTCGACCAGCGGCCCGATCTGGTGCTCACCGGCATCAACCAGGGTGCCAACATGGGTGACGACACGCTGTACTCCGGCACCGTGGCTGCGGCGATGGAGGGCTATCTGTTCGGCATTCCAGCCATCGCCTTCTCGCAAGTGGACAAAGGCTGGGGCGGGCTGGACGCGGCGGCCCGCGTCGTGCGGGCGGTGCTTGATTCGGTGCTTGCCCAGGGCCTGCCGGACAAGCCCTTCCTGCTCAATGTGAACATTCCCAACCGCGACGACGCAGACCAACTGCCTTGGCGCGTGACCCGACTTGGCCGGCGCCATGCCAGTTCGCCGGTGATCCAGCAGACCAGCCCGCGCGGCGACCCCATGTACTGGATCGGCCCCGCCGGCAATGCCCGCGAAGCCGGTGAGGGCACCGACTTTCATGCCACCGCCAATGGCTATGTGTCGATCACGCCCCTGCAGGTGGACCTGACCGACCATGCCGGCCTGGCCGCCTGGCAGGGCCGACTGGGCACGCCATGAGTTCATCGGACGGCGGGCGGGGATCGAAGTTTCCGCTCGCGCTGGACCGCGTTGACCGTGCCGGAACCAGTGCCCGCCCGCGCGAAACACTGCGGCCACAACGGCTGATGCATGAGGCCGCGCGGGACGCAAGCCGGCAGACCACGCCGCAGGGTCTGGGCATGGACTCTGCGCTGGTGCGTCGACGCATGATCGACCGCCTGCGCGCCGAAGGCATGCGCTGCGAGCCGGTGTTCGAGGCCATGATGGCGGTGCCGCGGCATGTCTTTGTCGACAGTGCGCTCGCCGCCCAGGCCTACGAAGACACCAGCCTGCCCATTGGCCATGGCCAGACCATCTCCAAACCTTCGGTCGTCGGGCGCATGCTCGAATTGCTGCATGGGGGTGAACTGGCCCGCAGCAGCGGGGGCCTGGGCCGCACGCTGGAGATTGGCACCGGCTGCGGCTACCTCACGTCCTTGCTGGCGCAGATGTCGCAGAGGGTGGTGTCGATCGAGCGACTCAAGCCCCTGTTCGACAAGGCTACCGTCAATCTGGCGGCCTGGCGCTTCAACCATGTGCGCTTGGTCTATGGCGACGGCATGCTGGGCCATGGGCCGCAGGCACCCTATGACAGCATCATCGCTGCGGCCGGAGGTGACGCCTTGCCGCAAGCCTGGCTGGACCAGTTGGCGGTGGGAGGGCGGCTGGTCGCACCCGTGGCGCGAAGCGGCGGCCGTGGCCAGGTGCTGGTGGTGGTTGACCGCCATGACAAGGGCTGCCGACACAGCGAACATGAGGCGGTTCATTTTGTCCCCTTAAAATCCGGTGTCGCTTGAACCCACTGCCTGCCCGGCACGCCACCATGTTTCTTGTCTCAATCCCCTCCGCCCGCCTGTGTTCAGCCCTGATGGTGTGCGCCTGGCTGGTCGGTTGCGGCGCAGCGGCGCTGAAGGCGCCAGTGGAGGTTCGCGCCGCACCGCCGCGCGGGGGCGCGGCCTCTGCACCAGGCACAGCCGCCTCGATGCCGTCATCGGCTGAAGCGGCGGCGGCCTCGGCGCCAGCCAAACTGCCCGCCGGCGCTGATAACGCCGGCCGCCCTGGCTATTACACCGTCAGGCCCGGTGACACGCTGATGCGCATCGGCACAGAGCAGAGCCAGAACTGGCGTGATGTGGCGCGATGGAACGGCATCGACAACGCCAACCTGATCGAAGTCGGCCAGGTGCTGCGGGTGTTGCCACCAACTGTGGACGCCAGCACGGTCACCAGCCGAGGCGTGGCGCCGGCGCGCATCGAAGCCAGACCCTTGGACGCCACCGCGCCCGTGGCGCCTGCAACACCCGCAGCACCGGCTGTGGCCGCCCGCGACACCGAGGACGAGCCCAACTGGGCCTGGCCTTCCGGGGGTGCGGTAGTGGCCGGCTTTGAAGATGGCCGCAACAAAGGCCTGATCATCACCGGCAAGGCCGGTGACCCCGTGCTGGCTGCGGCCGACGGACGGGTGGTCTATTCGGGCTCGGGCCTGCGCGGCTACGGCAACCTGGTCATCGTCAAGCACAACAACATCTACCTCACCGCCTACGCCCACAACCAGGCCCTGCTGGTCAAGGACGATCAGGTTGTGCGGCGAGGGCAGAAGATCGCCGAGATGGGCGCCAGCGACGCCGATCGGGTGCAACTGCTGTTCGAGATCCGCCGCGCGGGCAAGCCCATCGACCCGGCGCGCCTGCTGCCCTCGCGCTGAGCATTGGCCAGTGACGGCATGGCGGCAGCATTGCCGCCAGGGCCGGGATAATCGGCCGCATGACAGCATCTGACGAGTGGTTGACGGTCGAGTCCATCGACATCGAAGCACAGGGCGTGGCGCACAACGCCGAGGGCAAGGTGGTTTTCATCGAAGGCGCGCTCACGGGCGAGCAGGTGCAGGTGCAGGTGGGCCGGCGCAAGGGCGCCTGGGAGCAGGGCACGATGCTGGCCCTGCAGCACGAAAGCACGATGCGGGTACGCCCGCATTGCCCGCATTTCGGCCTGCATCCTGGCGCCTGCGGTGGCTGCAAGATGCAGCACATCGACGCCGGCGCGCAGGTCGCGATCAAGCAGCGCGCGCTGGAAGACCAGTTGCAGCACCTGGCCAAGGTCAAGCCCGCGCGGGTGTTGCGGCCCATCGAGGGCCCGGCCTGGGGCTACCGCTACCGCGCCCGCTTGTCGGTGCGCCATGTGGCCAAGAAGGGCACCGTGCTGGTGGGCTTTCACGAGCGCAAGAGCCGCTATGTGGCCGACATGCAGGTCTGCCCGGTGCTGCCGGCCAAGGTCAGCCGGATGCTGGTGCCGCTGCGCGCGCTGATCGGCAGCATGGACCAGCGCGACACCCTGCCGCAAATCGAACTGGCCATCGGCGAACGCGCCGAAGGACCGGTGATTGCGTTGGTGCTGCGCCACTTGCAGCCCGTCAGTGACGCCGATCGCCAGCGCCTGCGCGACTTCGGCGTCGAGCGGGGCGTGCAATGGTGGTTGCAAGCCAAGGGGCCGGACACCATCCAACGGCTGGACGAGAACGGTCCTGAACTGGCCTACGAACTGCCCGAGTACGGCATCACCATGCCGTTCAAGCCCACCGATTTCACCCAGGTCAACCACCAGATCAACAGCGTGCTGGTCGGGCGCGCGCTGCGGCTGCTGGCGCCACGCGCCGACGAGCGTGTCATCGACTGGTTCTGCGGCCTGGGCAACTTCACGCTGCCGCTGGCCACCCTGGCCGGCAGCGTGCTGGGCATCGAGGGCAGCGAGGTACTGGTGCAGCGAGCCCGCGACAACGCTGCGCTCAACGGCCTGGCTGACAAGGCAAGCTTTCAGGCCCGCAACCTGTTCGAGCTGACACCCGACGACCTGGTGGTCCTCGGGGCTGCCGACAAATGGCTGATCGACCCGCCCCGAGAAGGGGCCTTCGCGCTGGCCAAGGCCCTGGTCGAGCTTCATGCGCGGCCACGTCCGGGCTGGCAGGGCCCGCAGCGCATCGTCTACGTCAGTTGCAACCCCGCCACCCTGGCCCGTGACGCCGGTCTGCTGGTGCACGAGGCCGGCTACCGCTGCACGGCCGCCGGTGCGGTGAACATGTTCCCGCACACCGCGCATGTGGAGAGCATGGCGGTCTTCGAGCGGGCATGAAAAAGGCCCTCGAAGGGGCCTTTGAGTCTGGCCAGCCGCGCTGATCGAGTTGAACTGCCGTCGCGAGCGGGGTCAGGTCGGTTCGAGGAGCGCAGCCGTAGCCAAGTACGGCAAGCACCGCAGCGCCGAGATCAGCCCGCGCAGCAGGCAGATGGGCCTGCTCAGTCGCGTTCGCCGCCGAAGATGCCGAGCAGCGCCAGCAAGCTCTGGAATACGTTGTACACGTCGAGGTAGATTGCCAGTGTGGCCGTGATGTAGTTGGTCTCGCCGCCGTCAATCACGCGCTTGATGTCGTAAAGCATGAAGGCCGAGAAGATGGCGATCGAGACGACCGACAGCGTGGCCATCAGCGCGGTGGATTGGATGAAGATGTTGACCACCATCGCCACCAGCAGCAGGATCACGCCGACGAACAGGAACTTGCCCATGTTCGTCAGATCACGCTTGATCACCGAGGCCAGGCTGGCCATGGCCACGAAGACCACCGCCGTGCCGCCAAAGGCCGTCATGATCAGCGAGGTGCCGTTGCTGAAGCCCAGCACCGCGGCCAGCATGCGCGACAGCATCAGCCCCATGAAGAAGGTGAAGCCCAGCAGCACCGGCACCCCGGCAGCTGAATTCTTGGTCTTCTCAATGGCGTACATGAAGCCGAAGGCGCCGCCCATGAAGACCATGAACGACATGCCCATGCCCATGGACCTGGTGATGCCGGTGGCCACGCCGATCCAGGCGCCCAAGACTGTGGGCACCATTGACAGCGCCAGCAGCCAATAGGTGTTGCGCAGTACGCGGTTGCGGTCGACCGCGACGGTTTCCGCGCCATCGGGCGAATAGCCGGGGAAGGAAGGCATGCGTTGCTCGTTCATGTGAACTCCTGATCAAAAATGTCAATACACGCGGTGGTAGACCGCAAGACCGATTCTAGGTTCCGGCCATGTGGCAGCTTGCAGCGGCCGTGCTCACCCATCACCTTAACCCAGATCAGATTGGACCGAATCAATGAAAACCAAGCCCCTGCTGACCCTGGACGATGTTCGCGCCGTGGCGATGGCCGCTGAGAAAGAGGCGCTGGCCAAGCAATGGGCGGTGACCATCGCCATCGTCGACGACGGTGGTCACCTGTTGTGGCTGCAGCGCCTGGACGGCGTGGCGCCGATCTCGGCCCAGATCGCCCCCGCCAAGGCCCGAACGGCAGCGCTGGGTCGGCGCGAAAGCAAGGTCTATGAAGACCTGGTCAACCAGGGCCGCACGGCGTTTCTCAGTGCGCCCAGCTTGGAGGGCATGCTGGAAGGTGGTCTGCCGATCATGGTCGATGGGCAATGCGTCGGCGCTGTCGGCGTGAGCGGCGTCAATTCCAGTGAGGACGCGCAGATCGCCCGTGCCGGCATCGCTGCGCTGGGCTGATCTCTGGCCGATCTCCAGGGCTTGTGCCGAGGGTTTTCCAGAGATGAGCTGGCGTGGCCGGTTATACTCAACAGGTTTACCCGCCACCCTCGCCGCCTAGCGAAACTCCTGCGAAGTTTCCGTCACCGGATGCCGACTTCTGCGCCTTGCATACCTGATGCGGGGCCTGCGGTTGCGGCCCTGGGCGAGCGCGACTTTCGGAGCTTTTGCCTTGCTGCCCCTACTGCCCCCCGCCCTTCTTGCACTTGCAGACGGCACGGTCTTCCAGGGCCATTCGATCGGCGCTGCCGGTCATACCGTTGGCGAGGTGGTGTTCAACACCGCCCTCAGCGGTTACCAGGAAATTCTCACCGACCCCAGCTACTGCCGCCAGATCGTCACACTGACGTATCCGCACATCGGCAGCTACGGCGTCAATGAGGAAGACGTGGAATCGACGGCGGTGCACGCCGCCGGCCTGATCATCAAGGACTTGCCGCCGCGCATGTCGAATTTCCGCGCCAACCTGGCGCTCGACGCCTATCTGCAGCGTGAAGGCACGGTGGCCATCGCCGGCATCGACACCCGGCGCCTGACACGCTTGCTGCGCAGCCAAGGTGCGCAGAACGGCTGCATCACCACTTTTGCCCTGGGCACGGTGATCACCCCTGACCATGTGCAGGCCGCTGTGGCCCATGCGCGCGCCGCCCCGAGCATGGCCGGACAAGACCTGGCCCAGGTCGTGTCGTCAAGCCAGAGCTACGAGTGGACCCAGACCGAATGGCAACTGGGCACCGGTTATGGCGAACTGGCCCGACCCCGCTTCCACGTGGTGGCCTACGACTTCGGTGTCAAACGCAACATCCTGCGCATGCTGGCCAGCCGAGGCTGCCGTATCACGGTGGTGCCGGCCACCACACCAGCTGCCGATGCGCTGGCGCTGACGCCGGACGGTTTTTTCCTCAGCAACGGGCCCGGCGATCCTGAGCCCTGCGACTACGCCGTTGCAGCTGCACACACGCTGATCGACAGCGACGTGCCCACCTTCGGCATCTGTCTGGGCCACCAGATCATGGCGCTGGCCTCGGGCGCACGCACCTTCAAGATGAAGTTCGGCCATCATGGTGCCAACCACCCGGTGAAGGATCTGGCCAGCGGCCGGGTTTCGATCACCAGCCAGAACCATGGTTTCGCGGTCGACGACCAGACCCTGCCGGCCTCGTTGCGGCCCACCCATGTCAGCCTGTTCGACGGCACGCTGCAAGGCCTGGCCCGCGTCGACCATCCGGCGTTCAGCTTCCAGGGCCATCCTGAGGCATCACCCGGGCCGCATGACATCGCCTATCTGTTCGACCACTTCACTTCCTTGATGGAACAACACCGGGCTGCACGCGCTGTGGACAGCGCAGCGGGCAGCAAGGTAGAGAGCAAGCATGCCTAAGCGTCAAGATCTGCACAGCATCCTCATCATCGGCGCCGGCCCGATCGTCATCGGCCAGGCCTGCGAGTTCGATTATTCCGGTGCCCAGGCCTGCAAGGCGTTGCGCGAAGAGGGCTACCGCGTGGTGCTGGTCAACAGCAACCCGGCCACGATCATGACCGACCCCGACACGGCGGATGTAACCTACATCGAGCCCATCACCTGGCAGGTGGTCGAAAAGATCATCGCCAAAGAGCGCGCAGCCCGGCCAGACGAAAAGATGGCCGTGTTGCCGACCATGGGTGGCCAGACCGCGCTGAACTGCGCGCTGGACCTGCACCGCAACGGCGTGCTCGAGCGCTATGGCGTGGAGATGATCGGCGCCAACGAGCAGGCGATCGAGAAGGCCGAAGACCGGCTGAAGTTCAAGGATGCGATGACCGGCATCGGCCTGGGCTCGGCGCGCAGCGGCATTGCGCACAGCCTGGACGAGGCCTGGTCGGTGCAAAAGCGCATCACCGCAGAGATCGGTGGCGCCGGTTTCCCGATGGTCATCCGGCCCAGCTTCACGCTGGGCGGCACTGGCGGCGGCATTGCCTACAACCCGGAAGAATTCGAAGAGATCTGCAAGCGCGGCCTGGACCTTTCGCCAAGCAAGGAACTGCTGATCGAAGAGTCCTTGATCGGCTGGAAAGAATTCGAGATGGAAGTGGTGCGCGACCGCGCCGACAACTGCATCATCGTCTGCTCGATCGAGAACTTCGACCCCATGGGCATCCACACCGGTGACTCGATCACCGTGGCGCCGGCGCAGACCCTGTCCGACAAGGAATACCAGCTGCTGCGCAACGCCTCGATCGCCATCCTGCGCGAGATTGGCGTGGACACCGGTGGCTCGAACGTGCAGTTCGCGATCAACCCGGAAGACGGCCGCATGGTCGTCATCGAGATGAATCCGCGTGTCTCACGCAGTTCGGCGCTGGCGTCCAAGGCCACCGGCTTCCCCATTGCCAAGATCGCCGCCAAGCTGGCCGTGGGCTTCACACTGGACGAGCTGAGGAACGACATCACCGGCGGCGCCATGCCGGCCAGCTTCGAGCCCAGCATCGACTATGTGGTGACCAAGATCCCGCGCTTTGCGTTCGAGAAGTTCCCCGCCGCCGACCCGCGCCTGACGACGCAGATGAAGTCGGTGGGCGAGGTCATGGCCATGGGCCGCACCTTCCAGGAAAGCCTTCAAAAGGCCTTGCGCGGGCTGGAGACGGGCATCGACGGCTTGTCCGAACGTGATGATGTGCATGGTGGCGACCGCGAGGAGATCGTCGAGGCCATCGGCAGCGCCGGGCCCGAGCGCATCCTGTTTGTGGCCGACGCCTTCCGCATCGGCATGTCGCTGGACGAGGTGTTCGAGGAAACCAGGATTGATCCCTGGTTCTTGGCCCAGATCGAACAACTGATCAGCATCGAGCAGCAGGTCAAGGGCCGCACGTTGGCCAGCCTGTCTGCGGCCGAACTGCGGTACCTGAAGCAAAAGGGCTTTTCGGACCTGCGCCTGGGCAAGCTGATGGCCAGCAACCAGCATGACGTGCGCCGCACCCGTCACCGCCTGGGGGTGCGGCCGGTCTACAAGCGGGTGGACACCTGCGCGGCCGAATTTGCCACCCAGACCGCTTACCTCTACTCCTGTTACGAGACCGAGGACGGCGAGTGCGAGGCCGAGCCCACCGATCGCAAGAAGATCATGGTGCTTGGCGGCGGGCCCAACCGCATCGGCCAGGGCATCGAGTTCGATTACTGCTGTGTGCACGCCGCGCTGGCGCTGCGTGAAGACGGTTACGAGACCATCATGGTCAACTGCAACCCGGAAACTGTGTCCACCGATTACGACACCAGCGACCGGCTGTATTTCGAGCCGGTCACGCTGGAAGACGTGCTCGAGATTGTCGACAAGGAAAAGCCGATCGGCGTGATCGTGCAGTACGGCGGCCAGACGCCGCTCAAGCTCGCGCTCGACCTGGAGGCCAACGGCGTGCCCATCATCGGCACCTCGCCCGACTCGATCGACATGGCCGAAGACCGTGAACGCTTCCAAAAGCTGTTGCATGAACTGGGCCTGCGCCAGCCACCCAACCGCACGGCGCGCACCGAAGCCCAGGCCATGCTGCTGGCACAGGAAATCGGCTATCCGCTGGTGGTTCGGCCCAGCTATGTGCTGGGTGGCCGCGCGATGGAAATCGTGCACGGCGACCGGGATCTTGAGCGCTACATGAAGGTGGCGGTGCAGGTCAGTGAGGATTCACCGGTGCTGCTGGACCGATTTCTCGACGACGCAATTGAGGTTGATGTGGACTGCATCGCCGATGGCGGCGAGGGTGAAGCCAGCGTGATGATCGGCGGCATCATGGAGCACATCGAGCAGGCCGGCGTGCACTCGGGTGATTCGGCCTGCTCGCTGCCGCCTTACACGCTGCCAGCTGCGCTGCAGGACGAGTTGCGCCGCCAGACCGCACTGATGGCCCGTGCGCTGAAGGTCATCGGTCTGATGAACGTGCAGTTCGCGATCCAGGGCGAGGGCGACGCGGCGCTGGTCTATGTGCTGGAGGTCAACCCACGCGCCTCGCGCACCGTGCCCTTCGTGTCCAAGGCCACCGGCCAGCAACTGGCCAAGATTGCCGCCCGCTGTATGGCAGGCCAGAAACTGGTTGATCAGAAATCGCGCCGTGGCCTGCCCCCGCGCGAGGTCATTCCGCCGTACTTCAGCATCAAGGAGGCGGTGTTCCCGTTCAACAAGTTTCCGGGTGTCGATCCCATCCTGGGCCCGGAGATGCGCTCCACCGGCGAGGTCATGGGCGCGAGCCGCAGCTTTGGCGAAGCGATGCTCAAAAGCCAGCTCGGCGCCGGCTCGCGCCTGCCCGACAAGGGCACCGTGGTGCTCTCGGTCAAGAACGGCGACAAGGCCCGAGCGGTGGACGTGGCGCGTGACCTGATCACCCTGGGCTTCCAGATCATGGCGACCAAGGGCACGGCCGCAGCCATCACCGCTGCGGGCATCACGGTGGGCCTGGTCAACAAGGTCAAGGACGGCCGGCCGCACATTGCCGACATGATCAAGGCCGGTGAAATTCAGTTGGTGTTCACCACCGTGGACGAGACCCGTACCGCGATTGCCGATTCACGCCACATCCGCACGGCTGCGCTGGCCAACCGCGTCACCTACTACACCACCATGGCCGGTTGTGAAGCCGCGACCGAGGCGCTGAAGCACCAGGACGATCTGGCCGTGTTCAGCCTGCAGGAACTGCACGCCGAACTGAACTAAAATCAGGCTTCGCCGCTCCGCCGCCTTGGTGCCCTTGACAGGGTCCAAGCGCGGCGGAATCGTTTTTGTTGCTCACCGGCCCAGGAGGCCCCATGGCCACCATTCCCCTCACCCGACGCGGCGCAGACAAGCTCAAGGCCGAACTGCACCAGCTCAAAACCGTTGAGCGCCATGCCGTGATCCAGGCCATTTCCGAAGCGCGCGCCCAAGGTGACTTGTCTGAGAATGCCGAATACGAAGCCGCCAAGGACAAGCAGGGCTTTGTCGAAGGCCGCATCCTCGAAGTTGAAAGCAAGCTCGCTGCGGCACAGATCATCGACCCGGCGTTGCTCGACGCTGGCGGCAAGGTGGTTTTTGGCGCCACCGTCGATCTGGAAGAAGAAGGCAAGGGCACCGAGGTCAGCTACCAGATCGTTGGCGAAGACGAGGCCGATCTGAAGCTCGGGCGCATCTCGATCGGCTCACCCATCGCCCGCGCCATGATTGGCAAGGAAGCCGGTGACGTGGCCGAGGTGGTGGCGCCCGGCGGCCTCAAGCGCTATGAAATCGTCGAGGTGCGGTACATCTGATGCGGCCTGTCGATCGCCTGCGCCGCAGTCTGCCTGCGCTGTGGGCGGGTGCGCTGCTGGCTGTCGGCGGCATGGCCGCGCCGGCGGCGTTTGCCTTGCTGACGCGTGCCGACGCCGGCCGCCTGGTCGGCCGCTTGTTTGAACTGGAGGCCTGGTCAGGCCTGGCATTGGGCGCCGCGCTGCTGCTGCTGGAGCGTCGGCACGCGCGAGCGCTGGCCGATGCAGGCGCGGGTTCGGTCCTCAGCACGAACCTTCTGCTGCTGCTCGCTGCGCTGTTCTGCACCGTGGCCGGCCACTTTGCGCTGCTGCCGATGATGGACCAGGCCAGGTCCGGGCGGGGCCCGTTGAGCTTCGCGATGCTGCATGGCATCAGCGCGCTGCTGTTCGTGCTGAAGACCTCGCTGGTGCTGCTGCTGGCCTGGCGCGTACAGCGCTAGACCGGCGCCGCCGCGTCGCAGCACCTCAGTCCACGGCCTTTTTCTTCACACTGGTCACGCGCAGCCTGGCGCGCTTGACCTCGCCACCGGCCGTCAGCCGCTGGTTGCCGAAAATGGTGACCTTCTTGATTTGCGGCCGCTGCTTGCCGTTCTTCGAGAATTTCAGGATCTTGACGACCCTGGGTGCGGCCATGCGGTCAGTGCGTTCGGCCTTGGGCTTGTCCGGCAGCGGGCGCCAAAGCACCAGCAGCTTGCCGATGTGTTGAATGGGCGCGGCGCTGAGCGTCTCGGCCAGGCTGAGCAGGGCGGCCTCGCGGTCGGGCCGCGAGTCGGAGAACATGCGCACCTTGACCAGGCCGTGGGCGCTCAAGGCCAGGTCGACCTCCTTGCGCACCGCATCGGTCAGGCCATCGGCACCGATCAGCACGACCGGGTCGAGGTGGTGGGCCAGGCCCCGTTGTTCTTTGCGCTGTGCAGGGGTAAGTGATATCGCGGACATCCCACCATTATCTGCTGGACAATCCAGGCCGAATGAAGATCGACACAAAAAGCAAAAAAGTCAACAAGGCCTGGCTGTCAGACCACGTCAACGATCCCTATGTCCGTCAGGCCAAGCGCGAGGGTTACCGGGCTCGCGCGGCCTACAAGCTCAAGGAAATCGACGAGACGCTGGGACTGATCAAGCCCGGCCAGGTGGTGGTCGACCTGGGCTCGGTGCCCGGTGCCTGGAGCCAGTACCTGCGGCGGCGCTTTGCGCCCAAGACCGCAGGTGTGGGCGGTGCGGCGGCGGGGCAACTGAACGGCAGCATCATCGCCTTGGACATGGTGCCGATGGAACCCATCGAGGGCGTGGTCTTCCTGCAGGGAGACTTCCGTGAGCCCGAGGTGCTGCACGAGTTGCAACTGACGGTGGCCGGTCGGCCGGTGGACCTGGTGCTGTCCGATATGGCGCCAAACCTCTCGGGCATTGAGTCGACCGACGCCGCGCGCATCGAGGAACTGGTCGAACTGGCAATGGACTTTGCCCAGGACCATCTGCGACCGCAGGGGGCCTTCGTCGCCAAGGTCTTTCATGGCAGTGGCTACAACGCGGTGCTGGCCATGTTCAAGGCGCGGTTCAAGGTCGTCAAGCCGATCAAGCCCAAGGCCTCGCGCGACAGATCTTCTGAAACCTTTCTGGTCGGCATTGGTCTGAAAGTGCCGGGCCGGGTCGGCGGCGCCGAGCCAAAGCCCTGATTTCGACCGGAATTGTCTGTTTTCAGCGTTGCTGCCAGCACCCGTCCGGGGGACTTGACTCGTCTAGAATCGTCCCCAGTTGAAGGCCGTGAGTCTTCGCTGGCGCGGCCCTTGTGCCTGCGTTTGAGCTGGGTTGGTAGCCCGCTTCGCCGCTGCGGAGCAGGGCCTTGTTGTCGGGCCAGGTGCATTGGCCAGGGTTTGGCTAAAGGAGCCGGAGTGAACAATCAATGGTTCTCCAAGGTGGCTGTTTGGCTGGTGATCGCACTCGTGCTGTTCACCGTGTTCAAGCAGTTCGACCGTGGGGTGGCGTCAGGCTCGATGGTCGGGTATTCCGATTTCCTGGAAGAAGTGCGCGCCAAGCGCATCAAGGCCGTGACCCTGCAAGAGGGTAATGGCGGGACTGAAATCATTGCGCTGACCAATGACGACAAGCGCATCCGCTCGACCGCCACCTACCTCGACCGGGGTCTGGTCGGTGACCTGATCAACAACAACATCAAGTTCGACGTCAAGCCACGCGAAGAGCCGTCGCTGCTGGTGTCGCTGCTGATCAGCTGGGGGCCGATGCTGCTGCTGATCGGCGTCTGGGTCTATTTCATGCGCCAGATGCAGGGCGGTGGCAAGGGCGGTGCCTTCAGCTTCGGCAAGAGCAAGGCCAAACTGCTTGACGAGGCCAGCAACACCACCACCTTTGCCGACGTCGCCGGTTGCGACGAGGCCAAGGAAGAAGTGAAGGAACTGGTCGACTTCCTGAAGGACCCGCAGAAGTTCCAGAAGCTGGGTGGCCGCATCCCGCGCGGCGTGCTGCTGGTCGGCCCTCCGGGCACCGGCAAGACCCTCCTCGCCAAGGCCATCGCAGGTGAAGCCAAGGTGCCGTTCTTCGCGATCAGCGGTTCTGACTTCGTCGAGATGTTCGTGGGTGTCGGCGCGGCCCGTGTGCGCGACATGTTCGAGCAGGCCAAGAAAAGCGCGCCCTGCATCATTTTCATCGATGAGATCGACGCCGTGGGTCGCCACCGCGGCGCCGGCCTGGGCGGTGGCAACGACGAGCGTGAGCAGACGCTGAACCAGATGCTGGTCGAGATGGATGGCTTCGAGACCAATCTGGGCGTGATCGTGATGGCCGCGACCAACCGGCCCGACATCCTTGACCCCGCGCTGCTGCGCCCGGGCCGCTTCGACCGTCAGGTCTATGTCACGCTGCCCGATGTGCGCGGCCGCGAGGCGATCCTGAATGTGCACACCCGCAAGGTGCCGATCGGGCAAGACATCCGTGCCGATATCCTGGCCCGTGGCACGCCCGGCTTCTCAGGTGCTGATCTGGCCAACCTGGTCAACGAAGCTGCCTTGTTCGCCGCCCGCCGCAATGGCCGGGTGGTGGAAATGGTCGACTTCGAGAAGGCCAAAGACAAGATCATGATGGGCCCTGAGCGCAAGTCCATGGTCATGCCCGAAGAAGAGCGCAAGAACACCGCCTACCACGAGTCAGGCCATGCGCTGGTGGCCAGGCTGCTGCCCAAGACCGACCCGGTGCACAAGGTCACCATCATCCCGCGCGGCCGTGCGCTGGGCGTGACCATGCAGTTGCCTGAAGGCGACCGCTACAGTCTGGACAAGGAGCGCATGCTGTCCACCATTTCGGTGTTGTTCGGTGGGCGAATCGCCGAAGAGGTGTTCATGAACCAGATGACCACTGGCGCGTCCAATGACTTCGAGCGGGCGACGCAGATTGCCCGCGACATGGTTACCCGGTACGGCATGACCGATGAGCTGGGCCCGATGGTCTACGCCGAGAACGAGGGCGAGGTCTTCCTTGGCCGTTCGGTGACCAAGACCACGACCATGTCCGAAGAGACGATGCGCAAGGTTGACCAGGTGGTGCGCCGCATCATCGATGAGCAATACGGTGCTGCGCGCAAGCTGATCGAGGACAACCAGGACAAGATGCACGCCTTGGCCAAGGCGCTGCTTGAGTGGGAAACCATAGACGCCGATCAGATCGAGGACATCATGACCGGCAAGCCGCCGCGGCCGCCCAAGGACTGGACTCCGACCGTCCGTCCCGAGGGACCGAGCAGCGGCAGCGGCACGGTGGCCACCGGCGCTGAGCCGGTGACAGTGGCCTGAGCGTCCTGCCCGCGATCCACCCGCACACTCCAAGCGCACACGGGGCCTTTTAGGCCCCGTATTGCTTGATGAAGCTGACGTCATGAATGCGACCGGCCCGAGCCCGTTGTGGCGCACCACACGCTTCCGGATCGACCTGTCTCGGCCGCAGGTGATGGGCATCGTCAACGTCACGCCCGATTCCTTCTCCGATGGTGGCCAGTTCGCCGCTGCCGACGCTGCTCGGCGGCACTGCGACCAGTTGCTGGCCGAAGGCGCTGACCTGCTTGACATCGGCGCCGAGTCCACCCGCCCGGGCGCCCGGTCGCCCGGCCTGGCTGAAGAGCGTCAACGGCTGATGCCGGTGCTGCGCCATGCGGTGACGCTGGGCATTCCGGTGTCGGTGGACACCAGCCGGCCCGAACTAATGGCCGAAGCGATCGAAATCGGCGCGGACATCGTCAACGATGTGCGCGCCTTGTTGCGCCCTGGCGCACTTGAAGTGCTGGCGCAGGCACCTGACACAGGCGTGTGCCTGATGCACATGCAGGGCGAGCCTGGCCAGATGCAGGTGGCGCCGCACTACGATGGCGATGTGCTGACCGCCGTGGTGGGCTTTCTGCGCCAGCGGCTGCAGGCCGTGCATGCCGCCGGCGTGGCATTGCACCGAATCGTGCTCGACCCTGGCATCGGTTTCGGCAAGTTGCCGGAACACAATTGGGCCTTGTTGCAAGGCCAGCAGGTTTTGCTGGCACTGGGCCAGCCGCTGCTGCTGGGATGGAGCCGCAAGTCGACGCTGGGTCAGCTCACCGGGCGTGCGGTTGACGAGCGTCAGGTCGCCAGCGTGGCCGCAGCGCTGGCCTGCGTGCAGCGTGGTGGCCACGTGTTGCGGGTGCATGACGTGGCGGCCATGGTGGACGCGCTCAAGGTCTGGCGTGCAGCCGGTCTGCCGGGGCTTACATGACGACACACCGCAGTGGGGGGTGGCACACAGAATCCGCGCCACAACAATCCAGAGGGGGAATTTTGATGAGCAGGCGATTCTTCGGTACCGACGGCATCCGTGGCACCGTGGGCACAGCGCCCATCACGCCCGACTTCATGCTCAGGCTGGGTCATGCCGTGGGCCGTGTGCTGCGCCGCCACGCCGATCGGCCGACGGTGCTGATTGGCAAGGACACGCGCATTTCGGGCTACATGATCGAGTCCTCTCTCGAAGCCGGCCTGGCCTCAGCCGGCGTCGACACCTTGCTCAGCGGGCCGCTGCCCACCCCGGGCGTGGCCTACCTCACCCGGGCGTTGCGGCTGGACCTGGGCGTGGTCATCAGCGCCTCGCACAACGCCTATCAGGACAACGGCGTCAAGTTCTTCTCGGCCAAGGGCGAGAAACTGTCTGACGACTGGGAACTGGCCGTCGAGGCCGCGCTGGAAGACGCGCCGCAGTGGGTCGATTCCGCCACCTTGGGCAAGGCCCGCCGGCTGGAAGATGCGCGCGGGCGCTACATCGAGTTCTGCAAGAGCACGGTCAGCAAGGACATGAGCCTGCGCGGCATGAAGGTGGTGATCGATGCCGCCCATGGCGCGGCCTACCATGTGGCGCCCGAGGTGTTCCATGAACTGGGCGCCGAGGTCATCACCATCGGCTGCAGCCCCGACGGCGTGAACATCAACGCCGGTTTCGGCGCCACCGCGCCGCAGGCGCTGGTCGCGGCGGTGGCCGAGCATGGCGCCGACTATGGTGTGGCGCTGGACGGTGATGCCGACCGGCTGCAACTGGTGGACAGTCATGGCCGGCTGTTCAACGGCGACGAACTGCTGTACGTCTTGGTCGCCGACCGCCTGGCTCGCGGTCACGCGGTGTCGGGCGCCGTGGGCACCCTGATGACCAACATGGCAGTGGAACTGGCGCTGAAGGCCCGCGACGTGCAACTGGTAAGGGCCAAGGTCGGTGACCGCTATGTGCTGGAAGAACTGGCCGCCCGTGGCTGGCTGCTCGGCGGTGAAGGCTCTGGCCATTTGCTGGCGCTGGACAAGCACACCACGGGCGACGGCATTGTCAGCGCCTTGCAGGTGCTCGAAGCCGTGCAGCGCGCCAAGCAGCCCCTGGCGCAATTGCTGGACGGCGTCACGCTGTTCCCGCAGACCCTGCTCAATGTGCGGCTGCCCAGCCTGGCCAGCCTGTCGACCTGGCAGAACAACGCCACGCTGACACGCACCACCCAGCAGGTCGAGGCCGAACTGGCCGGCCAGGGCAGGGTGCTGATCCGTGCCTCGGGTACCGAACCGGTGCTGCGGGTGATGGTCGAGGCCCGTGACGGTGAGCAGACCCGCGCCATGGCTGAGCGTCTGGCCCAGGCCGCAATGGCCTGAGTGGCCGGTGGCGGGCCCCTGATCCACCCAGGCCTCGCTGACCCTGCAGCGGCGGCGTGTGTGACACCGCAGACCACTGGCGTCACAGGCCTGTCACATGGATTTTTTACAGTCTGGGATGTTGCGGTGTCGCACCGCCATTCAAGCTGAAAGGCATCCCATGAAATCCGTTCTGCCGCAAGCCACCCTGATCTCGGCTTCACTGTTTGCTGCCGCCGGCGCCTGGGCGCAAGACGCCACCGGCGCGGGCGCCTCATTTCCTGCGCCCGTTTACGCCAAATGGGCCGACGCGTACAACAAGGCCACCGGTGCGCGCATCAACTACCAGTCCGTGGGTTCGGGCGCTGGCCTCAAGCAGATCAAGGCCAAGACGGTGGACTTTGGCGCGTCCGACGCACCGCTGACTGACGAGGTGCTGCAGGCCGACGGTCTGGTTCAGTTTCCCACCGTGATCGGCGGTGTGGTGCCGGTGGTCAACATCGCCGGCGTGCAAGCCGGCCAGCTCAAGCTCACCGGCCAGCTGCTGGGTGACATCTACCTGGGCAAGATCGCCAGATGGAACGACCCGGCGCTGGTGGCGCTCAACCCCGGCGTGATGTTGCCCGACGCGGCGATCACGGCGGTGCGTCGATCCGATGGTTCGGGCACCAGCTTCTTGTTCACCAACTACCTGTCCAAGGTCAACGCCGAATGGAAGTCCTCGGTCGGCGAGGGCACGGCGGTGAACTGGCCGGGCAAGGGCGCTGCGGGCAAGGGCAACGAAGGTGTGTCGGTGTATGTGCAGCGCCTGCCCAACTCGATTGGCTATGTCGAGTACGCCTATGCCAAGCAGAACAAGATGAGCCATGTGCTGCTGATAACAAGGCCGGCAATTTTGTCGCGCCAGACGACGCCAACTTCAAGGCCGCCGCCGCCAGCGCCGACTGGTCCAAGAGCTTCTACCAGGTGCTGACCGAGCAATCGGGCAAGGACGCCTGGCCGCTGACCGGCGCCACCTTCATCCTGATGCACAAGCTGCAGGACAAACCAGCCAGCGCCACCGCCACGCTCAAGTTCATCGACTGGGCCTACGTCAGCGGCGACAAGATGGCCAGTGATCTGGAATATGTGCCGTTGCCGGATTCGGTGAAAACCCTGGTGCGCAAGCTCTGGGCCGCCGACCTCAAGGACGGCGCGGGCAAGGCCGTGGCCAGCAAGTAAGGCCGGTATGACAGCACTCGGCCCTGCTCACCGCTGCTGCGAAGCTCGCCTGCCAGCATGGCCGCTACACTGCCGGCCACACCGTTTTCTGACAAGGACAAGGCCGTGGCGAGACCTCTTCCGGCGGGTGGCCCTGCACCGCGCGCAGTGCGCGCGGCCTGGGCCGACCGGCTGTTTGCCGGCCTGGCGCTGGCCGCAGCGCTGCTCACGCTGGCGCTGCTGGCGGGCATCATCGGCTCGCTCGTGGTGGGCGCCGCGCCGGCCATTCGCGAGTACGGTCTGGGCTTTCTGACCAGCAGCGAGTGGGACCCGGTGCAAGACCGCTACGGCGGCCTGGTGATGATCTACGGCACGCTGATGACTTCGTTCATCGCGCTGGTCATCGCGGTGCCCGTCAGCTTCGGCATCGCACTGTTCCTGACCGAGATGTCGCCCGGCTGGCTCAAGCGCCCGCTCGGCATCGCGGTCGAATTGTTGGCAGCGGTGCCGTCCATCGTCTACGGCATGTGGGGCTTGATGGTCTTTGGTCCGGTGCTGGCGCGCTTTGTGCAGCAGCCGCTGCAGGCCTTGTTCGACGGTCTGCCCTACCTGGGTGCGCTGGTCACCGGGCCGCCCGTGGGCATCGGCATCCTGTCGGCCGGCATCATCCTGGCGATCATGATCATTCCGTTCATCGCCTCGGTGATGCGTGACGTGTTCGAGGTCACGCCGGCCTTGCTGAAGGAATCGGCCTACGGCCTGGGCGCCACGACCTGGGAGGTGGTGCGCTCGGTGGTGCTGCCCTACACCAAGGCCGGTGTGGTCGGCGGCATCATGCTGGGTCTGGGCCGGGCTCTGGGCGAGACCATGGCGGTGACCTTTGTCATCGGCAACATGAACCAACTCGATTCGCCGTCCCTGTTCGAGGCCGGCAACAGCATCACCTCAGTGCTGGCCAATGAGTTTGCCGAAGCCGGTGAGGGCCTGCACCAGTCGGCGCTGATCTATCTCGGGCTGGTGCTGTTCTTCATCACCTTTGTGGTGCTGGCGCTGTCCAAGCTGCTGCTGGCGCAGTTGCGCAAGGGCGAGGGCCGCAAATCATGAGCCTGAGCAGTCTTGACCCTTCGCGCATGCGCCACCACCGTCGCCGCAAGGCGGTCAATGTGCTGGTCTTGAGCCTGGCCACCGGCGCCATGGCCTTTGGCGTGTTCTGGCTGATCTGGATCCTGTGGGAAACCATCTTGCTGGGCGTGAGCGGGCTGAGCCTGGCCGTGTTCACCGAGATGACGCCGCCGCCGATGTCGGACACGGGGGGCTTGGCCAATGCCATCTTCGGCTCGCTCGTGATGGTGGGTCTGGCCACGGCGGTGGGCACGCCGATCGGCATCATGGCCGGCATCTACCTGGCCGAATACGGCCGCAACAGCTGGCTCGGTCGCAGCACCCAGTTCATCAACGACATCCTGCTCTCGGCGCCATCCATCGTCATCGGCCTGTTCATCTATGCCATGGTGGTGGCGCGGGTGAAGTCGTTCTCGGGCATGGCCGGTGCGCTGGCGCTGGCACTGATCGTGATTCCGGTGGTCATTCGCACGACCGAGAACATGCTCAGCCTGATTCCCAACGCGCTGCGCGAAGCGGCCTACGCGCTGGGCACGCCGAAGTGGAAGGTCATCAGCTCGATCACCTTGAAATCCGCGCGCTCGGGTGTGATCACCGGCATCTTGCTGGCCATTGCCCGCATTTCAGGCGAGACCGCGCCGCTGC
>JANOWE010000250.1:0-3312 GCA_031417735.1 Betaproteobacteria bacterium
TGACCGACCCGCTGAACCAGATCGTCTCGAGCGTGAAGAATGCGCTGGAGCAGACGCCGCCCGAACTGGGCGCGGACATCGCCGATCGCGGCATGATGCTCACCGGAGGCGGCGCGCTGCTGCGCGATCTGGACCGCCTGCTGGCCGAGGAAACCGGGTTGCCGGTGCTGGTGGCCGAAGACCCGCTGACCTGTGTGGTGCGCGGCTGCGGCATGGCGCTGGAGCGCATGGAGCGGCTGGGTTCCATCTTCACCAGCGAGTAAGCCGCCATCATGGCCAAGGCAGCGCCGGCGCCCAGAAACCGGGGCCGGACCGCCGCCATGGCCAAGCGCTGAGCCGACGCCATGCCGCTGGGCACGATAGACCGCACGCCACCGCCCTTCTTCCGCCAGGGCCCGTCGGCACTGACCAAGTTGGTTCTGTGCTCGGCGCTGGCCGTGTTCCTGATGGCGGCCGACACGCGTTTCAAGATGGCCCAGCCGTTGCGCGCCGCGCTGGCCACCGCGCTGCTGCCGGCACAGCGTTTGATGCAGGCACCGGTGGACATGGCGCAGGGCTTGATGGTCTACCTGCAGGGCTTGGACATGGCGCGCCAGAACGAGGTGGCCTTGCGCCAGCGCCTGGCCCAGCTCAGTGAACGCGCCGGCCGCACCGAGCAACTGGCGGCTGAAAACGCCGAGCTGCGTGGCTTGCTTGAGCTGCGCCCGGCGCTGCAGGTGGCCATGCTCAGCGCCGAGGTCTTGTACGAGGCGGCCGACCTGTACGCCCGCCGGCTGGTCATCGACCGGGGCGGCCAGCATGGTGTGCTGCTGGGCGCGCCGGTGATCAACCCCGCTGGTGTGCTGGGCCAGGTGACACGGCTCTACCCGCTCAGCGCGGTGGTCACGCTGCTGGTCGACAAGGACGCGGCGATACCGGTGCTCAACCAGCGCACGGGTCAGCGTGGAGCGGCCTATGGTGGTGCCGACCCCAGCGGCCTGGGCGGCATGGAGTTGCGCTTCATGGCCGCCAATGCCGATGTGCAGACCGGTGACCTGCTGGTGACCAGCGGCGTGGATGGTGTCTACCCACCAGGACTGTCGGTGGCCAAGGTGGCCCAGGTTGAACGCCGTGCCGACACCGGTTTTGCCCGGGTGCTGCTGGCGCCGTCGGCGGTGGCCGATGCGGTGCGCCATGTGCTGGTGTTGCAGCCCACCGCCGCCCAGATGCTGCCGCGTCCCCTGCCCGGCGACCCGGCCTATGAGGCGCCGCCCAGCGTGGTCGCAGCAGCGCCAGCGGCCGAAGCCGCCTCGGCGCCAGCGTCGGCTGCGGCCAGCAATGCAGCCACCAGGCCGGCAGCGCCCAAGCGGAGTGCCCGCTGAGCATGGCCAGCCCGGAGAACCAACTGCTGCTGCCGGTCAACCAGGTGTTCATCGGCTTTTCCTTGCTGGTGGCGGCGGCCTTGCAGATGCTGCCCTTGGGCCGCCATGCCGCCGCGCCCGACCTGCTGGCGCTGGTGCTGGTGTTCTGGATCGTGCACCAGCCGCAACGCGTGGGTGTGGGCCTGGGCTTTGTGCTCGGCCTGCTGCTGGACGTGCACCAGGGCGCGGTGCTGGGCCAGCATGCACTGGCCTACACGCTGATGGCCTACCTGGCGGTGAGCATGCACCGCCGGCTGCTTTGGTTCACGCTGCCGGGCCAGGCGCTGCAGGTACTGCCGGTGTTCTTCACCGCCCACCTGGTCTCGCTGATCGCGCGGATGATCGCCGGCGGCATGTTCCCGGGTGGCTGGCTGTTCGCCGCGCCGCTGGCTGAGGCCGCGCTGTGGCCGCTGGTGGGCGCGGTGTTGCTGGCGCCGCAGCGTCGGGCGCCCAATCCCGATGCCAATCGGCCCCTGTAGAGAAGACCACGCGCCGACATGGAGCTGAAGAACCTCGAGCGTGAACTGGACCACTTCCGCCTGCGCCTGCTGGTGGCGGCGGTCTTTGTATTGCTGCTGTTCGGTCTGCTGCTGGCCAGGCTGGTGCACCTGCAGGTGCTGCGCCATGACGAGCTGTCCACGCAGGCCGAGGCCAACCGCATCTCGGTCGTGCCCATCGTGCCCAACCGCGGCCTGATCACCGACCGCCATGGCACGGTGCTGGCCAACAACTACTCGGCCTATACGCTGGAGATCACGCCGTCCAAGCTGCAGGCGCCGCTGGAGGCAACGATCGATGCGCTGGCCGGCCTGATCACCATCGAGCTTCGTGACCGCCGCCGTTTTCGCCGCCTGCAGGATGAGAGCCGAAACTTCGAGTCACTGCCCATCCGGACCAAGCTCAGCGACGAAGAGGTGGCGCGCTTTGTCGCGCAGCGCTTCCGCTTTCCGGGTGTCGAGGTGCGGGCGCGGCTGTTCCGCAGCTACCCGGCGGGTGACTCCGCCAGCCATTTGCTGGGTTACATCGGCCGCATCAACACCGCCGAGAAAAAGGCGATGGAAGACTGGGACGAAGACCAGCTGGCCAACTACCGAGGCACCGACCACATCGGCAAGCTGGGCGTGGAGCAAAGCTACGAAAAAGAGCTGCACGGCATCACCGGCTTCGAAGAGGTCGAGATCTCGGCCAATGGCCGCGCCGTGCGCCGGCTGAACAGCCGTGCTGCGACGCCGGGCAACACGCTGGTGCTGGGCATAGACCTGCGACTGCAGCGGCTGGTCGAGCAGCTGTTTGGCGACCGGCGCGGCGCGCTGGTGGCGATCGACCCGCGCAACGGCCAGCTGCTGGCCTTCGTCAGCAAGCCCACCTACGACCCCAACCTGTTCATCGACGGCATCGACGTCGACAGCTGGCGCGAGCTGAACGAGTCGATCGACCGCCCGCTGCTCAACCGCGCCCTGCGTGGCACCTACCCGCCGGGGTCCACGTACAAGCCCTTCATGGCGCTGGCCGCGCTGAACAGCGGCAAGCGCACGCCGCAGCAGTCGATTTCCGACCCGGGCTATTTCTGGTTCGGCAACCACAAGTTCCGCGACGACAAGGAAGGCGGCCATGGCTCGGTCGACATGCACAGGTCCATCGTGCAGAGCTGCGACACCTACTACTACCAGCTGGCCGCCGACATGGGCGTGGACCTGATGGCCGAGCAGCTCGCGCCCTTCGGCTTCGGTCAGCTCACCGGCATCGACCTGCAGGGCGAGTACCGCGGCATCCTGCCGTCCACCGACTGGAAGCGTCGCAACTACCGCAAGCCCGAACAGCAGCGCTGGTATGCGGGCGAGACCATTTCGCTGGGCATCGGCCAGGGCTACAACAGCTTCACCTTGCTGCAACTGGCCCACGCCACCGCCAC
>JANOWE010000251.1:0-2545 GCA_031417735.1 Betaproteobacteria bacterium
CTTCGGGTCCACCACAGTCGAATAGATGTTGGTGAAGACCTTGAACTCGGGTGCGCAGCGGATGTCGTAGCCGTAGCTCGACGTGCCATAACTCACGATCTTCTGTCCGTCGGCGGTCTGGCGCACCTGGCCAGGCTCGAATGGCTCGATCATGCCGTGCTCTTGCGCCATGCGGCGAATCCACCGATCACTCTTGATGCTCATGCTTGTCCCTGTCAGCCCCGGCCATTCTAGAAGCCTGTGTCAAACACCATGGTCATGAGAGGACTGCGCCACAGCGCTGCGGTGGAGCCGGTGCTGGTGATGGGCGCCGGCAGCATCGGCGGCTGGCTGGGTGGGCGGCTGGCTGCCGCCGGCGTGCCGGTGGTGATGGTCGGCCGCCCGCGCATGCTCACCGCGCTGCGCAGCCATGGCCTGACCCTGACCGACTGCGACAACGGCCAGATCCGTTTGCCGGCCGAAACCCTGGAACTGCATGAACAGGTGCCGCGCGGCCTGGCACCCGGCCTGGTGCTGCTGTGCGTGAAGAGCGGCGCCACAGTGGAAGCCGCCACCGCGCTGGCCGCGGCCCTGCCGGCAGGCACACCGGTGGTGTCGATGCAGAACGGCATCGACAACGTCGCGGCCGCGCGGCGGGTCGCGCCCCGGCTGGCCCTGCTGCCGGGCATGGTGCCGTTCAACGTGGCCGAACTCGGCCCTGGCCATCTGCACCGAGGCACCAGCGGCATGATGGCCGCGCAGTACCACCCTGCCCTGCATGCCTGGCTGCCGGTGCTGGCCGCTGCCGGCCTGCCGATGAGCCTGCACCGCGACCTGCTGCCCGTGCAATGGGGCAAGCTGCTGCTGAACCTGAACAATGCTGTCAATGCGCTGTCGGGCCTGCCGTTGCGTGCGCAGTTGCTCGACCGTGATCTGCGCTGGTGCAGCGCAGCGCTGATGGACGAGACGCTGGCCGTGCTGCGCCGCGCCGGTATCCGGCCGGCCCGCATGTCGCCGCTGCCGCCGGGCTGGCTGCCGGCGGTGCTGCGCCTGCCCACGCCGCTGTTCAGGCTGCTGGCCGCACGCATGCTGCGCATCGACGACAAGGCCCGCTCGAGCATGGCCGACGACCTGGCCCGAGGCCGGCCGACCGAGGTCGACGCCTTCCACGGCGCGGTGGCCAGGCTGGCCAAACACCATGGCATGGCCGCACCGCTGAACCTGCGCATCGCCAGCCTGGTGCGCGGCTGGCCAGACCTGCCCCGGCCTTTCGTCGGCTCGGCGCTGCGCAGGGCCCTGCTGGAATAAGCGCCGTGTGACGGCATGCCCCAGCTCTGGCATGTCGTCCCAAGCACCGGCCCTCACACGCCTTGCGCCGCCTCCAGCGTGAACGACGCGCCGTCATGCTGGCCCAGCAGCCGCACCAGCTCGGGCAGGGCCTGCTGCAGTGCGGGTTTGAGCGGATGCGGCGGGTTGATCAGGAAGACACCGCTGCCGAGCATGCCGAAGCCCCGGTCATTGGGCCGGGCCACACTGAGCCGCGCGTGCAACCAGCCCTTTGTGGCCTGGGCCTGGGCCAGCGCCTTCAATCGCGTGGGCAGCTGTGCCGATTCGCGCAGCGCCAGTTCGGGGTACCAGACCATGACCACGCCTTCGGCAAAGCGGGTCAGCGCCTCGCGGCAGGCGGCCAGCACCGCCGAGTAGTCGGTCTTGATCTCGTAACTGGGGTCGATCAGCAGCAGGCCGCGCCGGGTGGTGGGTGGCAACTGAGCCTTCAGGCCGGCGAAGCCGTCGGTCAGCGCCACCTGCACGCGCTTGTCGTCACCCACGTGTTCCGCCAGCAGCGCATGGTCACTGGGGTGAAGTTCGAATAATCGCAGCTGGTCTTGCGGCCGCAGCAGTGCCAGGCTCAGCGCCGGCGAGCCGGGATAGAGCGCCAGCTCAGCGCCCTCGGGCAGACCTTGCGCGGACTGGAAGGCGCGCACCTGGTCACGGTAGTCGACCAGCATCGGCGGCAGCTTGCGCGCCTTCCACAGCCGCGCAATGCCCTGCTCGTGTTCGGCCAGCTTCTGTGACGCGGGCGCCTGCAGCGCATAGGCGCCCGCGCCGGCATGGGTGTCGACGATGCGGAAACCCTTGTCCTTGGCCCCCAGATGACGCAATACCGCCACCAGCGTGGCGTGCTTGAGAACATCGGCATGGTTGCCGGCATGGAAGGCGTGGCGATAGGCGAGCATGGGGGGATGGTGCCACGGCCGAGCAGGCGACGGCGCAACGGGTGCGGCCAGGCAAGCTTGGACGAATCTGAAGCTTGGGTGCCGGCTTGGGGCTCTTTGCTGCCCTTCTCTGACCAGCAAGGTAGCTGACGGTTAACGTCATGCGCTTGAGCGGCGGGGCGGGCTGCCCTGTTCCACTGCGTGTCCCCCGCCGCCGGAAAACTCACCCGGCGGCTCCTCCTTTACCTCCGTGGAACAGGGCAACCCACCCCACCGCTCCCGTCACCACGGCGGCAGGCGAGGTTTGAAACCACGGTAGTCCACCGCTGATACGGGGCCGAGGGCGCCGG